>QMIW01000012.1 GCA_024434165.1 Chloroflexota bacterium | reverse complement strand
ATAAAGCCGGCGAGCGTGTGGGCATTGCGATGGGCATGGTGTTCATGTCTGGCGCGTTGTTTCTGCTGGTGAACATCCCTTCCGGTTCCGGCAGCCAGTGGTTGTACTATGTGGGCTGGGGCATGGCGGGGTTGGGCGCAGGCATTTCGGGACCGGCGTATCAATCGCTGATCAGCAAGGCTGTGCCGCAGAAAGTGCGCGGACTGGCGTTTGGCTTGTTCAGCACCAGCCTGGGGCTCGTCTCCCTGCCCGCGCCGTGGATCGGCGGTCAGATGTGGGAGCGTTTCGGTCCGGCGGTTCCCTTCACGGTGACGGCGGCGGTCATCCTGTTGTCCGTCATCCCGATCTGGTTGAAATTCAAACTGCCCAAAACGCAGGAACAGCCCGAAGTGGAAAACCCCGCCGAAGAAACCGTGCCTGTCATTGCAGGATGAGAAAACGTCTGTTCGGAGGCGCATGCCCTGAACGGTGAAAGGAGAACCAGAACTATGGCAAACAGTGAAGAACGAATGAAGATTCTGAAATTGATCGAGGAAGGCAAGATCAGCGCGGAGGAAGGCGCGAAACTGCTCGCGGCGCTGAGCGATTCCCGCAAGGGAGTCCCTACTCCGCCGCGCCCGCCTTCTGCGGGAGGGGCGCGCATGCTGCGGGTGCGCGTCACCGATACCCGCACCGGTCGCTCCAAAGCCTCCGTTCAGATACCGCTTGCGCTCGTGGATGCCGGGCTGAAAATCGGCGCGCATTTCGCCCCTGAAGTTCAGGGCGTGGATATGAGCAACGTAATGGAAGCCCTGCGCATGGGCGTTACCGGCAAGATCATTGACGTGACCGACGAAGAAGACGGCGAGCACGTTGAAATATTCGTCGAATAAGCCTGTTTCGAATTGCGCGTCCTGTTTTTCCCTTACTCAGAAGGAGAGTGAGAGATGTTGTACCTATATCTCAATCCGATGATGCGAATGATGCAGTAGCCGGAGAAAAGCGCAGGAAGACCTCTTGCGCTTTTCGTATTGGATTTGAAGGCGGCTTTCAGTAACCGGTCGAAATAGATTAGACTTCTTGCAAAAGTCACTTTTTTACCTTGCTCAAGGCGGCGTCCCCGCCGCCGAGGACTGCGGCGGGAGCACTTATACAAGAAGTCTAAGATAACCCGAGTTGCTGCCTTGGTTTCAAGAGGCTTTCCTCACCCCAAACAAGGTTATATATTCTGGGATGACTTCCCCCTCTCCCGATGGGAGAGAGCAGGGTGAGGGCTTTGGGCGGGGAACCTAGAAAATCTATTGGAAGGTGGCAACTTGAGTATTTTAAAATACGCTCCCGGCGGCTTGAGCAGAAATTTGTTTTCTAAAAACTTACGACCGGCTGCCGGGACGAACTCCGAAAGTTCTGCTTTCAGAAAATGGAATATTGTGCCCTGAAGCGGAATTTCGGGATTCAAAAATTGCTTTAGACCCAGAGGAGAAATGATGCAGGAAACTTCCACAAAACGCCTTAGCGGCATGACGGGCTTCACCATCGTCTGGCTGGGGCAGATCGTATCCGTGCTGGCAAGTTCCATGAGCCAGTTTGGTCTCACCATTTGGATGTACGAACAGACCGAAAGCGCCACCGCGCTCGGCTTGATGCAGGTCTTCTTCATCACCCCGTTCCTGCTCATCTCGCCCATTGCCGGTGTGATGGTGGACCGCCACAACCGCAAACTGATGATGATGGTCAGCGACCTGGCGGCGGGAATCGCCACCGTGCTCATCCTGGTCTTTCAGTGGCTGGGCATTCTCGAATTCTGGCATCTGTATTTCGCTTCGGTCATCTACGGCTTGGGCATGTCGTTCCAGTGGCCCGCATATTCCGCCGCGATCAGCACCATGGTGCCGAAGGAGCAATATGGACGCGCCAACGGCATGATGTCCCTGATCGAGGCGGGACCCGGAGTCGTTGCCCCCATGCTGGCTGGGATGCTGCTTCCGATCATCGGTCTTACGGGCATCCTGTTTTTCGATGTGGTCACGTTTTTGCTTGCCATCGGCGCCCTGTTGATCGTCCATGTGCCCCAGCCTCCGCGAACGGAGGAGGGAGCGCAGGGGCAGGGAAGCATTTGGAGCGAAGCCGCCTACGGTTTCAAATACATTTTTGCGCGTCCCAGCCTGCTTGGGTTGCAGTTGATCTTCTTTGCCGGCAATCTCTTTTCGGGCATTGCATTCACCCTGCTCGCCCCCATGGTCCTTTCTCGTTCCGACAATAACAGCCTCATGTTCGGCTCGGTGCAAACCGCAGGCGCGATCGGCGGACTGGCGGGCGGTTTGATCATGAGCGCGTGGGGCGGGTTCAAACGTCGCGTTCACGGCGTGCTGCTCGGTTGGATCATTTCAGGGCTGGGCACCGCAGTCATGGGTCTGGTGGGAGGCTTGCCGGTCTGGATCGCAGGCATCGCGCTCTCCGCAATCGTCGTCCCGTTGGTCAACGGCTCGAATCAAGCCATCTGGCAATCCAAGGTGGCGCCGGACGTGCAGGGACGTGTGTTCTCGGCGCGCCGCCTGATCGCGTGGCTCACCAATCCCATCTCGCCCATTATCGCCGGCACACTTGCCGACTTTGTGCTCGAACCGCAGATGCGCACCACATCGAGCCTCTCCCAGGTGTTCGGCTGGCTTGTGGGCACGGGTCCCGGCGCAGGCATGGGATTGCTCATCGTGTTCTCAGGTTTGATTGCCGTCATGGTTGGGATGGCTGGATACTTCATCCCCGCCATCCACAACGCTGAGACCATCCTGCCCGATCACGACGAACTGCCCAAAGCAGAGGCGGTCCCCGCCTGATTCAAAGTCGAAAAAACGTGTTCTGCCACGGATTACACAGTTTTACGGAATTGAACGTTTGTGTAATCTGTGGCAGGATTTTTTAACTCACCTTATGCGGTACCGCGAGATTCATCCCGCTTGTTGCGGTACAAGTAAATTGCTTTTAATTGAGCAGGCTCTCCGTCCCCGCCTCAACCCGGACCTCAAGCCTGAATCGCGAACCGGAACATTTCCATCCCGAAATAGACCTGCCGCCAGGTGAAACTCAACCCGCATTTTTCCAGCACCCGCTGCGATGCGACGTTCAACGGGTCGGTCAAGCCAATGATTTCCTTCAGCCCGACTTCCTCCAGCCCAAACTGCACGGATGCGCGCGCCGCTTCGGTGGCAAAGCCCTTGCCCCAAAAGGCGCGACCCAGCAGGTATCCCACCTCGGTTTCCTTCGTGTCGTTCAAAAACTCCAGCCCGCACCAGCCCATCAGTTGACCGGTCTCACGCATCGTCACCGCCATTTGACCGTAGCCGAACATCTTCCAATGATTGATCTGGTGCTGGATGTTCCTCTCCACTTTCTCCATATTCCAGGCGGTTTTGGCGGGGAAGTACCGGAAGATATCCGGCTCCTGTGTAATTACCAGCAGCGCCTCGCGGTCGTCCATCGTAAACGGACGCAGGGTCAACCTTTCCGTAATGAGGGTGGGACGAAGCGCCTGGACCATTCGATTCTCCGAAAAGATTATAGCAGACCCCGCGCGTAAGATATACTTCCCTCCTGCAACTGTATTTGTGCATTGAAAACAAAACCGGAGCGGCTAATGAAAATCGTCATCTTTGGTTCGGGCGGCGTGGGCGGATACTTCGGCGGCAGGCTGGCGCACGCCGGGCAGGATGTCACCTTTATCGCCCGCGGCATGCACCTCGCCGCCATCCAAACCTCCGGCTTGCGCGTGGATTCCATCAGCGGCGATTTCCGGGTTCACCCTGCCAAAGCAAGCGACTCTCCCCAGTCCGTCGGCGAAGCGGATCTCATCCTGCTCGCCGTCAAAGCCTGGCAGTTGGATGCCGCCATCACGCAGATGAAGCCGCTGGTCGGCGGGCAGACCGTGATCCTGCCCCTGCTCAACGGCATCGAACACATGGATAAACTACTCGCCGCGTTCGACCGCAGGAACGTCGTCGGCGGGCTGTGCCGCATCAGTTCGTTCGTCGAAGCGCCGGGACATATCCGTCATGTGGGCGTCCAGCCGTACATCGCCTTCGGCGAATTGGACAACTCGAAAAGCGAACGAATCGAATCCATCCGCCGGATGTTCGCCGCACTGGATGGAATCCTCGTGGACGTACCCGCCGACATTCACGTGACGATGTGGGAAAAATTCGTCTTCATCTCCGGCACGAGCGGCGTAGGCGCCTACACCCGCCAGCCGATCGGCGCCTACCGCGAAGACCCCGCGGCGCGCCAGATGTTGATTGATGCCATGAACGAGACGGCGGCGGTGGCGCGCGCGCGGGGCGTGATGCTCCCCGAATCCCTGGTTGCCGAGACGATGAAACGCATAGACGCCCTGCCGTACGCCATGCTTGCCTCCATGCAAAAGGACATGATGGAAGGCAGACCCTCCGAGTTGAACGAGCAGACCGGTGCAGTCATCCGTTTGGGAAGGGCGGCGGGAATCCCGACCCCCACGCACGAAAAACTTCTTGCCGCCCTCCTGCCTCTCGAACAAAAAGCGAGAGGAAAACAACCGTGAGGGACGGAAATGAAAGAAGATTTATGAATCATCCCGTTCGTCTCCGGTTACATCACCTACCCAAACGTCCAGTAGCAGGCTGCCCGTTTCACCGATACACTCCCAACGCGCAACGGCTAGAATGAGGCGCAAAGGAGTACCCCATGAGCAAAAATATTTTTACCGAACTTTCGGAAGCAATGGCAAACGCCGCTGAAGCAGCGGGCAAATTCACGGTGATGGTGGACGCGCGCCGCCGCCTTCCCGCCAGCGGCATTGCATTTGCAAAAGACCTGATCCTGACCGCCGATCACGTGGTGGAACGCGATGAGGATATCAAAATTCTGCTCCCCGATGGGAATGAAACCACCGCCCGCCTCGCCGGTCGGGACCCGGGAACCGACCTCGCGGTATTGAAGTTAGACTCCGCCTCAGCCGTTCCCGCTGAAACTGCGAAATCAGCCGCGCGCGTGGGAGAGTTCGTGCTGGCGGTCGGGCGTCCCTCCAAAAACGGAATCGAATCCAGTTTTGGCACAGTCAACGCCATCGGCGGACCCGTCCGCACCGGGCGCGGCGGCATGTTGGAAAAATACATCAGGACCGACTTCGTTTCCTACCCCGGCTTCTCCGGCGGACCGCTCGTCAACGGCGAGGGGCGCGTATATGGCATCAACACCTCCGGCTTTGGCGGAAGCGGCGCAATCACCATTCCGGTTGAAATCGCCTGGAAAGCCGCCGAAACGCTCGCCGCGCACGGAAAGATCAAACGCGGCTACCTCGGCATTCGCAGCCAGACCGTGAACCTGCCCGCCGAGGCGCAAAGCCAGTTGAAACGCGGGCAGGAAACCGGCTTGTTGATCGTCGGCATCGAAAAAGACAGCCCGGCGGAAAAAGGCGGTTTGATGGTGGGCGACATCCTCGTTGGGGTGTCTGGCGGCGCGGTGGAACATCACGACGAACTGTTCGTCCGCCTGAGCGGAGATGTGGTCGGTCAATCCACGCCGCTGGATGTGCTGCGCGGCGGCAAATTGCAGGTTGTGAACGTCGTTGTGGGTGAACGTTGATGTCATTGCGAGACTGCGAAATGGTCGAAGCAATCTTATCTATTCGGTGGAGACTGCTTCGGGGCTGCCGCTCCCCGCAATGACATGGGAGAATCTATTTGATTCGAGTCACCATCGTCTCGCCAAATCATGCACTGCGGGTGGGGCTGCGCGAAATGCTCAATCGCCACCCCAGCATTCGCGTGGTGGGCGAGGTTGTGCGCCTTGCTGATGTGAACGAAAAAGAGACCGAGGTGGCAGTGCTTGCCTCGGTCTCTTCGGCGCGTTTGCCGGAAGAGAAGGGGAATATTGCGCTGTTGTTCCTGACGGACGACCTGGAGTCTGTGCGCGCGCTGTTGAGTTCGAGCCTGCGCGCGTGGGGCGTCCTGCCTGCTGATGCCGGCGCGGATGAACTTTCGGCGGCGGCGCTGGCGGTGGCGGAGGGGCTTTGGGTCGGCGCACCAAGCCTGGTCGAGGGGTTGATGCGCCTGCCAAGGGGAGGGGGGGCTTTGGGGGAAGAGTCGCTTGCAGAGCCGCTCACGGTTCGGGAGAAGGAAGTCCTCCAACACATGGCGGAAGGGCTTGCCAACAAACAAATCGCGCTCCTGCTTGGCATCAGCGAGCACACGGTCAAGTTCCATCTTTCGTCGTTGTATGCGAAACTGGGCGCGGCGAGCCGCACCGAAGCGGTGAAGCGGGGCATCGAACTTGGTTTGATCTCGCTCTAACCGCCATCGGACTGCAATATTTGGGTGGAAAATGACGGGTAAAATTATCCAAATTTATCCGTCTATCTATCATGACACAGGAATATCACTACACGTGGATATGGGATCTGGCTTCGACGCCCGAAGCCTTGTGGCCGCTCGTTTCGGATACCAACCGTTTCAACCGCGATACGGGGCTGCCGCCCATGCAAATGCTCGGCATTCAAAACGGCGTGAAACTTGTCCGGTTCAAACTTCCCATCCGGGTGGAATGGGAGGAGGAACCCTTCGAGTGGACCTACCCCTACCGGTTTGGCATCCTGCGCCGTTATCGCACGGGTCCGCTGGTGGAAATGCGGGTGGATTGCCGCCTCGAACGCCTTGAGCCTTCCGGCACACGCCTGACGTATCAAGCCTGGATCAGACCCCGCCACCTGTTGGGCGATCTCGCCATTGTGTTTGGAATTGGGATGTACAGCCGGAGACGGTTTGGTGAGGCATACAAACTGTACGACCGCATCGCCTCACGCGGGGACCCGCTGCTGGTCGTTGCGACGGGAAGGAATCTCACCGCAAGCGGACACGCCCGCCTCAAATTGCTGAGCGAGCGGCTGCGGGCAGACGGCGCGGACGTGAAAATCCTGGACCGACTCTACGAGTACCTGCACCGCGCCGACGACCTGTCCATTCAGCGCATGAGACCCTATGCCCTTGCCGACGGTTGGGGGCTTCCGCGCCGCGCAGTGCTGGAGACGTTCCTAAAAGCCACGCGCGCCGGCATGTTGGATATGTATTGGGACCTGCTCTGCCCTGAATGCCGCGGGGTCGCCAGGGACCATGCGCACCTCAACGAGTTATCCGGCAAGTCGCATTGCAGCACCTGTGAGATTGACTTTCACGTGAATCTCGACCATAACGTGGAGGTCATCTTCCGCCCGAATCCTTCGGTTCGCGCTGTGGATGCGGCGGTTGAATTTTGCGTGGGCAGTCCGCAGAAACAGCCGCATATCGTTTTCTCGCTGGTCGTGCCGCCGCGCGAAGAACTGCCCATTTCCACCATGCTCCAGGAGGGACGTTACCGCCTGCGCGCTTCGGGGCTCGAAGGCACCCAGAACCTGATTGCCGTAAAAGACGGTCCCGCGCAAAAGGATTTCCATGCCGATGCCCTCGGCTGGAGTACCGACATTCAACCGATTGGGTTATCGCCGTATATCCGCCTGCTCAACCGCACCGATTTCACCCAGACCTTCCAACTGGAACGCACGGCTTGGTCGGACCAGGCAGCAACCGCGGCAGATGTGACCACCCTGCAGGTTTTTCGCGATTTGTTCTCCAGCGAAGTCCTGCGCCCCGAAGAGGAGATCTCCGTCGGGTCCACCACGTTGATGTTTACCGACCTGCGCAACTCCACGAAACTCTATCGCGAGATCGGCGATGCGCCCGCGTTCGGGCGGGTGCGCGAACATTTCGAGATCCTCGAACGCTCCATTGCTGCCGAGGGCGGGGCGATCATCAAGACGATGGGCGACAGTATCATGGCGGCGTTCCGCAAGCCGGTTTCCGCCCTGCGCGCGATCTGGAGCGTGCAAAAGGAACTTGCCGCGCGCGGCGTGCCGCCCCTGCTCATCAAGGTGGGCATTCATCACGGTCCGTGCATCGCCGTCAACTTGAACGACCGGCTGGACTACTTCGGTTCCACGGTCAATATTGCGGCGCGTCTGCCGGGCTTTTCCAATGGCGGCGAGGCGGTTTTCTCCGAGACCATTCGCAGCGACCCGGAGGTGCTCGAATTTCTGGAACGGAACGCCGCACCCAATTCGCTGTCGCGCTTTCAGGGCGAATTGCGGGGATACGACAGACCGATGGAAATGTGGCGGGTCAAAATGTAATGCTGCCTTTTCCCGGCATGCCCCCAGGCTCTTCCATTCAATTAGTTGAAATATAAGGTTTGAATATCCGCAGGGGAGATCGCCCTGGAGAACAGGAATCCCTGACCATACTCGCACCCCGCCTGTTTCAAAAACTCGGCTTGCTCGTACGATTCGATTCCCTCGGCAACGATGTCAATTTCCAGTTCCCTTCCCAGGGTGATAATGGCGCGCACAATGGAAGCCACTTCCCGGCTCCTGGTTACGCGGCTTACAAAGGAGCGGTCTATTTTTAGAATGTCAATCGGATATTCATTGAGGTAGCCGAGGGACGAATAGCCTACTCCAAAATCATCCAGGCTGACCTTGACGCCGAGCGCCCGCAGATCGTTAAAGACACGTTTTGCCAGGTCGGCATCCTGAATAAGGGCGGTTTCCACGATTTCAATCGTCAGGCAGTTGGAAGGCAGGGAAAAGGCGCGCAGGTTTTCATCCACCCATTGGAGGAGTTCCACCCGCCTGAGCGACAACGGGGAGAGGTTGATGCTGATGCCCAGCGGGAACCCGGACGGGAATCTATCCCGCCATTCATGCAATTGGCGGCAGGCTTGCTGGATGCTCCAATGCGTGATGGTGTCAATGAAGCTGTTGCTTTCCGCCATCGGGATGAATTCGGAGGGACCGATCAAGCCGCGGTTGGGATGCTGCCAGCGGACGAGGGCTTCGAAGCCGGCGAGTCTGTTCGCTTCCAGCGAGACGATGGGTTGGTATTGCAAAATGAGCTGGTTCAACGCCGGCGCCTGACGGAGGTCCGAGTCGAGCGTTATGCGATCCATGATATTGGCGCGCAAGCCCTGCGTAAAGATCACAAAATGCGACCTCCCGTTCGATTTTGCCTTGTACATTGCCAGGTCGGCATCGCGAATGATCTCAACGGGATTGTGGTAATCGGGGCTGGCGAGCACCACCCCAATGCTTGCCGTCAGGTAAATGGAGTGAGAACCGAGGAAAAACGGTTCGTTCATTGAATCCAAAATGCGCCTGGCAATCGTGGGCGCAAAATCTTCATTGCTGAACCGTTCGAGCAAAATCACGAACTCATCGCCTCCCAGCCGCGCCACCGTATCCTCCCCCCGAACGACCGACGATAGCCGCTTCCCAACCTGGATCAGCAATTGATCGCCGGGCAGGTGTCCCAGGCTGTCGTTCACGAACTTGAAGTTGTCGAGATCGAGGAAAAGGACGGCGAAATATTCCTTTGTCCGCCGGTAGTGTTGCAGGGCTTGCGAGAGGCGGTCGCTGAGCAGGGAGCGGTTTGGCAGGCCGGTCAGGGCATCGTGCAGGGCGAAGTGGGCGAGTCTTTCCTCGCGTTCGCGCAGCATCATCTCGACCCGCTTGCGTTCCTCCATTTGCCTGCGCAGTTCCGCGTTCATCAAAATCAATTCGGACGAACGTTCGGCGACCCTCTTTTCAAGCGTGTCATTCATGCCGCGCAATTCGCCGGCAAGGCGGTCATTATCGAGCGTGGAAAGGATCTGTCGAATCGCGAGCAGAACGATGATGCCGCTAACCCACATGGAGAATTGAGCGGGATGGAGCGCCTGCTTTGAAGTTTTATCCATATTCAGCGCGGCATAGGCGAATAACAGCCAGATGTAAGGCACAACCAGACGGAGAAGGATCAGATATCCCGGCCATGATTGCACAGGGACGGTGCGCTGCTCGATCAAAACGTTTTTCGATGCAACCGCCTGCGACAAACCGCTCAACATGATCAACAGCGGTCCAATGGAAAATAGAAGGTTGAACCAGGCTCCGGAATAGTACGTCTCGTTGATGGTTTGATAGGCGTAGATGCTGTCTGCAATTGCCGTCATGACCTGCCCAGCCAGCATGAACCGCATCGGCTTCAACCAGGTTGGGGAATGCGGCAGGAAAATGATCAACGTAATTGCCAGGATGAGCAGAAAATCCCCTGCCGGGTAGGCGGAATTGACCAATACCGCCTGCCACGACTGACTGCGGTCCATGAGCGTCGGTCCGATCAGAAAGTTCCAATAGATTCCGAACGACGAAAAAACCACGATGAAAAAGTCGAGCCAGACCCACGCCGTCTGGGTGGACGTCTTATCCTGCCGGGGTATGAGCAGGATTCCGACGAGAAGGAATGGATAAGTCAAAAGATAGAACGCATCTCCGATGAACGGAAAGGGGACCTCCCCGAAGGATAGATCGTAAAACGCCCATAGAATATCCCCCAGCGCCCAGAAAACCATTCCCAGCGTAAACAAGTACCAGGCTGCTCCGAGGCGGCGGTCAAGGCGCCGCGACCAATGCGCGCCGTATGCCATGCCAAACACGGCGGCAAGCGTGCTGACCGCCGTTAGAATGTCGTTGATGACGGCAGAAGTGGAACCTTCTTTAATAAAAAGAAAAAGACCTGCTTGAACCCCCCCCAGCAGCAGAACCACCACCACACCACCCTTGTATATTGATTCGGGTGACATACGCCCGGCAGCCTGCGCGGGAGCGTATTTTCTTGCAAACGTCTTCATTGGTTGATATTATATAGTTTGGAGATAAACCGAGGCTTGCAATCTCCTAACAGCGGCAATTACAGTTTTGTTTGCATCTGATTGCTGGCCTCCTCACCCCATGCGGATGCGGCATATTCGCAAAGGAGCATTTGCGGGAATAAAAAACTACGACGGCGGCTGAAAGCCGCCGTCGTAGTTTCAAGAGGGTTTTATGCTTCTGCCAATGTTGTGTCGTAATCTTTACGGCAGGGGCACATAATACTGAATGATGAGTTGAGGGTGGTTTGCCTTTTTGGCTGCGTTGCCGGAATATACTCTGAAGTAATCCTGCACCCTGTCATCGTCATCGTCGAGGACGAATCGCAGGCGGAATTGGACGGGTCCCGTCAGGCTAAGATACTGATAGTAGCCTGCATCCAGGGTTATTTGATACCATCCCGGCTTTGCAATGGGGGCGAAGTTTCCTATGCTGTTTACCGAGGCGGGGGCCTGAAAATCCATGCTCTGCATTTGAGGACTGGTCCCGAAATAACCTCTTCTCATATCCGCCACCATGTTTCCATGTGTGGTGAAGGGGTTGACTCCGAGAATGGCGGTGTTTTTTACCCTTAATGCCGCCGAGAGGATCACGGCATTATCCGGCAAACTCCCGGTATTAAAGTGCAGGATGGAACGCCATTGCTTGTCGTTGCCGTCGTCTCCAACGGGAAGATTTTTATGGACTCCATTGATCCTCAGCCCTGTATCGCTGGTTTCGCTCGACTCTTTTACCCAGCCATCGTACAAAGCGAGGGATTTCAAAACTGCCCGCAGCGGCGTGACGTTGATGGTCACGGTGGCGATATTCGAATTGACGCTGCCGTCGTTGACCATGTAAGTGAATGAATCCACGCCCTGGAAACCGTTTTCAGGAGTGTAGGAGAACTGACCGGTGGTTGGGTTGAAGGAGAAGGCGGAGGCGTGGGCGGGGTCGGTGACTTTTATACCCGTCAATGTATCATTGTCGGCGTCCGAATCATTTGCGAAAACAGTGGTTCCGTTGAGCACAACGCTCATGTGGGTGGAGTATGTATCGTCAACGGCCACCGGAGCGGAATTTGCCGGAACAACGGTCAATACTGTGGGACCGCCCACGGTTGGGAAGCCTGTTGCACTGATGCTGTAATCTCCATGGGCTATCGTCGTGCCGGCAGCGGCGGGGGCAATATCACCCGTTACGGTAAAACTGCCCGATCCGCCCGCGGGAACGCCGGTAAAAGTGCAGGTGACCGGAGCGAAGCCGCTGCAATTGACAGGATCTCCCAGGGTTGTGAAGGTGACATTGGCAGGCGGGTTTATCACGATGGTCGGGTCAACACTGACGCCCGACCCGTTATTGTAGGTATAGGTGTAGGTGATCGTGGAACCCGCTTGCGCGGTTGCCGGACCGACGGCTTTAATGTTTGGTCCCGTAATATCGCCATCCGTGATTTCGTCCACATAAACATATCCGGGATGTCCTCCAAGGGAACAACCGGCGGCTGAAATTTCCAGTCGGATAATGTCGCCGGCTTGAACGGGATGAGCCGCGCTGGAAGCCAGGTCCACATAGACCCAATCCAGGTACTGCCAAAAATCGCTTCCACCCCCAAAGGAAGGACCGTTCTGCCAGTTCTTGCCGGGTTCACCGACATAGGAAGAGAAATCATATAACACATCGTTGCCATTGCTGGTGTTGATGGCGCGCACACGGAAATAGGGCTTCTGTTCATCCGTATGGGGGTTGTCAACAGGGTTTACCATCACTGCCGAATAGACAAACCGCACATGCGCCTGGTTGTCCACACCGGATAAAACTGCCGTAAAATCCTGTGTGATCATGTTTGCATTTTGACCAAGGTCTCCAAGCGCCCCCCCGCTATAGGAATCCTCGCTGTTGATTCGAGCGGAGTAGTGACCATAAGCGGGAAACAAAATGTTGTTGCCGCTATTAGGGTCGGATAAACTCAATGGCGTTACAGCGGGACCACCAACGACGGCGCTCAGGTCGGCGCCTCCGGGAGAGAGCGGGGAATTAAAACCAACGTTGATGCCGGTGGTTTTGGTCCAGCCGGTGAAGTCGCCGGTCTCGAAGTTGCCATTGGAAATCAACGCAAGGGCTGTGGTAATAATCAAAAATGCGCCAATTATTGCTAGAAAAGATGAGAGACTGATTTTTTTCATTTTTTTCTCCTATCGAACTGATGAAGATGGGTGGGGCTGGGTTAGGCAATTTTTTGTTGTTTGCGTTTCACCTCCATAATGGATTCATGGCAAGCGATGCACAGCCAGACCGGCGCGTGTTCCTTCCCATATGATGGTATGAGGATTCCCCGTTGGAGCGATCTTTCCTCCTATACGGAGGGCAGGACAGGAAATGAAGAAAGGGATTCATTAAAAATTGAGAGAGTCCGTTTTCCAAGAGCGGCGAATCAACAGACCACGCAGGAGCGCCTAAAACCAAAAACATAAATCATGTCGAGCCTGCAAGATTGATGTTGGCGCAAGCGCAGGTAAGACATACCAGGTCTTGGAATCTAGGTCCCCCCTGCTGCCATTCCAATGATACCACCCTTACAAATTCAAAAGGATTTGGGTTTCGTGTAGCCTAAACCATACAATATCGTAAGGTCTTGCTGAAAGTATACGTTTGCGCGTGCAATTTCCGCGCTTTGTATCATTTCACCTTTCGAAAACGATTTCCGTTTCCGCCTTCCAACCTTCCTTGCATGACCTGACTACGAATTCCGCCAAGCCTGGCGGGACGACATTGTTGTGGGATATTTCCTCGATTGGCATCCACATGGGTTGGTAGGTTCCATGTTCGGGGTTGGGTTCCCCATATTCTTCGCCCGCGCCGGTTCCAAATTCCCCGCCCACCCGCTTGACACGAAAATAGACCTGGTCGCATTTGTTCAGGCGGTGGACCTCCGCCGCTTTGTGCAGAATTTCGACCCGGATTCCCAATTCCTCCTCCGCTTCGCGGACGGCTGCTTCTTCGTCCGTTTCTCCTTCGTCTACGCCGCCGCCGGGAAAAGCGAAGTAGTGGCGTCCTTGTTTGTGGCGTTCGATCAGGGCAAGTTTGCCGTCTTCGATCAAAATGATTCCCGCGCGCTTCCGCATGAACTCCGACCTTTCCCGATTTATAAATAATCTTGCGCAGTTTACTTGTGCCGCAACAACTTGCCCTCGCAGAGGATTCATGTTGCTCTACAGAGGCAGAGGCGAGGCGAATCTCGCAGTATCCCGTGAGATGGGTTGTAAAGTCACCGGCGTTTGCTCAAAATGGCGCGGGTCTGGTTTACGTCGTCCTGGATTTGGTTGATGAGGGCATCCACCGAGGAATAGCGGATCTCGTCGCGCAGGCGGGCGACGAATTCCACTTTGAGATATTGGTCGTAAATGTCGCGGTCGAAATCGAGCAGGTAGGCTTCGAGACTGGGCGACGTCCGTTCGGGGGTGAAGGTGGGGTTAAGCCCAATGTTTGTGGCAGCCATGTAGCGTTCGCCATCGAGCACCGCCCAGCAGGCGTAGATTCCGTTGGTGGGAATTGCCTTCTGCGTTGGGTAGTCAATATTCGCCGTCGGGAAGTTGATCTTCTTTCCGCGTCCCGCGCCGTGGATGACTATCCCGCCCATCCCGTAGGGATAGCCGAGGAGTTTGCCTGCTTCGATCACATTGCCGGTGGAGATGAGTTTGCGGATTTCGGTGGAGGAGATCACGCCGCTTTCATCGCTGACGGCGGGGACGACCTCGACCTCGTAATTCAACTCCCTGCCGATTTCGGCGAGGCGCGGCGCGTTGCCTTCGCGTCCCTTGCCGAGCGCAAAATCGTAGCCGATCAACATGCGGGTGAGTCCCAGGCGCGTTTTCAGCCGGAACATATATTCATGGGCGGGGACAGCCGAGAGGTCCCGCGTGAAGCGCTGGGTGATGACCACATCCACGCCCAGCGAGCCGAGCATCTCGGCGCGTTCATCCGGCGTGGTCAGGCATTGGATGTTCCTGCCGGTCAACACGCTGGCGGGATGCGGGTCGAAGGTCAATACAACGGCGGGCGCGTCGTTCGCGTGAGCCTCGCGGACGAGTTTGCGGATGATCTCACGATGACCGCGATGGACGCCGTCGAAAACGCCGACGGTGAGCCATGAGTGTTGCAGGGATACTTCTTCGAGGGCATGGTAATGTCGCATACAAAAAAGCCGCCTTGACGGCGGCTTAATTTTATCCTATTCCATTGTTTAATCCGAAGTGAAGAAGACTTTCTTGGGCTGCCATTCCTTGGAGCCGTCTTCATTGACCATCAATTCCATCAATGCGACCAATTCGCCCTGGGTGCTGACGCCGCGCACTTTCGTGTGGACGGTATCGGCTTCCTTCGCCTTGACGCGATGGCCATGGCGCACGCCTTCGACTTCATCGGGGTTGAGTTCCACGGCGGGCCAGTCGCCGAGCGCTTCAGCGGCGGGGATGAGGTATTGATACCAGTTTCCGGCGGTGAAGGCTTCCTGCAGCTTACGCAGGGGCACGGAATCGCGCAGGGTGAAGCGTCCGCTTTTGGTGCGCCGCAGACCGACAAGGTACGCGCCGCAGCCCAGTTTTTTGCCGAGGTCGTTCGCAAGCGAGCGGACGTACGTGCCGGATGAACAATGCACGTCAATCACGACTTCGGGCGGAGTCCATTCGAGGACCTCAAGGTGATGTACGGTGATCTTGCGCGGTTCAAGGTCCACCTCTTCGCCTTTGCGCGCCATTTCGTAGGCTTTGCGCCCCTGGACTTTGACGGCGGAGTAGGGTGGGGGAGTTTGTTCGATTTCACCGATAAAGGTCTTGAGCGCTTCTTCGAATTGCGCTTCGGTGATGTTCGACGGATCGGTGGATGGGGTGAATTTTCCGTCGGCATCGTAGGTATCGGTGGTGCCGCCCAGGCGGATGATGGCTTGGTAGCGCTTATCGGATGCCGAGACGTATTCGCTGAGGCGCACAGCCGGTCCGACGAGGATGACCAGCACACCCGAAGCGCGCGGGTCGAGCGTGCCGGTATGACCTGCGCGGCGAAGACCAGTCCCGTTCCGAATGACCTGGACTACGTCATGCGATGTCATTCCCACGGGCTTATCCACAACAAGCGCGCCGGATATGGCGTTTTTTACATCTTGACTATTCATTAGGGATTCCTCCTGAGTTTCTTTCCGGGTCAATTATGACATACTTATGGGTGATTCCAACACGGAAATTGGTACTATTATCTTTCTATCATATTTACAAATTTAACAACTCGCGGGTCTTTTGCAGCACTTCCTTTTGTAACTCGTCTAAACTTCCCTGTATATCTGCTCCTGCGGCGGCAGCATGCCCCCCGCCTTTGAAATATTTTGCAACCTGCGAGACGTCAATCCCCGGCGCAAGCGCACGCCAGGATATCTTCACGTGGTTATCGGGCTGTTCAACGAAAACCATTCCGATTTTGTTCCCGTCAATGGCGGAGATCATGTTGATGAGGTCCGCATCGTCGTTCCCGCCGTAGCCTGCGGACTTACGGTCGGCGAGGGTGAGCGTGCCCCAGACGATTCCGTTTTTGCTCTCGAGGCTGGAAAGCCCCGCGCCCCAGTATTTTGCGGCGGGGAAGGATTTCCGCACCAGGGACCGCATATAGATTTCAGGCAGGTTCACGCCGATTTCCATCAGCGCGGCGGCTTGACGGAGCGCCTCGGGCGTGGTGTTGGATGTGCGGAAGCCAAGCGTATCGGTGATGATGCCGGTCAGCAGGGCGGCGGCGATCGGCTTGGTGATGCTCATTCCCCATTCGGGCAGGTGGTTGGTTAGGATGGCCGCCGTGGCGACCTCGTCCGCTTCGATGAGGTTGAGTTTGCCGAACTTTTCGTTGGTCACGTGGTGGTCAATGTTGATATCAGGTTGACCGAAATTCTCGAACGCTTTCCCCGTCCGTTTGAAGTCGGCGCAGTCCACGGTGATGAAGGTATCATGACCGCTGCCGGGTTCTTTTTTGATGAGTTCGCTTCCTTCGAGATATTTAAAGGAGGAAGGCACGCCGTCCACCAGCACCATTTCCACCGACTTGCCCGCGTCCTGCAGGGCGAGACCCAGCCCAAGCAGCGAACCGACGGCATCGCCATCGGGACGGACATGCGATGCGATAACGATCCGGTTCGCTGCGGCAAGCCTGTTTCGTATTTCCCCTGTGAGTTGTATATCCACTAATTTCCTCCGAATATGTTGTCGTTCATTGCCTTGTCTTTCGCGCCTCGCAGCGGCATTTATTTCTTGTCTCTTAACCCTGCCAGAATCCTTTCGATGTGGTCTGCGTTCTCCGGCGTTGGATCCCAGTGGAATCTCAATTTGGGAAAGGTTCGCAGGTCCACGCGGGCGGCGAGGGTGCGCCGCAGGAAGCCGGAAGCCGATTCAAGCCCGGCTAGCACCTCGGCAGACCGCGCCGCACCCTCCACCGCAGAGACGTAGACGTCCGCAAAGGCGAGTTCACGATCCACCTTCACATCCGTTACGAAAATCTGGCGCAGGCGCGGGTCATTGACCTCGCGGAGCAGCAGCTCCGAGAGGTCCTGCCGGATGCGGTCTTCAATGCGTTTAATACGAATTCCAGATGGCATGGTTTTGCGTTTCGCACTATACGTGATGCCTGTTTCGTCTTCACAAAACGTGGAGCGCGAATTCCTATTCCAGAATATAACAAACCAGCGTATCGCCGATTTGGATGTCGCTGAAGTTTTTGAAGCCGACACCGCACTCATAACCCTGGCGAATCTCCCTGACATCCTCTTTTTCATGGCGCAGGGAGGAGAGGTCGCCTTCGTAGACGACATCTGCGCCGCGATACAGGCGCACCTTTGCGCCGCGCTTCAATTCGCCTTCGGTCACTTTGCAGCCCGCCACCCTGCCGAACTTGGAAGCGGAAAATACCTGCAAGACCTGGGCGCGTCCGAGGGTCTTTTCCACCAGGTCGGGTTCGAGCATGCCCTTGAGCGCTTTTTCGATGTCCTCGGTCATGCGGTAGATGATCTCGTACAGGCGGATGTCCACGCCTTCTTTTTCCGCCATGCGGCGGGCGTCCACATCTGCCTGCACATTGAAGCCGATGATGATGGCTTTCGAGGCGGCGGCGAGCATCACATCGTTATTGCCGATGTTGCCCGTTTCCGCGTGGAGCACTTTCAGACCAATCTCGCCCGTGCCGAGTTTGTTCAATTCGGTGATGATCGGGTCGAGCGAGCCCTGCACGTCGGCTTTGACGATCAGGTTGAGTTCCTTTGCCTCGCCCGACTGCACCTTGCTGAACAGGTCTTCGAGCGAAACCTTCTTGCGCGACTGCGATTGGGACTTGACGGTTTCGAGGCGTTCCGCAACGATGGCGCGCGCTTCCTTTTCCGAACCGACCACCTCGAACAAATCCCCGGCGGAGGGTACATCGCTGAGTCCCATCACAGCCACCGGCGTGGAAGGACCCGCCTTCTTGATGGGCTTGCCTTTGTAATCGGTGATGGCGCGCAGTTTGCCGTGCGCGGTGCCTGCCACTACCACATCGCCCGCTTGAAGCGTCCCGTTTTGGATGAGCAGGGTTGCGACCACGCCCTTCGATTTATCCAACTCCGCTTCGATGACCGTGCCGATGACCTTCCCATTGGGGTTGGCTTTGATGTCGTTGCTGTCTGCCACGAGCAGGATGCCTTCGAGCAGGTCGTCAATGCCTTTTTTCTGCTTTGCCGAGACGGGCACCACCATGGTGCTGCCGCCCCACTCGTCCGGCACGAGTTCGAGTTCCGCCAATTGCTGCTTGACGCGCTCCGGGTTGGCGTTGGGTTTATCCACTTTGTTCAATGCCACAAGGATTGGCACGCGCGCCGCCTTGGCATGGGCAATGGCTTCCCTGGTCTGCGGCATCACGCCGTCGTCGGCGGCGACCACCAGCACGACAATATCCGCGCCTTGTGCGCCGCGCGCGCGCATCTGTGTGAACGCCGCGTGACCGGGCGTATCGAGGAAGGTGATCAAACGTCCCTTCATTTCGACTTGATATGCGCCGATGTGCTGGGTAATGCCGCCCGCCTCCCCTGCGGCAACATCCGTCGAGCGAATGGCATCCAAAAGGCTGGTCTTGCCGTGGTCCACATGACCGAGAATGGTCACCACCGGTGGGCGGGGCTTCAACTGCGATTTATCCTCCCCCGCGATCATCTGCCGCCAGAGCGGCACCTCGCCAACCTCCTCCCTGATGCTTTCCTCCACAACCTCCGGGACAGCCTCAAACCCGTATTCCGCAACCACAATGGCGGCGGTATCGAAATCCACCGTCTGGTTGATGGTTGCCATGACGCCGTTCGTCATCAATTTTTTGATCAGTTCGATTGGGCTTTTTTCGATCTTCTGAGCCAGGTCCCGCACCACAATCGCGGCGGGGAGCTCGATTTTATGTCCGTTGCTGCTCATAAGCCACCTCCTTTCCAGTCTGAAAACTTGTCGTTCATACCGCCGGGCAGCCTGTGAGCGAGTGGCTAATCGTTCACATTGTCTGACCTTCGGTCTCTGCTTCGGGCGGCAGAGAGTTCATAAATTCTTCCAAACGGACGCGGTCAGCCTGGTTTAATTCCGTCTTCAACGCATGTCCCAGCGCGCCCTTCAGCCCGCGCGCCCAGCATGAACGACGATCATGCAGGTAGGCGCCGCGCCCAGCCAGTTTGCCGGTCGGGTCCACGCGTACCCCCTCTTCCGTGCGGACGATTCGAATCATCTGCCTCTTCGGCAGCACTTCCCGGCATCCCACGCAAGTGCGCTGGGGAACATGCTTTACACGTTGTACAGGTTTCTTTGCCACGTCCGATCAGCTCTCCCTCACCCTAACCCCTCTCCCATGGAGAGAGGGACTCCCTTCCTTCTGTGGGGAAGGGTCGGAGATGAGGGCATGTACTACTACCATTCCTCTTCGCCGCCGCCGCTGCGTTTGTGCTTCTTGCGGGTGACGACTTCACCAAGTTCTTCATCGAATTCCAGAGCCACGCCCTTCTTCTTGCCTTTCTTGTCCTTCTTCTTGTCGCCAGACGCATCTTCGTCGGCATCCCCGGCGGCTTGGAACATTTCGGGCTTCATCTGGAACAACTCATCGAGCGAAACGCCATCCTTGGAGACTTCCCCATCCTCTTCTGCTTTCTCGACGACTTTCCTCGCTTCTTTCTTCCTTTCAGCCTGCTTCTCCGCACCGGGCGTTTCCTCCGCCGCAGCCGGTTCCGCTGCCGCGGTCGCCGCGGCTTCTTCCTGCACGGGAACAGCCTCCGCCTCGGGGAAGGACAGCGCCGCCAGCGACTCTTCGATATTCTGAATGGCTTTCGATCCGATGCCTGCCAGCCCCAGCACCTTATTGGCGTTGGTCTTCATGTCGAACATCAGTTGACCCGCCGTCTCATAGCCGGCTTCGGTCAGGATGTTATAAATATGTTCTTTAAGACCGGAAATCTGGTCGAGCGGCGTGTTGAAAGCGGCGGCGGGAATATCCGCGCGCGCGGCGGAAATGCGTTCGTCCTCCTCGCGCGAGGCTTCTTCTTTGACCTGAATCATGCGGCGTTCCACCCGGTCCACAAATTGACCGAGCAGGGTATATTCTTCCGGCGTAATGGGGCGGTTCTCCGCCTTTTTCGCCAGGATCTCCTCCACCAGCGGCATCTGTTCCGCCGCGCCGGGCAGCATTGCTGCCAGTTCCGGGTCCGACTGCATTTTGACCAGCGCGTCGCCCGCGGCTTCGGTCAGCGATTTGATGTCAATGCGCCAGCCGGTCAGTTTGGCGGCGAGGCGGGCGTTCTGTCCATCGCGCCCGATGGCAAGACTCAACTGGTCTTCCCCCACCACCACGGTTGCAGTGCGCGCGCCTTCGTCTTCGGAGAGATAGACCCCGGTCACACGCGCCGGGCTGATGGCTTTGGAAATATACACCACCGGGTCGGGGTCCCACTGGATGATGTCAATCTTCTCGTCGTGCAATTCCTTGACGATAGCCTGGATGCGCACGCCCTTCATGCCCACGCATGCGCCGACCGGGTCAATGCCCGGCTGGGTGGCGGAAACCGCCACCTTGGCGCGCGCGCCGGGTTCGCGCGCAATGGCGCGAATCTCGACAATGCCGTGATAGATCTCCGGCACTTCGTTTTCCATCAGGCGGCGCAGGAAGTTGCGGTGCGCGCGCGAGAGGATGATCTGCGGACCGCGCGTGCCGTCCTTCACTTCCATCACCACCGCGCGCACGCGGTCGTGCAGTTTCAATTTTTCGCCGGGGATGCGCTGGTTGTTCGGCATCACCCCCTCGGCTTTCATATCCAGACCGATGGTCACGCCGGTGGCGTTGATCGTTTGCACCAGACCCGAAACGATCTCGCCTTCCTGGCGCTGGAAGTATTCCATCTGGTTCGAGCGTTCCGCCTCGCGGATGCGCTGTTGAATCACCTGCCGGGCGGTCTGAGCCGCCACGCGCCCAAAATCTGCGGGCGTACTTTCCACGAGGAGCATATCCCCGGGCTGCACATCCGGATTCACCCTGCGCGCCTCTTCCAGCAATACTTCGGTGCGCGCGTCCACCACGCTGTCTTCCACCACTTCCTTCTCGGCGAAAACGGTGACGACCCCGGTTTCAGGATTCAGTTTGGCTTCCACATGCTGTGCCGTCGAGGCTCCCACTGCGCGCCGGTAGGCGGAGACCATCGCCGACTCGATTGCGGAGATGACCACATCCTTGGCGAGCTGTTTTTCTTCCAACACTTCGTTGAAAGCCAGCGCAAAATCATTCTTTGCCATACGTTCTTGCTCCAAAGCTCCTTTATAAGCGAAGAAGTGGGGGCTACCCACTTCTCGGTGACTTCGTTATTGGGTTGTCCCGTACGCGCGACATTTTAGCATAAAGGGTTATGGTGCGCAAGGTATAATCTTTTCTCATGACACAGCGAAACCTATCCAAAGCCGCCCTGCGCGGAGAACCTTCCTATGTGTGGAGAGCCGGTCAGCAGCGGCGGCTGGACATGATCATAAAATTTGCCGGCGAACGAATGCAGGGACACGTTTTGGAGAACGGCTGCGGTGTGGGAATGTACGTTGAAAAGATGACCGCCCTGGGCGCGGACGTGACCGGGCTGGAATTCGACTTTGACCGCGCCCGCGATGCAAAGGTCAACTCGGAGAAGATCATCAACGCCGCCGGGGAATTCCTCCCGCTTCCTGCCAGGACCTTCGACCTGATCCTCAGCCATGAAGTGATCGAACACGTTCAGGATGACCGCTCCGCGATTGGCGAAATGATCCGCGTATTGAAAGCGGGCGGGCGCGCGGCGATCTTTTGCCCCAACCGCGGCTATCCCTTTGAAACGCACGGCATCTTTTGGAAAGAGAAGTATTATTTTGGCAACAAGCCTTTTGTAAATTATCTTCCCCGCAAATGGCGCGATAAACTCGCCCCACACGTGCGTGTGTATTCCCGCCGCGACCTGCAAAAACTATTCGACGGCTTGCCAGTGAAATTCATCGAACGCACGATTGTCTTCGGCGCGTACGATAACATCATCGCGCGCTTTGGAATCTTCGGAAAATTTTTGCGCGCCGTGTTGCAGTTTTTGGAAAAAACGCCCCTGAAAATATTTGGCTTGTCCCATTTCTGGGTAGTGGAGAAGGTGTAATATGCTTGGGTGGAAATGACCGCTGAAAAAGTTTGGCTTGTCCAATTTTGGGCGATGGAGGGGATGCGGCTGTATTGCGGCTTCCGCGTGGGAGCATTCTTTGCTCAACGTATTAATTGATCACCGGTAATTCCTTCCAACCCCGGATGGGAATGCCGGAGCGCGTTTGTCCAGACTGTCCTGCGTAGGTAACGTCCCATCTCTTTTTGATTACCCGCTTCCTGGAGATAGGAAAATACCTGTTGTGAAATGGCTCTGCGGATCATGGAGGGAGGTGTAGCAGAAACCTGACAATTTTCAATCCGACTGAAAAACTGTCAGGGATACAAAAACCTCCGGGGTCTCGAAGACCTCAGAGGTTTAGTGTTTGGCTCATTCTCCTTGATCCCCCGCGCTTCCCGGCTGTTCCACGCGGACCACTTCACCATGATAGTTGATGACCACCTTGAAGCCCATCATTCCCAAATAAGCACGCATTTCTTCGGGGAAGCCGGTCTGCATCAGCGCATCGAACTGCTTGTCAATGTTCTTCAACTGCTGTTCGATCATCGCTTTGGAAAACGGATCGTCCTGACCGAGCATTTTGGCGGTCTGCTCAGAGAGGATGTCTTCGCTGCCTTTCATCATCTCCGCCATCTGGTTCAGCACGGCGCGGTCCACCTGCTCGGCGGGGATGTGACGCTTGAAACCGTCGTCGTCCACCACGTAGGCGGGTTCACTGCCGATGGAAGCGGTTTGTACGGCGTTGCCGTCTTCGTCCACGACGAGACCGGCGAAAAGGGGAGTGTTGGACATGGGAAAGCCCTCTTTCTTCTTTCCCCTTTCATTTTATGACAGGAAAGAAGAAAGAATGCAGGGATTAAGATTGCCTTCCTTCAATTGCGGCGAGCAGAATCCCAGCCGCAACGCCGAGACGGCGGTCCAACTGATGGGCGACGTCCATGCTGAAGTCCATGGTTAACTGGTAGGTGAAGGGATTGAAATTCTGGCGCAGGTCCGCCACGCGGGCGCCGCCGATGGTGATGTCATAGTTCTGGGGGATGAGTCCGGTCAGAAAACGGCGCAGCAATGCCATGCCCATGCTGTCTTCGAACAATAATCCGATGACATTATCGCCCACGTCGAGCACTTCCCATTCGTCGCGCAAAATGGACTTGAGCCCCCTGCGCCGCAGTGCGCCGACCTTCATACCGGTGGCGCTGTCCACCACGTCGAAGGCGGCGGAGAAGTCAATGATCTGGCGGGCTTTGATCATCAGCACTTCCTGCGTTTTGCTTTCATCGGCGTAGACACGAATGTCCTCGCGCAGGCGGAACATCTTCTGCTCGCTGAACATGACCAGCCTGCCGCTGGGGTCGTAAAAGCGGAATTTGCCGGTCAGCGCAAAGACCTGGCGTTTGAGAGTGTACTGGTTAAATTGAAAAACGGGGTTCATCTCTTTTCCTCTTTGAGTGTGATTGGAGTACGCTGTTTTCCCCAGCATACCACTTTACGCGAATCCTTGTCCGCCTCAAAGGTACTATCTGTATAATAAATTGCCGGTGACCGCCGCCTGTGCTATTCAACGATCACCTTCGTCCCCTGACCGGGCTGGTGCAGGTAATCCACATTCGGCGGCACGACGGGTTCGGTCCAGCGGTACACCCATTTGGAGACGCTCGAAGGCAGGTTGACACAGCCGTTACTGCGCGGACGCCCATAGTCGTTGTGCCAGTACGTCCCGTGGAAGGCGTGACCCATGCCGGTGAAGAAGGAAACCCACGGTACGCCCGGCAGGTTGTAGATATTTGCCACCGCATCGCCGCGGTTGGTCATGTGGATGGACGGTCCCTTGTGAAAAGTGAACCACTCGCCTTTGGGGGTATCCGTCCCGCGCTGCCCGCTGGAACAACGGACGGAGAGCACCATCGTTTCGCCTTCAAAGGCAGTGACCATTTGATTGGCGATATCCACGTGGAGCAATTTCATCTCGTTGGGAACCTCCGGGGAAAGCAGGGTCAGTTCCTCGTCCGGGATGATGCGCAGGTTATGCGCCGGGACGTAGAAGGACTTCTTGTATTCCTTGTCGTAGATTTCGTACCAGACCGTCTTTTCCTCGCGGGTGACGACGACCTTCTTGACCCAGTGCGTGGTTTCGTAAAAGATGCGGTGTGCGTTCTTTGCGTGAAAATACGGCGCAAGATAGGTGAGACTGTACGGAACGCTGACTTCGGCAAGTTTGCCCTCGGCGGGAATTTCATAGACCGGCTTTTGATATTTTGTCTCCACCGGTTGCAGCCAGCCGGAGTAGGTGTAGCCGCCGTCCAGCTGGTACCAGGTGGTGTTGAATTTGTTGTCAATGCCGTCGCCCTGCATTTCGCCGAGCAGCGGCACTACTTCATCCACGCGCAGGCGTGCGATCTCATTTGCAAGCAGGGACGGCGCATCGAAGACGCGCACGCCGCTCCAGATGGCGCGCCCATGCGAGGCGGGGGGAGCAGCCAAGGCGCGGTCAACGCCCAGTTCGGAGAGAACCAGCCCGAGCGCGCCCGAGGCGGTCAGTTTCAAAAAGTCACGGCGGGAAAGTTGGGAAAGGCTCATGGTTATAAGATGATTCCTGTATCCGAATTCTAACGATGAAGTTTGAGAGGGAGTTTAGGCGGAGATTCAACGAGTCAGCGATTCAACGAATCAGTGATTCAGCGAGTCGGCGAATCAGCGATTCAGCGAGTCGGCGGGTTGGGGAATTATTCGATGATTTCCACCTTGGTCCCCACGCCGCCGTAGGAAAATTCCTTATTGAATGCGACGTTTGGAAAAGTCCAGCGGTAGAGCCATTTCGCGGCGGCGCAGGTCATGTTGATGCAGCCGTGCGAGCGCGGACGTCCGTAGTCGTTGTGCCAGAACGTGCCGTGAAAGGAAATTCCGCTTTTGGTGATGTATTGCACCCAGGGAACGCCGGGCAGGTCGAAGCCGCTCGCGGCAATATCGCCCGCCGCCATGTGCCGCGAGGGACGTTTGTAAAACGTGATGAAATTCCCCTGCGGTGTGGTGTATGTGCCGCTGCGAAGCCTTCCGCCTGTGGCAACCGGCACGACGAACACAGGCTGGCTGCCTTCATAGGCAATGACGAGTTGTGAGGCGAGCCTCACCACGATCTTCTTTTCCTTATCCGGCACTTCGGGGGAAAGGGGCGCGAGTTCTTCGGCGGTCAGGATGCGCAAATGTTCCGCACGGACGTAGTACAACTCGTCCCATTTGTCGTCGAGGATTTGATACCAGACCTGCCCGGTTTCACTGGTGACGACGGCTTTGACCCAGTGCGTGGTCTCGTAATAGACGCGGTACCCCACCCTGGACTCAAGGTTCGGTTCTTCGTGCGCATCGCTGTATGGCACGCTGACCTCGGCAAGCAAGCCCTCTTTTGGGATTTCCATCTGCGGCTTGTTGAGGACGGTGCGCACAGGCTGAATGGTCCCCGAATAGACGTAACCTTCCCTGCCGACCTCATACCAGATGCGGTTGTGGGTCTCGGTCTCTTCGCTGACGGCGGTGTTGGTGATGCCGATGACCGCATCGCGCTGGAGTAATTTGACCTTTGCCCCTTCGAAGGAGGGTTTATCGTACAGCCAGATCGTGCGCACGGTCACACGTCCCTGCTGGGAGGCGAAAGGGTCTTCCAAATCAAAATTGAGCGGAGGCGCAAGCAAGCCTGCCAGACCCATTCCGCTCAATTTCAAAAAGTCTCTTCGAGATAACTTCCGGTTCATCCTTGCAATGATGGCGGCGGCCCGCCGGTGAAATCAAAACACCTTGAGTTTCATTGAGGGGCCGCTTCTACGAATCAATAACTCACCTTACGCGATTTCGCCGCAGGGGCGATCCGTTTGGGCAAAACAGGCAGCCCATCTGCAAGAAAGGGCCGCCCCCGCCGCGTAACATCTGCTAATAATGGACATTCACCACCGTGCCGACCACCGCAAAGTTATACGCCCATTCGGCATCGGGGATGCTGAGGTTGACACAACCGTGACTCATCGGCACGCCGAAATTGTTATGCCAGTATGTGCCGTGAATTCCGTAATCGCCGTGAAAGTACATGATGTACGGCACATCCGGCAGATAATAGCCGGGTCCCGACATCGGCGCGGAGCGCAATTTGATCCAGACCTTGAAGCGCCCTGTCACGGTCGGCGTTTGCCACGTGCCGGTGGAGACGATGAACGTCCGCATCAGCGTATCGCCTTCGTAGGCATACATACGCTGTTCGGATAAATCCACATCGAACCAGCGCTCGCCGTTCCCCACTCCGCCTGGCGGCGCGTATGCCACAGCTGTCGGCGCAGCGTACTCAGGCGTGGGAGTATCGGGGACGATCTCCGCCTGCGCCACCGCTTCGGCAGGCTGGTTTGGGTCAACTGCCGCAACTTGTTCAAGTGTCGCCGTCGGCTGGGTTTCAGGGAGGATTGCCGCTTCGAGCGTGGGAATATCCGTAGGAGGAATGACAACAACCTGTGTGGGCGCCTCGCTGGGCGGCAGGGATGTAACCGTGGACGTGGGCTGGATTTGCACCGCAGGCTGCGTCGGCTTGGCGATATACACCCGCGCAAACCTCTGGACGGGCGCCGGCTGCTGATCCTGCGGGGAATATGCGCTGTTGATGATGAACGCCAGCGCCGGAGACCGGACCGCCGACCACGCCGCAAACAGGAAGACGCCGCACCCCATCACGACCAGCAGAACAGGCAGGATGAAATTCCGCTTCTTTTTTGGACCTTTGGGCTGGCTGCCCTTCAGCGGGTTGACTCTCCTCCGAGGCGCCGTCTCACCCATGCGCGCCTGGGAGGCCGGTTCCTGTGAATTTGCAAAACGGTTGTTCATGGGTCACCTTTCACTACGGATAAGCGCTTATCAACATTATAAGCAAAAAGGCTTGCTTGCTACCATTGAATTTCAACCGGCGTGCCCACGTCCGCCCAGTTGTAGAGCGTCTGCGCTTCGTAGGAACCCAGCACCACACACCCATAGGAGATGGGCGTGCCGAGATAGCCTGCCCACAACGTTGCGCCGTTCGGCAGGATGGGCAGGGCATGGATTCCGTTTTGCAGGCTCCCTGCCCAGTAAATGCCCAGCCAGTGAGGCATCCAGATGTTCCAGGTTGCGCCGTATGCGTTCGGGATTTTGTTCAGCACGCTGAAACTGCCGGTGCGCGTGGCGTTGTTCATGCCGGTCGAAGCGACGAAACTATAGATGAGCGTCTCCCCTTCGTAAACGTACATGTGCTGTTGGGAAATATCCACAAGGATGTACTTGCCGCCCGTATAAACCCCCGGCGGCTGGGCGGATGCCGCATCCTGCACGGCAGGCACGACATACTCGCTGGTGGGCGTATCCACAATGATCTCCGCCTGCGCTGCGGGTTCAGGCGTGTCTGTGGGAGGCTGCGTCGGTGTTGGCGATGCGGTGGGAGGCAGGGTGGGCGATGGGGTGTAGGTGGGCTTTGCGATGACCGCGTGGGCAAAGGACTGCCAGTAGGTGGGAGTTGGCGCAGCATTCATGCTGAACGCCGGGGAGGAGGCAGCCGTCCATGCCGCGGCGGCAAGCGCAAGCAGGAAAAACCCCAGCATCAAAACCGGGTAAAGGAAATTCCTGCGCGGCGGGGCTGCGGCTGTACGCCGGGTTATGGGATCGGTGTGGGCAGGACGCTCTCGTTGTTGATGAAGCATAGAATGCCTTGTGTGATACCTTCGGCGACGACATCCGTCTGTTCGGTGAGGATTTGTCTGTCGAGGTTGAGGAAGCCGGTCTCGATGATGGCGGTGATGGTGTTCGGGTCAATTTCCGAGAAGGCGTGGTATTCGGTCATATCCGGCGTGATGCTGTTGGCGTGGAAGGTCAGACCGGTGATCTGCCCGTAGCGGTCTACGAGGCAGGCGGTGAGGCGTTGGGCGCGGTTGAGGTCGCGCGTTTCGAGCGAAGCCGCCACCTTGAAGCCGGTCGCCTCTTCGTTGATGTATTCACACGAATCGTTATGGATGGATACGAGCGCCACTGCGCGGAAACCATTCAGGCGCGTATCGAACTCGTTGAGCAAATCCACCTGGAAACCTTTGGCGGTCAGGCTGTCGCGCACGAGTGAGGCGATCTTGTAATTCACGTCCACCTCGGTCAGCGTCACTTCGCCGTTTTCGTCGGTGCAGACCGCGCCGGAATCATTGCCCATGTGACCGGCGACAATGCCAATGCGTAGTTTGGGCTGCGGGGTGGTGAATCCGCTGTCGGGTCCGGTTTGAGGCGTGAGCAGGGTGCGAAGTTGTTCCCGCAGATTTCCGGCGAACAGGCTGTTCGGCGTCCACGCAGTGAAGAGGGTCGCAATCAGAATCGCCATTCCAATCGTGGAGAAAAAGGCGCTCGGCGCATGAGGCTTGCGCGGACGGGGGGCGTGTCGTTCTTTCGTAGATTCCATGTTCTATGTAATCTTACCTCAAAACCTAATGCCCAAGTAATCGGACCGCCGCCTGAATGGACGGGTCGTTTTCGAAGGTGAAGGTGTCCCAATCCGCATGGGCGATGACGTCCGGCACGATGCCGGTTTCTTCCCAGTTCTCGGACGAATTTGCCGGCACAAAAGTTTCCTCCGCAATCCACAGAATCGAGCCGTCGTCGAATTCGTAACCGTGCAGGATTTCGACGTTGCCCAGCGTGGGCTCGCCGACGATTTTGGCGCGCCCCGCATCCCTCAGGACGCCGGAGAAGATTTCGCCGAAACTGACGGTATCTTCGCTGACGAGGATAACCAGCGGCACGGTCTGCGAGTTGTGGATCGGGTCCGCCTCGATGGTGAGCGGGTTGGACTCCCTGCGGCTGGTGAAAGAGCCAAGCCTGCCGGAAGCAAAAAAGGAAAGCAAAGGCTCCACCACACTGCTGCTCCCGCCGCCGTTGAGGCGGTTATCCAAAATCAAGCCGTCCAGCGGGCCGAAGTTTTCGAGCGCATTCCGCACCTGGTCGGGGATGGTCTGGTCGAAGAACGTGGGCAGGAAAATGTAACCGACGCGCGATCCGTCGGAAGTGGGCAGGAGGCTGGCTTGAATCACCATCGGGCTTTGAATCCGCTCGCGGACGACCATCACCTGGCGCGGCGCTTCGCCGGGCGACTGGACGGTGAGCACCACTGCCGAGCATTCCGGTCCACGAACGAGTTCGATGCGCGCTTCGCCGTCCTGAATGATGGGCAGTCCATCCGCGGCAAGGATGCTGTCGTGCGCTTTCAAACCGGCGTGTTCGGCGGGCGAATTGGGGTAGGCGAAGATCAGCGTGACGTGACCTTTTTCCTCGAACGGCAGGATGAACGCGCCAATGCCCACGAACTCATCGGTGCCTGCCAGCTGCGCTTCGGATACGGCAACTTCCACCGGCGATTCGAGATAGGAATGGTCGTCGTTCAATTCGGCGACGAGGGCTTGCACGGTTTCATAAAACGTTTTGGTATCCACACCCGCTTCGATTTTTTCACGGTGAGTCTTTTTGAGTCCTTCCCAATCCACGCCGTTGAAATCGGGGTAAACGTACACGTCTTCGATCACACTGACCACATCGTCGAAAACCTGCAATTGAAGTTCCGGCGGAACGTCGGGATTATCCAGCAGGAAGGGCGTCGGTTCCGCCAGTGCGGTGGCGGCGGGCACGGTGGCGAGCGGCTGGTTCTGGCAGGCGGCTGGGATATATGCCGGAGTGGGAATCGCCGGCGTTGCGGTGGCAGGAATGGGCGTTGGGGGCGGCGGGGTTGGGGTGGAGCCTTCGAGCATGCCCGTCAAAAAATTGCAGGCAAGCGAAGAAAGGACGACAAGAATTGCGAGCGCACGCCGGTTCATGGGATTCTCCTTTTATTTCCACGTAGTCGGTCATAAGGTTTTAGAAAACAAATTTCTGCTCAAACCGCCGCACCCATTCTGGGCGCCTTCCCCGGCGGCGGGGACGCCGCCGGGAGCATGTTTTTGTAAAGTTTATTTCGACCAACTACTTAAACACTCAACCGAATCAAGCGACACCCCTTGCGCCCAAGGACATGAAGATGCCGGGCAGGTCCCCGCTTTTGGTTGTTCGGATGCTTGCCGGTTTTATTTTATTTGATTTTTCCCCGCTGTTTCAAGCAACCTGCCAATGGGCTTCAATTCCGCAACCTGCACGGCAAGGTTCTTCGTTTTGGTGTGTTTATATTGAAACACCGGCGTATTTGGCGGGAGCATTTTTGCGTGCCGGGTGAACTCTTCATAAGAGAGACAGCCTGCAATGAAAATATCCATGCCGTAGACCCAAAGGTTGCTCCAATCGAACGGCGAGATGAGATGCGCTTCCGGGTTCGACTCGCAGCGGATGCCGATACGCGCTTCAGGCAGCCGCCGGACCCGGAGCGCGGCAATGGAATAAAACGACTCATCCAGTTTGACCTTGCCCCCCGGCGGGAGGCTGATTCCCTTGCGCTTCATTTCCCGACCCGCATCCTGTCCGTTGATCTCGACGATGATTTCCTCCGCCGATTCCGATTTCAGGGTCAATGCCCCAAGCGGATTCCAATTCGACGGCTGGCGCCACGGCTTTGGCATGACGTGGACGAGATGGTGCGGGAGTCCCCTGGCGATTGCCTTTTGCAGATCCGTATGCGATGCGGCGGCGACCCCTGTGGCAAATGCGAAGATATACACATCATTGTATGCGTGACCGTCGGCGGCATGGACATCCGCGGGAACCAGCGCGGGAGCGTTTAGCAGGACGGCGGGATTTTCCCTGATGGCTTTGATTTGATTTCGGTCCGAGATGAAAAACGACTTGATGCCGCACCTGCGCCCGTCGAGGAATACGTCGAAGCGCTCGTGTTCCGCAAACGAAGCGGTCGCGCGGACTTCGTAGGGGATGTTCAATTGCGAGAGATGCCGGCGAAACGCCAGTTCCACGGCAATGTTTGCCACCGTGCGGCGCAGTCCATCCGCGAGCGGAGCGCCCGCACGTTCCTGAAGAAATGGCAGGGAACGAAGCGCGTACGCGATCCCGCCTTCGGTCAGGTCGGCGGTGTAGGGCAGGCGCAGGAGGTCGCTGGGAAGGAGCATGAGATGAGCAGATAGTGATCAGTAGCCAGTGATCAGTGAGCGGGATTGAGGATGTTGTGTGGGAATGTTGTGCAATGAATTTCCCACTTTCGCCAATCGTAAATCGTCAATCGCAAATCGTCAATCGTCACGGTATTGCCGTTGGAGTAGGCAAAACATAATCCACTTCTTGAATCACCAAATCGGTAAACGAGACAACCGCCGCAGTCTCGCCTGCCGAACGGACGAAGACCCCCAGGGTGCCAATGGGGAAACTGGGATCGCTGATGCTGAACTGGAATCGCCCGTTGAGGAAGAGCCGCATTTCCCTGCCCACCGCCCACACCCCAATGCGGACGCTGCCTGGCGCGCCGGGAGGCACGTCCCCGCTGGGGAGCGGCTGCTGCAGGATGAGCCTGATACTGTTCGTCACCCGTTCCGCGCGGACCGTGCCGTTGCACGCCAGCGCAAAACGATAATACGAGCCGCCGTTCGCGCGCACGAGGATGCCGTAACTATCTTCGCCGCGGCACAGGCTGGGCTGGGCGGTGATCTCGGCATAGTAGTCTTCGATGAGCAGGTCGCGGCGCAGGCTGGTCATGTAGACCTGGCTTTGTACGGCGAGCGTCAGGCGGTTGTCAATGATCTCCGCGCTGGCTTCGTCGGAGGCGGCAGTTTCCCACAGGGAGGATCGGGAGAAGTCGTCGGTGACGAGTTCTGCGCCGAGACCGGGACGCATCTCCGGGGTGGGGGCTTTGGTGGTGAAAGCCTGGGGCGTGGGAGTTGCCGATGGCGGGAACCAGTTAATGGTCGCAGTGGGAAGCGGGGTCTCCGTTGGGATGACCGGCGTGGGCGTGGCGAGCCACGCATCCATTGCAGAGCAGGAAGTCAGCAGCGTCACCGCGAGGAGCGGATGGAATGAGCGGCGGAGCAATCTCCAAATACCCAGGAGACTGCTTTGCAATGACATTAGGATACGCATTTTATGACATCAATTCATTTCATTATGTCGTAAAATAAAGTTACGACATTCCAGTATATCAGGAGATGAAGATGACCGAAAAGCAGGTGCTGGTGACAGGTGCGTGTGGAGAGATTGGTCAGGCGCTCGTGCAGGAACTGGCAAAACGGGGCGGGTACAAAATCGTAACATCAGACCTGGCGCCGCTGCCGGATTCGATCAAAGACCTGGCAGCGGAACATGTACAGGGGGACCTGGTTTATAAGGTAAAGGTTTTTTACGATTACGACTTCGATGTGATCTTCCACCTGGCGGCTTCGCTCTCCTCCAAAGCGGAAGTTGCCACCGAGGAGGCGCATCGCATCAACGTGGAAGGGACGATGCAGCTGCTGATGCTGGCGGCGTACCGTTCGGAGAAATACGGCAAGGCAGTGAAGTTCATCTTCCCAAGTTCGATTGCGGCGTATGGGATGCCGGATATCGAAGCGAAACGCAGGGCGGGCGCGGTGAAGGAGGAGGAGTGGGATTATCCGCACACGATGTATGGATGCAACAAGTTGTACTGTGAAAAGCTGGGGATGTATTACAGCAAGTTCCACGGTCAGAAACATTTGGATGAACACCCGCCGGTCATGCTGGACTTTCGGGCGCTCCGCTTCCCGGGGTTGATCAGCGCCTTTACCCTGCCCAGCGGCGGGACGAGCGATTACGGACCCGAAATGCTCCACGCCGCGGCTCAAGGCAGACCTTACGCCTGCTTCGTCCGCCCGGATACGATCATTTCCTTTATGGCGATGCCCGATGCGATCAAATCCATGATGATGGTGATGGATGCCCCGCGTAAAAAACTGACGACGAACGTCTACAACGTGGCGGCGTTCGCCATCACGGCGGAGCAGTTCCGCGAGCGCGCGCTGAAAGCCTTCCCGAATGCGGAAATTACCTTCGAGCCGAACCCGCGCCGCCAGGGCATCGTGGACTCGTGGCCCGAAGACATCAACGACTCCCGCGCCCGCAAGGACTGGAACTGGAAACCCGATTACGATGTGGACCGGTTTTTCGAGGAATACTTCCTGCCGGAGATTCGGAAGAGGTACGGGATTGGAGATTAGAGACTGGAGACTGGGGCGGGTTTGAGTCTGCGCTCGCCCTGTCTATAGATTGCAGCCCCTACGCAAAATCCCTCTGTAAATCGTAGGGGCGACCCGCCTCGGTGAAGGGAAAAAACTGAGCGATCTTGATAGATCATCCCGCTGTGCAAGGGAGGTTGTGTTTCGAGTACAATTGCGATATGAGCCTTCCACTATTTCAAACCCCTAAACCAATTGACAATCACTTTAAAATCAACTCTGAGATTGTCTTATTTAACGGTGAAACCAAGGACTTGCTTGCCGAAATTCCCGATAACTCGATTCAATTGATCATCACTTCTCCCCCTTATAATCTTGGAAAGGATTACGAAAGCCGGGTCGAGATCGAACGTTATCTTGACGAACAAGCCGGGGTCATTGCAGAACTGTACCGGGTCTTGAAAAACGAAGGCAGTCTGTGCTGGCAGGTGGGCAATTTTGTTGAAGACGGCGAAGTGTACCCGCTGGATATTTTGTATTACGGAATATTCAAAAAACTTGGTTTGTATTTGCGGAATCGAATTATTTGGCGTTTCGGGCACGGACTTCATGCGTCAAAACGATTTTCTGGAAGATACGAAACGATTTTATGGTTTACAAAAAGCAATAAATATATATTTAACCTGGATCGTGTTCGGGTCCCATCGAAGTATCCTGGAAAACGTCATTTTAAGGGAGAGAAAAAGGGGCAGCTTTCCGGCAACCCGTTGGGAAAGAATCCGTCTGATGTATGGGAGGTCGTTTTACAGGATTGGGAACGGGAAGTTTGGGATATTCCAAATGTGAAGGCGAACCATCCAGAAAAGACCGAACATCCCTGTCAGTATCCGATTGAATTGGTGGAACGCTGTGTTCTGGCATTGACCAATGAAGGCGACTGGGTTTTAGACCCATTTGCAGGCGTCGGGTCTTCCCTCCTGGCTGCCATCAAAAACAACCGTCGCGCCGCAGGGAGCGACAAGGAAAAAGATTACGTTGATTTAGCGCGCGAACGTATTCTTTCATATTTCAATGGCACGCTTGGTTATCGCCAGCTTGGGACGCCGGTTTACCAGCCTTCGGGCAAGGACAAAGTCTCCAAAATCCCTGACGAATGGAAGCAAGTCTATGAGCAGAAAAACCTTCTGGAGCCAAAGGGAGGATACAACAAATGAAAGTTGCTGGAATTTATTCTTTCAATGGCGGTGAAACGGCAGTTCGCAGGAAGTATGCAAAGGAGTTGGACGAAGTAAAAAGGATACTTTCTCGTGTTGATGCAGGAAAACACAAGACAAAAACAAGCAGGGAAAAGACCATGCGCGACAAGGTTTTGTATAGTCCGCGCTCTCTTAATAGAGAAATAAGTGAACGCTTTTTGGAATTGGGATGGGAAAAGAAAAGGGTTTTATGCGAGTATCCGACGCAATATTACAGTGAAGATTATGAGCCGCCCCAGATTTCCAGGGGAGCGTTCAGAGAAATGGACTTTGTCAAAAACAAACTTGGCGTTGAAGTGCAATTTGGCAAGTACTCTTTTATGGTCTATAACGTCTGCGCCAAAATGACCATTTTTCACAACATGGGGTTTATTGATGTTGGCATAGAAATTGTGCCCGTGAAGGAATTAGCCGAAGATATGTCTTCGGGTGTTTCGTATTTTGAACAATTCGTTTGGGATTTGGAGCAGCGTGGGGTTTCTGATATTGATATACCGGTATTAATTTTGGGCGTTGCGCCTTAATTTCAGGTGAAGGATGACCACTTTCTTCACCGCCGACACCCACTTCGGTCACCAGCGCACGCTGGAATTCTCGCGCCGTCCCTTCGCGGACGCGGCGGCGATGGATGCGGCGCTGACCGCCAATTGGAATTCGGTGGTGAAGCCGGAGGATACGGTCTATCACCTCGGCGATTTTGGGTCGGCGGAAAGCCTGCGGTATCTCGAGTCGCTCCATGGAAGAATCCTCTTCCTGCCAGGGAATTACGACACGCCAGACCTGGTCGAAGCCATCGCGCGGAGGTGCCAGATCATCGAGCCGAACACGGTGGTGGAGGTGGAAGGGCATCGCTTCCAACTCATCCACGAGCCGGAGGAGGCAACTGCGGGGGAGTTCTTCCTTTTTGGGCATGTCCACCAATTGCAGATGGTCAAGCGCAACGGGCTGAACGTGGGCGTGGATTGTCATTTCTTCCGCCCGATTGACCTGCAGGTCGTGTTGTTCTATCAGAACGCCATCCTCCATCATTACGATGACAATGTGTTCATGGAAAAGGTTGGCGGCAGGGGCTGAGTTTTCTTTTCAAGGTTCGAAGGGAACGGGAGAACATGAAAACCATTACGTTACGACCGATTGAGATCGAGCGGGATTTCGGTCAATTGGCGGAGTTGTTCACGCGCGAGCAGAACGAGCCGACCACCGAACCCGCTCTCCGGGAGGACTATGAGACGCACAAGGAACGCATCATCCGCCTGATGGCAGCGGAGGATGAGGCGGGGAAACTGCTTGGGTTCAACTGGGGGACTCGAAGCCGGTTCGATGCGGGTGAAGCCTATTTCTACGTCATCGTCAAACCGGAGCATCGCAGGCAGGGAGCAGGTTCGAGCCTCTACGAGGATTTCCTTCAAATCGCAAGGGAAGCGGGCGTGAAAAAACTGCAGGTCAGCGTCCGTGATGACAGCCCCGACAGCCGGTCATTTGCCGACCGCCGCGGATTCACTGAACACGCTCACTCGCTGGCGATGGAATTGAATCTCGACGACTTCGACGACCAGCCTTATGATGCGGTCATCGAGCGCCTCAAAGGGGAAGGCTTCCGCTTCACGACGATGGAAGAGTTGGGCGACACCATTGAGGCTCGGCAAAGGCTGTACGCTTTGAACGACACCGCCGCCAGCGAGACCCCCGGCTCGGAAGGGGCGCATCCCTGGCTCTCGTTCGAGGATTTTCAGAGAACCGTCTGCGAGACCAATTGGTACAAGCCGGACGGTCAATTCGTGGTCATTGACAACGCTTCCGGCGAGTGGGCGGCGATGAGCGCCATCACCCGCTTTGAAGGCGCGGATTACGCCTATAACCTGTTCACCGGCGTGGACAAACGCTACCGCGGACGCAAACTGGCTCAAGCCGTGAAAGCACTGGCATTGCACCATGCGAGGACGGTGCTGAAGGTGAACACCGTCCGCACCGATCACAATGCCTTGAACCTGCCCATGCTCGCCATAGACCGCAAGTTTGGGTACGTGCCGGCGCCGGGTATGTTCCGCATGGAAAAGACGATTGAATAGGGACGCCGCGACGGTTATAATAAAACTGCCATAGGGGCGACGTTGCTGCAAGTGCCGTTCATATCATTACAAAAGGAATTTGTCATGGGTCTCTTCAACACAATTCTCGAAAAGCTCGGTCTTAAAAAAGAAAAGGATAAGGCATCTGCCGAGGCGGGCGGGTCTGCGAAACCGGCCGCCGCCAGCGCCCCCACCAAACCGACCGCTCCAGCAAAGAACGTGGCTGCCCCTGTCGGACGCGGGGTCAACCGCGACGAACTTCCAAAATCCGAGGAAGCGGCGGCTCCCAAACCGATTTCGGAAGTGGATGTGGTTGCCCAGCTCGAAAAACTCGCCGCCGCGAACCCCGCCAAGTTGAATTGGAAGGTTTCGATTGTAGACCTGCTGAAACTGCTCGACATCGAAAGCAGCTACGAGGCGCGCAAGGAACTGGCGCTCGAACTGGGCTGCCCCGCCGAATTGATGGGCGATTCCGCCAAGATGAACGTCTGGCTGCACAAGACGGTCCTCAAGAAGATTGCCGAGAACGGCGGCAACATCCCGAAGGACCTGCTGGATTAACTTCATCGGGAGTAAAATCAACAGCGCGGGACGATTCGGTCTCGCGCTGTTTTTACACATTCCACAGGAGCGACGTTCATGGTTTTCGATCTCATTCGCACCAAGCGCGCCGTCCGCAAGTTTACCGATGAAAACGTTCCGCAGGAAATCATCCGCCGGATCCTGGATGCGGGGCGGCGGGCGCAGAGCAGCAAGAACGACCAGCCGTGGCATTTCATCCTCATCCATGACCGCGAGACGCTGAACCAACTATCGAAATGTGGAAGGTATGCCGGTCATCTTGCGGGGGCGAAATTTGGCGTGGCGCTGGTATCTGAACCGAACTACGATTTTGACCTCGGTCAGGCGGCGGCATACATGCAATTGACCGCCTGGGAACATGGCGTGGGTTCCTGTCTCGCCGCGATGTGGGAACCCGAAAAGGCGAAAGCCATCCTTGGCGTGCCGGACGGCAAAAGCATGGATATCGTCATCTCATTTGGGTATCCTGCCGAACCGCCGGCGCCCTTGAAGAAAGGCGGCAGACGTCCTTTGGAGGATGTCGTCCGGCATGAAAAGTGGAGATGAATCAACCAGATGAAAAAAAGAGACCGATTTGCCCGGTCTCTTTTTCATTCCTTACTTGCCGTTTTGTTTTGCTTCCCGCTTCGACTTCAACCATCCGTGCAGGCTGATGCCCACCACCCGCTCCTTGCCTTCGATCAGTTTCTTCAAGTTGGGGCGCAGCGCCCATACGAGCAAAATCTCCGCGCCTACACCGTAAAGGACGTACCACCACGGCAGGACGTCCTGTGCGGCATACACCGCGAAGACGATAATGGCAAACAGCGCCACCGCCATCGTGGTCACAGACGCGATGCCGATGGTGAAGAAGGTCAGCACCCCAAGCGGAAGGATGATCAGGATGGAGGGCAGGTACAAGCCCATCGCCCCGCCCACCGAAGGCGCGCCGCCCGCTCCGCCGCGCAGGCGGATGAGTTTTCCGTTCGCGTCGCGTTCGGGCAAAAAGATGGAATAGTTATGACCGATGATCGCCGCAAGCGGTGCGATGACGTGCAGCCAGTTTTGTTCGGGGGAAATCTCCCTTGCCAGCCACACCGCCGCTGCGCCTTTTGAAATATCGAGCAATGCCGTTGCCAGCCCAGCCCAAAAACCCGCCGCGCGCAGGGCATTTGTCCCGCCCGTCCTGCCGCTTTCCACCTCGCGAATATCTTTTCCCGTCTTCAACTTAACGATCAGCAGCCCGAAGGGAATCGAGCCGATCACGTATGCTAAAAGGATAGCCACAAGGTCCAAAACGAGTTGCATCAAAACTCCTCCACGAGTTGGTGAATTGTACCGGTTTATTGCCGGTAAAGTTTGCAAAAGTAAAACACGAAACCGAAAAGATGGTTGCTTACAGAACGTGCAGTGTTACCTCACGATACGCGCCGTCTTCGATCCAAAACCCGCGGGCGCGCCACACGCCGCCTGCGCGGGAGAGGATGACGTGAACAACGGCATAGGCGGCTTCCGCGATGTCGGTCGGGGAAACAGTTTCGGGTCCGGCGGGATGCGAGTGAAAGATCCCGAGGAGGTCCAGCCCCTGGGACTCGATCCGCTCGAAAGCCTGCAGCTGCTCGAGGGGGTCCATCACGTATCGCACCGGACTTTGAGCCTGGTTCGTCACCTCGATCACGGTTTCCACCCTTGAGTCTCGTCCCGCCAGCAGACCGCACGCCTCCAGCGGCGCGAGGGCGTTGACGTGCGCGATCATCCTGTTCAGTTGTTCGTTGGTGAGGGTAAGGGACTGCATGTTACAAAAAGACCGCCGAGACCCACGAAAGCCCCACCACAATGGCGGGACCGATCACCGCGCGCCGCAGCGGAACCTCTTCGCTGACGCTGGCAGAAAGCATGGTCAGCGCATACAGCGGACCGGTGATGGCGAGCCCAAACTGCACCGGCGTGAGGGGCCAGTAATGCAGCCCTGCGCTGATCTGCGCGCACACCAGCCCGATGCCGATTGCCCAGGGAAAATCCCAGCGGTCGGCGCCGTCGAGGTGCAGGATGCGCAGGCTGATCAAACCCGCCGCCGTAAAAACGATGGGTACCAGCAGGAACATGCGCGCGCCGGAATAACGCAGGGAAGTGAGCAGGATGAGGAACAAGGCGTATGCCATGGCGGTCAGCCCGGCGCGGGCAAAGGCATATTGCGGCGTGGATGGGTTGATGGCGATGTATTCCGCCATGCACACGGCAATGAGCAGCGCCGCGCCAACGGCAAACCCCGCCCACCATGCGGAAAGGTCGGATAACAGCGCGAGCGGAGTGCCCATTACGAAAGTCGTCAGCGTGGGGAGCAGGAGATGTTCGCGGTTCGACCTGCCGTCCAGCGCCGGGTGGTCGCGCGTCAGCCAATCCATACCGGCGGCGGTCAGCGCGGCGGCGAGCACGGTCATGAACGTGCCGAGGGTGAGGGGAAAGGCAAAGTAAAAACCGGGCAGGCTCAGGGTCAGGGTGAGGCGGGGGGATTGAATCAGGCGGGTGAGGGCAAACGTCAAAAGGATCGAAGCGGTCAACACACCCAGCCGGTCTGCCGAAGGGTAGTAGGAACGGTTTTCCTGCATGGGGGCATTGTACCAAGTTTTGGTTTGCGGCTGTCTCCGCCCGCGGGAATATCCCCGATGGGTATGGTAGAATCAATCAGTTATGGAAGTTCCAAGGATGGAAAACCTGCCCCCGCCGCCGGGAATCGTTCGTTCGATCAAGGCGGGCTTCGACGCCATTGCTTCGCATGTCACTGCGATTCTGTTCCCGCTTTTATTGAACCTGTTTCTGTGGCTGGGTCCGCGCCTGCGCATGGATGCGTTGTTCAACTCGATCAAAGGCGATGTTGTGACCCTGTGGCAGGCTGGCGGCGTATCGGCAGAGGAGATTCAGCGGGTTCTGACGTGGTATGACAGCGTGATTCCCAGAGTGAACCTGTTCTGGCTCCTGCGCACGCTTCCGGTCGGGATCTCGAGCCTGCCCCTGCCCCAGGAGGCTTTATCCACGCCGTTGGGGGATCCTGCCATCTGGCAGGTGGGTGCATTGAGTTTTGCCGGTTGGATTTTCCTGCTCACCTTCGCCGGCTGGATCGGCGGGGCGCTTTACTTCCGTAATGTGTCGTGGACGGTATTGACGGAAAAGGAACAAACCGCCCGCATGCCCCAGGCATTCATGCAGACGGTCCTGATTTCCCTGTTCTGCACCGTCTTTTTGACCGCGCTCGGTCTGCCGATTCTGTTCCTTTTGACGCTGGCGGCGCAGGTGCACATCGTTCTCGCCAACATCTTCGTGTTGTTCCTCAGCCTGGCTTCGGTGTGGGTGATCGTGCCGATTTTCTTCTGGCCCTTCGGCGTGTTCATGAAGCGGCAGAACGCGCTCACCTCCATGTTGAGCAGCATCCAGCTGACGCGCTTCACCCTGCCCACCAGCAGTCTCTTCGTGCTGACGGTTTTCCTGCTCGCCACCGGGCTGAATTTTCTGTGGAGCCTTCCCTCCGAAGATTCATGGATGACGCTGGTCGGCATCTTCGGACATTCGTTCGTCACCACTGCGCTGCTGGCTGGCAGTTTCATTTACTACCGCGATATGAGCGAATGGATCCAGGTCGTGCTGGAGAAATTGCGCCCGAGCGGCGCGGTGAAACAGGCATAAAAATTCGACCATTCTTCTTTTTGAGTCAACCGTTGGAGGTTTTTCGTGGCTGATAATGTCAAATATGATGTAAGTTCCATTCAAGCGTTGGAAGGCATCGAACACGTCCGCAAACGCCCCGGCATGTACGTGGGCGGCACGGACATCAAAGCCCTGCACCATCTCGTGTACGAAGTGGTGGATAACGCCATTGACGAAGCGCTGGCCGGTTTTTGCACCCGCATCAACATCACCATCCACAAGGATAGCAGCGTGACCGTGGAGGATAACGGACGCGGCATCCCGGTCGGTCCGCACCCCACCAAGAAGGACGCCAACGGCAAGCCGATGGAAACGGTGGACGTGGTCATGACCGTGATCGGCGCGGGCGGAAAATTCGGCGGCGGCGGGTACAAGGTCTCCGGCGGTTTGCACGGCGTCGGCGTCAGCGCGGTGAATGCCCTCTCCGAGTGGATGACCACAGAGATCAAACGCGACGGCAAACTGTGGCGGCAGGAATACAAGCGCGGCATCCCGCAAGGGAAGATTCAACAGGTCGGCAAGGCAGACAAGGGCGACACCGGCACAAAGCAGACCTTCAAGTTCGACAAACAGATCTTCACCGAGGATATTGACTACCGCTTCGACACGCTCGTCCAGCGCTTCCGTGAAATGTCGTTCGTAACGCGCGGTGTGACCATCCAGTTCGTGGACGAACGCGCCGACCGCGAAATGACCTTCTACTTTGAAGGCGGCATTACTTCGTTCGTCCGCTATCTGAACCGCAACCGCGAAACCCTGCACCCTGTGGTGCACGTCGAGAAGGAAATCGAAGGCATCGGCATCGAAGCCGCCATCCAGTACACCGATGCGTACACCGAGTCCGTGTACTCGTTTGCCAACACCATCAACACCATTGACGGCGGCACGCACCTGACCGGTCTGCGCTCCTCGTTGACGCGCGTCATCAACGATTACGCCCGCAAGAGCGGCTTGCTCAAGGACGCCGACCCGAATTTCTCCGGCGATGACACCCGCGAAGGTCTCACTGCGATTGTGTCGGTCAAGCACCCCGGTCCGCAGTTCGAGTCGCAGACCAAGGTCAAGTTGATGAACCCCGAAGTGCAGACCTATGTCACCCAGGTGGTGGGCGAAGCGTTTGCCACCTTCCTCGAAGAGAACCCGCAGGCGGCGAAGGCGATTGTTGCCAAGTGCCTCACCTCTGCCCGCGCGCGCGATGCGGCGCGCAAGGCGCGCGATCTCGTCATCCGCAAATCTGCGCTCGAGTCGCTTACCCTGCCCGGGAAACTGGCGGACTGCTCCGAACGCGATTCATCCAAGACCGAACTTTACATCGTGGAAGGTGACTCGGCAGGCGGCTCTGCCAAGCAGGGACGCGACCGCCACTTCCAGGCGATCCTGCCGCTGCGCGGCAAGATCCTCAACACCGAGCGCGCCCGCCTCGATAAGATCCTGGGCAACAACGAAGTGAAAGCGCTCATCTCGGCGCTGGGAACGGGCATCGGCGATAACTTCGACATCGAAGGTCTGCGCTACGGGCGCGTCATCATCATGACCGACGCCGACGTGGACGGCAGCCACATCCGCACCTTGCTGTTGACCTTCTTCTTCCGTTACATGCCGCAGTTAATCGAGAACGGTCACCTCTACATCGCCCAGCCGCCGCTGTATCGCATCGCGCACAAGAACACGGTCAAATACGTGTACAGCGACAAGGAAAAGGACAAACTGGTGAAGGAAGTCGGCGAGAAAGCCAGCATCCAGCGCTACAAAGGCTTGGGCGAAATGAACCCTGAACAGTTGTGGGAAACCACGATGAACCCCGCCAACCGCACGCTTCTTCTTGTGACGGTGGACGACGCCGCCGAAGCCGACCGCACCTTCGACATGCTCATGGGCGACGCCGTGGACCCGCGCAAGAAGTTCATCCAGACGCATGCCAAGAGCGTGAGGAATCTGGATATTTAGTTTGGTTAAACCGAACAGCCCCGCAAACGCGGGGCTGTTTTTTTGCAGGTCACATTTTAGCGTGACCTACGCATTCAATTTCGCCACGCTGCGCATCGCTGCGATCTGGCGCAAGTGATCCACTTCGTGTGCAAGCAGGAGCAGAATCCACGTTCGGTAATTGCACACGCCGAAGAACGGGCTGACCTCCGTCCTTTGCGGATCATGTGAATTGCGTGTGCCCTCAATCACGACCCGGATGCGCTCCGTTGCCGCGTTCAGGCTGACCGCCAAATCCCTGACCAGCACATTCCGCCTCGCGCCCTCGCCGAATCCTTTTGCCGCTTCCACAATATGCGGCATCTGGCTCGTGGAAATATCCAGCAGTTTGTTGTGATAAAAGCCCTGCGTGTACACCAAATGCGTAACCGACTCGCTGATGGACCAGAACGGATGCGCATCCGAAACGAACGCCGCCTGTGCGTCGGTCAGCCCGTCGAGCCGTTCATGCGTCCGTTCGCGCGTGCTGTAAAACGTTTCGATGAACTCGTCCAACGGATATTGGGTGGATGCCTCCAGCCAGGTAATTTTTCCGGTAAACGCCGAAAGAATCAGGGGGTTGAGCAGGTCGGATGAAATCATTCCGCCGATTGTATCTTACTTTGTTCCGCGTCGGTACAAAAGTACCATGTCTTTGGGAACCTTTTTCCAGTCCCCTTCGTTCTATGGTGGCTGACAGAAAGAGGTTCATCGTGAAACTTACAACCAACACCATTCTTATTATTTTTGGCATTCTGGCATTGTGCGTGCTTGCGCTGTTTCCCCTCAGCGTATTTGCCATGCCTTTACTGCAAAGAGACCAGCCCCAACCCGACCCGCAAGCCACCGTCCAGGCGATAGTGACGCAGACGACGATTGCGCTGACCCTCAACGCGCCGACGCAAACCCCGCCTCCTCCCACGGCGACAGTTGCTCCTGTAACCAACACAGCCGCGCCCACGCCGACGGCTTCACCGACTGTCGCTCCCGTTACCTACTGTGACTGGATGGCGTTTCTCAAGGATGTGACCATTCCCGATGGAACGACCCTGCGCCCCGGTGAGACCTTCGTCAAGACCTGGCGCATCAAGAACCGCGGCACCTGCGCCTGGTCGCCCGATTACACGCTCGTCTTCAACGGCGGCGACCAACTCGGAGGCACAACCTCCGTACGCCTGCCCGGTTACGTGTCCCCCGGTCAATACATTGACGTCTCGATCACCTTCACGGCTCCGACCGCCGAGGGTTCCTACAGAGGTTACTGGATTTTACGAAACGCCTCCGGCGCGCTCTTTGGCGGCGGCGACAAGGCAAATGCCCCGATCTACGTGGATATCCGCGTAAAGAAGCAGGCTGTAACTGATGTCCCGCCGCATGGGACGGTCACCGGCAACCTGTGCTACCCGAGCGAGTTCAACCCGCCCATGACGCTCTACTTCGAAAACGCTGTGACCGGAGAACGCATCCAGTTTGCCATCGACGAGAACGAGTACATTTACAGCGTGCTCCTTCCCAACGGCAGATACTATGCCTATGCCTGGGCGCCCAACTATAACCTCGAAGGCGCGTACACCCATACGAACGGGCTGATGAAGTCCTTCCTCGTCGAAGGCGGGTTGACCACCCCCTTCATCAACCTGTGCGATTGGAGCCCATACCCGCACGCCAAGGGCGAATAGCCCCAACCATCCAGGACAGCCTCCCGAAATATCCCATTCGGGGGGCTTTTCCGTTAAGGCTGGATGCTATAATGCCCGGACATATCGTCCCAAGCGCCCAGACAACACGAAAGGGAATTTTATCCATGACCGTCACATACCGGCCCGGCACCCTCGCAGATTCGTTCGCTGTCTTTCAAGTCTTCCTCAAATCCATCATGGATTACAGCGAACGCATGAACGTCCAAGCCATCACCGGCGGGAACGACCCGGAGATGCTCAACGCGATCTGGCAAAAACGCAAACCCCTGTTTGATTTCCTGGCGGAAACCGCATCCCGGTTCTGGGTGGCGGAACGAGACGGCGAGATACTGGGCTATGCCCGAACCCTCGAACACGACGGATTCCAGGAGTTGACCGAATTCTTCATGGCGCCGAACCAGCAATCGGCGGGGGTCGGAAGCGGGCTCTTATCCCGCGCCTTTGCCGATACCAGCGCGCGTTACCGCACCATCATCGCCACGCTGGACGAACGCGCCCTGTTCAATTACATGCGCCTGGGCGTGTATGGACGCATCATGCTCAAGTATTTCAGCCGCAAAGCCGAAAAAGTGACCGTGCCGACCGACCTGACCATCGAGCCGATAGATTTGAGCGCCCACCTCGAAGCCGTGAACCGCATTGACCGTGAAATCCTCAGCCACACGCGCGGAGGAATCCACCGCTGGCTGGCATCCATGCGCGAAGGATTTGTCTACAAGCGGGGCGGGGAGGTGGTTGGCTACGGCTATGTCGGCGGGAATCACGGTCCGTTTGCCGTGTTGAACGCCGATGATTTTCCCGCTGTGCTTGCCCACGCGGAAAGCCTTGCCGCCGAAAAGGGCGATGATTTTGGCGTCTCTGTGCCGCTGGTCAACCAAAAGGCGGTTGATTATTTTGTCAAAAGGAAATACCGGGTTGACGCCTTCACCGCCGTGCTGATGAGCAATGTGCCATTCGGGAAGTTCGAAAATTACCTGACCTTCGCGCCAGAGTTCTTTTTGTAATTATTTGATTGAATAAAAGAAGGTGGCAATCTGCCACCTTAGAATTGATTACGCTTTTGCCAAATTCATCTCCTTTGGCATTTGATCCCAAGTCCTGCCATCCAGCAATCTGCCAGTCTTCTTTTTTTGTACTCCCCCCCATTGTTTGAAAAAGAATGGAACTTTTGCTTTTAAACACTGATTCTTAATATCAACGACCCATTCTCTTTGCAGGGGGCGCGCTCCGGGTCCCGATTCACCGCCAACAATGACCCAATTGATCCCCTTCAAATTCATTTTCGGAATGGGACCCAACAGCGGCTCAACGGATAAAAATTTTATTTTTGCTCCCGTTTTTCGCAGGTGATCAATTCTGAACGTATAATCAGCATTCTCGACACTGACACCCATCCAGATATTATCCGTCCACTCGAGTTGTGGGCTAAGTTCCATTAACCGTTCGGAGCGTTTGGTCAACACCTGGAATTGATGCCAATGAGCGCGTTTCATGACATCGAACACACTTTGAATAAATTCCAAAGGCACATCCTTGTGGAACAGGTCGCTCATGGAATTGACAAAGATAACCTGCGGAGTTTTCCATTCCAAAGGTTTTTCAAGTGCTTGCGGATGCATGGTTAACTTGAAGCCATTCGCATAGTTTGGTTGCCCCATGGCTTGAAGACGCTTTGCCATGCGTTCTGCGTAACAGTGCTTACAGCCGGGGCTGATCTTGTTACAGCCTGTAAGTGGATTCCATGTCGATTCGGTCCACTCGATTCGAGATTGGGTAGCCATTTCTCCTCCGAGAGAACAGTTCAATAATAGCACAAATGTTTTGATTTTCAAAATCCATCTAGTCGTGGTTGTCTGTGCTCAGTTCTTTGTTCCTGACTTAAATTCATTTTTTCAAAGACTTGTTGTCCTTCAGGCGAATTCAGAAGATAAAAATAGCTTCTTATGCTTTTGTACGGCTTAAACAGATCTGAATTGCTGCCCAGCAGGAATGTCCACTGATGTCTGTCACCCTTGATTGGTTTTCGGATTAACCAATGTTGCTTGCCCGTCGCATTCAAAAAATCTTCCAAAAGATTATGAGTTTGTTGGAATTGTCGCTTAACGCCTGTCGCAGACAGGTAAAAAAGAATTTCCATGCGGGGTCTCATTTTGGATATAAAGGCAAGTGTTTTAATATCTGGCAAGTCTTTTGTTCCAGTTGGGTCAACATAAACGAGCCCCAGCTCAAAATCTTTTTTCGATTTGAATAAATTTGGGATCACCTTCTCATAGTCGTCAGGGTAATAATAGATTTTTCCTTGCTGTAAAAATTTGGTGGAGTGTGCTGATATGGTCTTTTTGAGTTCCTCAATGTTTTTTGGCTCACGTTCAATCAAATCAGCACGAAAGGGAATGTCAAACTTTGGATCACTGGCTTTCGTAAGAAAAACAACTGGACTGCCCATAGTTCCATCGGGAGTGCTACCTTTTCCTGCCGTTAAGTCAACATAGCGATATTCAGGTTCATAGTAAGAAGCATGTTTCTTGATTACCGCTTGGGTGATTGCCAAGTGCATTGCAATTATTTTTGACAAGTGTTCAATTTTTACCCCCGTATATTCTCCATAACCAACTCCATTTTCAATAGGCATGCGCTAACCTCCTGACAGCCAAATGTATTTCGGATTTTAGCACATGTCTACAAATTTTGCTTCTACAGCATCATCCTCGCCGCCCGTCGTCCGATCTCCACCGCGAAATTCGTCCCGCGATCCCAGGGATAGACCTGGCTCATCGAAGCGAAATACAAACCCTCGATGGGCGTTTGAATATCGGGGATGTTCTTCGAGTGCCCCACCAGCGGCACGGGCTGGGCATAATTGGTTTTATGCACCCAGATTTTATTGATCCACTCGCGTTTGAAATCGGGATTGAACTTTTGGAACGCAGGAATGAATCGCTCCAGTAATTCCTCGTCGCTCAACGAAAAATACTCGTGACCCGCTTCCAGGTAATCGCCCGCATACACGATGTGGTCGCCGCCGAAATGCCCGCTCGAAACGAAGTTCGTATGTTCCACCAGCGCAAGAAAGGGATACCCTTCCTCTTTTGGGATGTTGAACCAGTAAAAACCGTCCTTTGACAACCGATGCTTCAACGAGAGCGTCATCACCACCGCGCCCATGGATTTCAACTCCAGCAGACCCTTCAAATAAGTTTCGGGGAGGTCGGGACATAACTTTGCCATCAGATTTGGAGATGTGGTGACGAGAACCTGATCGAATGACTCGCCATCCACGCTCAGGCTTCCCGACGCTTGCTCCTTCTTTATAGACTTAATACTTACGCCGAGTCTAATCTCTACTCTCTGCTCTCTGAGCTTTTCCGCGAACACATCCGCGAACTTTTGAAAGCCGCCCTCGAAGGTGCCGAGCCGCGTCGTCCGCGCTTTGATGCGCGCCCACATCCACGCCATGTTGACATCTTTGTAGAACGGACCGAACTTCCCGACCAGCAGCGGCTTCCACATCTGCTCGTAGACCTGTTTCCCCGCCCACTTCATCATCCATTCATCGGCGGTGACCTTTTCCAGCGCGCGCCAGTTGTTCGTCAGGCGTAAAAACAACCCGACGAATCCAAACCTGATTTTGTTCAGACCAAATCCCAGTCCGGGAAAAAGAAGCGCGTGCAGAATCGAATCGAAGGGATACCACTTCCCTTTGTAGTACATCACCGTGTACGGGCGCGGGAAGATGACCTTGTCCTCCAAGCCCAATTCACGAATGAGGGCGAGCATGTCCTTGTCCGACTGGAACCAGTGATGATAGAACTTCTCCACCGACCAGTCCCAATGCGGCTCCTTGAATCCGCTCGCCAGTCCGCCCACGTAATTGGCGGACTCGAAAATGACCACGTCATGTCCTGCTTTTTTTAGATCGAACGCGGCTGCCATGCCGCCAAATCCTGCTCCGATGATTGCGATTTTCATTAATTCCTCATTATTATGTCATTGCGAGCGGCGCCTCGCGCCACTCGCAATGACATGATTATTCCTTGGTTTCTTCTCTCAAACTATCCGACCACTTGATTCCTTCGCGCGCCATGTAATACGCGCCCAGCAGGGTGATTGGGAACCATAACGCCACGTGCAGCACGAGCGTGTATCCAGCCGCTGTGGCTTGACTCACGCCGTAAGCCGTCAGCACGGCGATGCCCGGCGCGTCGAACGTGCCAATGTACCCCGGAGCGGACGGGATGGTGGTGGCCAGATTCACGATGCCGTTCATCAGCATCAGCGCAAAGAACGAGACGTTGAAATCGAAGGCGTGCATCACAAACCAGTATTTGCCGGTCTCCAGCAGCCAGATGAGCACCGAGGTCAGGAAAACCATCAACACGTTGAGCGGGGAGCGAAGCGCAGCCAGCCCATCCAGGAACTTGTGCATGATGCTGTTGAGTTTTTCGTGCAGCCGTTCCGGGGTCAGCCGCTCGATCAGCCATGTGCCGATCGTGATGCTTCTTTGCGGGAACATGGCTGCCAGCAAAAAGAGGATCAACGCGCCGATGAAAATCCCCGTGCCGTAGAGCGCCGCCTGCTGGATGTTGCCTACAACGCCGGAGTCGCTGGTCAGTTTGGCAAGTTCAGGCAGGTTGACGAACACAAACGCCAGCATCACCACGCCGTCGAAGATGCGTTCCACAATGATGGTTGCCAGCGAAGCAGAGACGGGCACGCCCTCCCTGCGCTTCAGAATGACCGCGCGCAGCACCTCGCCCGCCCGCGCAGGATAGATGTTATTGCCCATGTAGCCGATGGTCGTGATGGGGAACATGGTCCGGGTGGGGATTTTCTTGATGGGACCGAGCAGGTAATGCCACCGCCACGCCCGCACCCACACGCCGACAAAATACACAAAAATACCTGGCAGGAGCCAGATATAGTTCGCTTTCTGTACCGCACTCCAAAAATCGCCCAGGTGAAGCCCGCGCAGGGCAAGCCAGAGAAACAGAATGCTGATGAGCACTCCGAGCCAGAACTGCCACTTCTTCATTTGCATAGGGCGTGATTGTACCAAATATTGAAAACTCTCCTCGGCTATAATCTCCGCCCTGAAAGGACTCACCATGAAAAAATACCTGCCGTCAATTTGGGATTATCTTTTGATCGTCGCCTCCAGTTTGATCCAGGCGGTCAGCCTGCGGCTGTTCTTCATCCCTGCGGACCTCGCTTCGGGCGGCGTGAGCGGCATCGCGCAGATTCTCAACCACATCACCGGCTGGCCCATCGGCTTGATGGTCTTCATCGGCAACGTGCCGCTCTTTCTGCTGGGCTGGCGCTTCCTGGGCGGATTCAAATTTGCCATGCGCACAGCGGCTGCCATCGTTACCTATTCCGTTTTTACCGACCTGCTTTTGAAAGTTCCCGCCTTCGTGGAGTACTCGCAGGTGTTGATAGACGACCTGAAAGGCGATATCTTCCTCAACTCGCTTTATGGAGCCATCGTCAGCGGCGTGGGCTATGGGCTGGTGTATCGCGCGCGCGGCACCAGCGGCGGTTCGGATATCCTCGCCCGCATCCTCAACAACTGGCGCGGGATCTCGATGACCCAAAGTTACCTCATGGTGGATACTGCCGTCATCCTTTCCGCCGGGTTTGTCTTTGGCTGGAAAGCCGCCCTCTACGCGATGATCGCGCTCTACATCAGCGGTCTGGTCGCCGAGACCGTATTGGAAGGCGGCGGGACCGTGCGCACGGCGATGATCGTAACGGCGAAACCCGAAGAGGTTTCCGCCTGCATCCTCGATGAGATGGAGCGCGGCGTAACCTGGCTCGAAGGCAGGGGCGCTTACACGGGCAATTCGCGTCCCGTGCTGTATTGCGTGGTCAGCCGCGCCGAGTTGGCGACCCTCAAAGCCATCGTTCACGAGAAAGACCCCGAAGCCTTCATGGTCATCGGCGTTGCGCATGAAGCGTTGGGGGAGGGCTTCAAACCGCTGAAAGCCCGATAGTACACGCCGCTTTGTTCACCAAAACGACCGACAATATGAAATTATTTTTGAGTTTGCGGGATGTGACAAAATCACGTTGTATCAATGCGCGGCTTGTGATAAAAGATTTAAAGACGCTATGTTGGATCAAATGGACAAAACCATGCGGATGCGGATCCCGCAACTGCATGAATGCCGGAGCAAACCCCGCGCTTCAAACGCGGACCGGGGAGCTGCTCCCCGACCCAGGAGTTGGTACGTGCCCCCAAGTTTTGCAGATTCCCGCGCCCGCCGCCAGCAGATGACCAGACCCTGCCCCTTCGAGCGATTTTCCAAACTCGATGCTGCTGCATACAAATAAAACCGAATGTTACAGGTCACGTTGATGCGTGACCTGTTTTATTTCCCATCAACGGAGGAACCCATGACGGAACCCAGAAAGAAAATGACCCTGCCGGGTCTGTTCCAAAAAGTGACGGAGGGAAAACCGATCACCTGGCTTACCTGCTACGACTACCCCACCGCCCATCTTCAAGACCAGGCGGGCGTGGACATGATTCTCGTCGGCGACAGCCTCGGCATGACCATGCTCGGCTACGACTCGACCCTGCCCGTCACGATGGACGATATGATTCGTCATTCGGCGGCGGTGCGGCGCGGCGCGCCCAACGTCTGGCTGGTGGGCGACATGCCCTACATGAGTTACCAGCCCTCGGTGGAGACCGCCATCCGCAATGCGGGGCGCTTTATGGCGGAGGCAGGCTGCGACTCGATCAAACTCGAAGGCGGCATCGAAATGGCGGACCGCATCGCGGGCATCGTCCGCTCGGGCATTCCCGCCATCGGTCACCTCGGGCTCACGCCGCAATCCGTCTCCGCGTTGGGCGGTTTCCGTTTGCAGGGGAAATCCGCATCGCTGGCAAAGAAGATCGTGGACGATGCCAAAGCGCTCGAAGAAGCGGGCGCGTTCTGCATCCTGCTCGAACTCGTCCCCGACCGGCTGTGCCAACTGATCACCGAACGTGCGAAGAACTGCATCATCATGTCGCTGGGGTCGGGTCCGCACGCGCATGGGCAGCTTCTTATCTATCACGACGCCTTCGCCCTCTACCCCAAGTTCAAGCCGCGCATGGCAAAAGTCTTTGCAGATGCCGGCGCGGTCATTCGTGAGGGGCTGAATGGTTACGTCAAAGAAGTGACCGAAAAAACATTCCCCGCACCGGAGAACTGGTTTGGCATGCCCGATGAGGAATATGACGAGCTGTTGAAGATGTTGAGCGGGGAGCCGCAGGGCAGCAGACAGGTACATAGGTAGTCAAGGTATACAGGTAAACAAGTAAACAAGTAGACAGGTAAACACGGAAAATGCAGCACGCAAAAGGAGATCAAATGGATATTCACTCCCTGCTCGAAATAGACCCCAACCGCCTCGAAGCCGTCAATGCGGTCCTGCTCGACCCCAACTCGCACGTGATGAAGGACTTCCTTGCTGTGGTCGCCAAATACGGCACGCCCGAAGAGATCAACCGCAAACACCGCCAGGCGCGCAGTATGGAAAACCTCTTCAAGGAAGTGGAAGCCAAGGCGCCCGATTATGTCAAAGACCTCAATTGGCTGATCGAACAGCGCGACCGGGGCGCATTCGTCTCGGTCGCGGAGTACAGGCAAAAGGTCCTGGGTGAGGCGGCAAAGATGACCCAATTCAAGGACGAGTACGCCGTCACGCTCGAAGTCTCTGCCCTGCAATACTTCCCCTGGATTCGAGTCATGGCGGAGCAAGCCATCGCAAATCGAACCCTCGTGCCCGGACGATTTATCGCCGTCCGCAAGATGAAGGAATCCGAAGCCGACGGCGACCTGCCCGCCATCGTCGCCGCGCTGGACATCATCGGCGCGTCGTTTGTGGAGACGCTCGACACGAAAGGCACCGACGGCTCGAACCCGCATCTCGGCGGACCCGCCACCATTACCGGTTATTTCGGCGGCATCGGCCAGCCCAACGAACACGCGCTCATGTGGCTGGACGAATTCTTGTATTACTACACCCATTATGGCGTTCAGCATGTGTTGAATTTCAATGCCGGCACCATCCTGCTCGGTTTCATGCTTTACAAACTCGGCGTGGATATTCAATTCAAGATTTCGGTCTTCTTCGGTTCGGATAACCCCTACCATGCGCTGTGGATCATGACGATGGCGAAACTATTCAGCCGCGACGACGGGACGAGCCCGCTGATCGGATTCAACTGGTCGAACTCGATCAACAACCGGACGATGGAACTGACCGCCGAATTCCGCAAGGCGCTGGGCTTCGAGCGCGTCGTCCGCTTCGAGCATCACATTACCGAGACGTGGAAGAGCATCGTCGTCCAACCATACAACCGCCGCGCCGAGTTGGTCGAGATCGCCGATCACGTTGCCAATATTGCCGCCAAACACGAGGGCGGCGACCCGGAGGTCGAGCAGACTTTCGCGCATCCCTCCGACATCCTGGATTACTTCCGCGAGAAAAAGGAAGTTATCGAAAGCGGCGACTGGGACCACCTGCAATGCAATTTCCTCGAAAAGGTCGCGGCATGCAATCGCTCCGCCTGGGATTTGACAAAGGCAGGCTTGAGTTTCGTTGCGGCGAGGAATTTGCACAGGTAAAGTAACCAGCGGTCACTGATCACTGATACTTACCCCCTACTTCCTCTTTCCATACCCAAACTGCCTGAGCATGTTCGGGTCGTTGCGCCAATCCTTCGAGACCTTCACGCGCAGTTCGAGGAATACCTTTCGTCCGCCCATCTCCTCGATCTCCTTCCTTGCCGCCGAGCCGATGGATTTGAGCATCCTGCCGCCTTCGCCGATGACGATTCCCTTTTGCGATTCTCTTTCGACGAAAATCGTCGCGGCGATGTACGCCATGCCACTCTCGCGTTCCTTGAACTCATCAATGCGAATCGCCAGGCTGTGCGGCACTTCATCGCGCAATTGGATGAGACAAGATTCGCGGATCAAGTCTGCGGCGATCTCGCGTTCGTAAAGGTCGGTGATCTGCTCTTCGGGATATTCCGCCTCTCTCTCCGGCGACGATTGAATCAGCGCTTCGAGCAGTTCTCCCAGCCCAAGCCGGTTCGACGCGGAAATGCGCATCACCTTATTTCTGCTCGCGCCGCCGTCCCCGGCAGCGGGGACGCCGCCTTGAGCAAAAAATAAACGAACATACTCCCTCTCGTGCGCGGGCAAATCGTCAGCCTTGACCATGTCTATTTTGTTCAGCGCCAGCAATCGGGGAGTCTGAGGCGCGGCTTCCTTGAGGAGGGCGGAGATGTTCGCGTCCTCCTCCGTTGGGGGAGTCGAAGCGTCCACCAGCCAGAGAATCACATCCACGCCTTCGAGGGCTTCCTTTGCCTCCTCGTTCAGAAACTCGCCAAGTTTGTGTTTCGGTCGGTGCAGACCGGGCGTATCCACAAAGATCAATTGCGCGTCTTTGAGCGTGAGGATGCCGAGCTGCCGCCGCCGCGTGGTCTGCGGACGGGGCGAGACAGCAGCGATCTTCTGCCCAAGCAAGGCGTTGAGCAGCGTGGACTTGCCGACGTTGGGACGTCCGATGATGGAAACGTAACCGGTGCGATGTTCGTTCATGAGTTTCTCGTTGCAGCGCAAGTAGTAGTGCAAGTCTGAGACTTGCACTACTACGGATTTTTCTTTTTGTAATTGACCACAGCCAGGCTGGCGATGATCAACACCGTGCCGACGACCAACTGCCAGGAAAGATGCTCATCTAAAAAGATCACGCCGAGGATCACGCCGCCGACGGGAAATAAATACGTGACCAGTGTGGCGCGCGTCGGACCGATTTCGTGAATCAAATAATACAACATGATCATCGCAAAGCCCGAACCCAAAATACCCAGCCAAAGCGCGGCGACCCAGGTGATGGGCAGGGCGGGAATCTCGAACGGCTTTTCGGCGACGGGACCGATCGCCCACATGAACACACTGGCTGTGATCAGAAAGCCTACGCCGCGCATGGTGTTGTTGATGTGCTGGGAATATTTGCGGATGCCGACCGCACTGCCCGCGTAAAACAGCGCGGCGAGGATCACGGCAAATTGACCGATGACCGAACCGTGTTCGCTGGCAAGCAGGTCTTCGCTCATCAGCACCAGCACGCCTGCAAAGCCGACCAGCAAGCCGAGCGTTTTCTGAAAGGTGATCTTGTCGTCGTGCAGCCAGAAGTGCGCGATGAGCAGCGTAAACAACGGGACGGTGGCATTGAGGATGGACGCAACCGCTGAATCAATTGTCTGCTCGCCCCAGGAGATGAGGAAAATGGGGATGGCAAGGCTGGCAGGACCGAAGATGGCGAAAATACCCCAGTCCTTTGGGTCACGGGTAAAGGGAATGCCCTGATACGCTGCAATGGCAACTGCCGTCAACGCGCCGAACAACATGCGGAAGGCGGTGAGCGCCATCGGTCCGATCTCCTGCACGCCGATCTTGATCCATAGGAAGGACGAACTCCAAATCGCGCCGAGAGTAATGAAGACGATCCAATGTTTTGTTTTCAATTTTTCTCCTGTAAATACAGACCATAGACGATGGACGATGGTTTTTATAATCTGCGGTCTGTGGTCAATCGTCCATGGTCAGGCAAGGTTTTTAACCAAATAATACTCGCCGCGTTCGAAGCCGCGCTCCAGGTAGTATTGACGTGTGCCGACGGCGGATATTACCGCAAGGCGTGAAAAACCCCTCTTAAGGGCTATCTTTTCCGCTTCTTCGAGCAGGCGTGTACCCAACCCCGCATGTTGAGCCGCACCCGATTTTTCCGCGCCGACGGGCAGGGACTGTCCGTACACATGCACTTCGCGGATGAGCGCCGCGCGGTCGAGGTCGGCGATTCCGGTTTGCGGTGAGTCTGCCTGGGGAAGCGAGAGGCGGATGAATCCCGCGAGGCGGTCGTCTTCGGTGTTGAACGAGATGAAATGCTCCTCGGCTTTTCCAGCGGAATACACAAGATCATCCAGCCGCAGAGAGGAGAGTTCCACGGGCTTGCCCTTCACCTCCCGGCAGCGAATGCACTGACAGCGCGTGCCGCGCCGCCTCATCTCGTCGTGGACATCCTGCCGCAGGCTGGTGCGTTTGTTCCCTTCGACGACGTTGGTGGAGGGAATGTCGCGGATGACGCGGTTGACACGGCAGTAGCGCGGGATGGTCGGCTTGATGTCCGCAAGCAAGTCCACCAGCTCTTCGGTGGTGTAGGGATGGAATTCGCCGCGCTGCCAGTATTCGTACAGTTCGGCGTTGGCGAGCAATTGATTCGGATAGATTTTGATTTCGTCCGGGCAGAAATCCTGCCACATCCGTGCGAAATCTTCGCGGTCTGATTCCAGGTTTGCGCCCAGCAGGTTCGGCATCCAGTGCAAAACGATCTTGAATCCCGCCGCGCGGAGCAGGGCGGCGGCTTTGCGCGTGCATTCCACGTCGTGTCCGCGTTTGTTGAGTTCGAGGATGCGGTCGTCGAAACTTTGTGCGCCCATCTGCACTTTGGTCACGCCGAGGTGGCGCAGCCAGCGGATCTCGTCGGGGGTGATTTCGTCGGGACGGGTTTCGATCACCAAGCCCACGTTGCGATGCGGCGCGGTTTCGTTGATGGAATGAATTTTTTCCAATTTCCCCTCACCCACCTGCCCCTCTCCCACTGGGAGAGGGGTTGGGGTGAGGGCATTCATCGCATCGAAGCAGCGCGCGACGAACCACTCCTGATAATCGCGGCGATAGGAAGACCATGTGCCGCCGAGAATCAGCAGTTCGATCTTATCGGTGGGATGTCCCAGATTTTTCAAGGCACGGATGCGCGACTCGACCTGCGTGTACGGGTCGAACTGATGCTCCAGCGCGCGCATCGCGCCGGGTTCATCGGGCAGGTAACTTTTGGGCATGCGCACATCGGTGGGGCAGAAAATGCACTTCCCCGGGCACGGATACGGCTTGGTCAGCACCGTCACGGTAGTCACGCCGGAAAGCGTCCGCATCGGCTTCATGCGGATCTTTTCCAGCAGGGCAGGGTCGGGCTGCATCGTGCCCGTTTCCACCATCTGCTTGTACGCGGCAACCAGCGCGGCTTTGTTCAAATATCCGCCGCCTTCCAGCGGGTGGCGGCGGAGCAAAGCCAGCACATCCTCCCCCTCGCGGATCTTTTCGAGGAGGCGGCGCGCCAGTTCCAGTTTCTGCGGCGTCAGCGCGTTGATTTTCTTCCAGCGTTGGCGTTTTTCGGTAAGTTCCATACGATACATTCACTACAGATGAACACGGATAAACACTGATAATGGATGAAGAGTCCTGTTCATCTCCGTTTATCTCTGGTTTATGTCCTTTACATCCGTTCTAAATTCATCCTTCACTTCGGAAATATCCTTGTGTGTGAACATCTCCGTGTGCAAGCCGCATTCGATCTTGCCCCTGCCCGCCCAGCGCCCGGCGCGTTCGTCGTCGTTGACGCCGATGGCGATGGTGCACGGCGCGCAGCCCACACTGCGATAGCCCTTTTCGTAGAGGGGATGATGCGGCAGGTTGTGCTCCTCCATGTATTTCTGCACATCCGCCTTGGTCCAATTCAACAGCGGGTTGACCTTCAACAGTCCGTCGCTTTGCAGTTCCAAGATCTTCGCATGGGCGCGCGCGGTCGTCTGGTCGCGGCGGATGCCGGTGATCCATGCTTTCACATCCTTCAACGCCTTTTGCATCGGCTGGACCTTGTGCAGGTAACAGCACAGGTTTGGGTCTTCGAGCGGCAGGGTGCGGGTGTGCATGCGGGCAAAGACATCCCAGCGCGGGTCGCGGTACAGGTCAATCACGTTGATGTGCCATTGCAGGGCGATCTGCTCGCGGAACATCAGCGTCTCCCAAAAATGATAGCCGGTGTCAATGAAATAAACACGAATGCCGCGCCGGATGCTTGTTGTCATGTGCAGCAGCGCCATGGATTGCGTCTGGAAGGACGAACTTACGGCGATCTCGGGCCAGAACATATCCGCCGCCCATTGGATGATCTCCTGCGGCGTCTTCGTTTCAAATTCCTGTGAAAGGCTTTCGATTTGCTCTCTCGATACCATGACCGCATTATACCGTCATGTCATACCGGGCATGAGTATAATGTTGTCATGGATTCCTCCACAGCCGCGCGGCTGCTGCAACTGAACCGCAAATTTTACGACCGCTTCGGCGATTCCTTTTCCGCCACGCGCCGGCGGTTGCAGCCCGGCGTAAAAAAGATTCTGGAAACGATTCGGGAGGATGAATCTGTCTTGGATTTGGGATGCGGCAACGGGAATTTTCTGCGCGAGTTGGCGGGACGCGGTCACAAAGCCCCGCTTCTGGGCGTGGATTTCAGCCTGCCTCTGCTGCGGGAAGCGGAGTCTGCGCCCGGGGTGGAGTTTCAGGAAGTTGATCTTACGAAGTTATCAGTTGTCAGGGATCAGTTGTCAGCCATCAGTCATCAGTCACTGATTACGAATTACTGGTCACTGATTACTTGTTTTGCCACAATGCACCACATCCCCTCGCATGAAATCCGCCTGGAGATTTTGAAAACGGTGAAAAAGTTATTGAAGCCTGATGGAAAATTCATCCTGTCCAACTGGCAGTTTTTGAACAGCGAAAAACTTCGGGCGCGCATCCAGCCGTGGAGCCGGGTGGGGCTTTCCGATGCGGATGTGGACGAAGGAGATTACCTGCTCGATTGGCGCAGCGGCGGGGAGGGCTTGCGATACGCGCACCAGTTCTCGGCGGGGGAACTTTCCCGGCTGGCGGAACAGGCCGGGTTTGAGATCGAGGCGTCGTTCTTATCCGATGGGGAAAACGGCAGGCTGGGGTTGTATCAGGTCTGTATGCAGGGCTGAGTCAAACGCTGTATTCCACGCGGTTGCGCCCGTTGTGCTTCGCGGTGTACATGGCTTGATCGGCGCGGTTGATGAGGATATCGAGCGTAGAGGTGTTCTCGTCGGTACATGCCACCCCCAGGCTCGCCGTTATGTTGATGTCCACGCCTTCCGAAATGTTGACGAACATTGCGGCAATGGCGCTGCCCAGGCGTTTTGCCACGCGCAGGCTTGCGGTCAGGTCGGTGTTGGGAAGGAGAATGACGATCTCTTCGCCGCCGTAGCGTCCCACCAGGTCAATATCACGCACGCATTTTTTGCACTGCAGGGCGAATTGACGCAGGACCTTGTCGCCGGCGTCGTGACCATGCGTGTCGTTGATCTTTTTGAAGTGGTCAATATCTGCCATGATGGCGGAAAACTTTCTGTTTCCCTCCATTGACCTTTGGAATTCGATCATGCCGAATTGAAGCAAGCCGCGCCGGTTGTAGATTTCCGTGAGCGGGTCAATGACAGCCTGCTCCTTTGTCTCGCTGAAGAGGCGGGCGTTTTCGAGCGCCACAGCCACCTGGTCTGCGAAGATGGAGGCGAGGTTGGTATCCTCTTCGGTGAAATTGCCCGGTTTGGAACTGTCAATGGCGAGCAGCCCGATAATCTTCCCCTGGGCGATCAGCGGCACGCCCAGCCACGAGCGGATGTGGTTGTGCGGCGGCTCATTGAACTTTTGATAAATCTTCCCCACTTCCGTTAAATTGAGAGGTTTGCCGGTCTGAATCACCTCGCTGTTTGGGTTGTCGCCGGGGATCAGGAAGCGCATTCCAAGCACGTCTTCCGGGTTTTCCCAGCCGCGTCCGCCCATGATGACCAGTTCATTTTCCTCCAGCAATTGCACCGATGCGCTGTCATACGGCACCATCCGGTGGAGTTGTTCGAGGATGTG
>QMIW01000011.1 GCA_024434165.1 Chloroflexota bacterium | reverse complement strand
TTACCGCATTGCAGGTCTATCAGGCGATTCTCGAATCACAGGCGAGCGAACACGCCGCCCGCATGATCGCCATGCGCAATGCCACCGACAACGCGAAGGAACTCGTCGGCGCGCTGCAGCTGGTTTACAACAAGGTTCGTCAACAGACGATCACCAACGATATTTTGGATATTGTCGGCGGCGCGGAAGCGCTCGCCGCGAAATAACTGGAGGAACTCATGGCAAATGCAAACGGCCGTGTCGTACAAATTCTGGGAGGCGTGGTGGATGTTGAATTTCCCGATGGCAGCATCCCCGAACTCTTCGAAGCGATAGTTGTCGAGCGCGCAAACCAGGCGCCGCTCGTCCTGGAAGTGCAGAAACATCTCGGCGATAACTGGGTGCGCACCGTGGCGATGGACAGCACGGATGGCTTGCAGCGTGGAGTCGCTGCCCGGGCAACCGGAGCGCCCATCTCGGTCCCGGTTGGACCCGCGACTCTCGGACGCATCTTCAACGTGCTTGGCAATCCCATTGATAAAAAAGGCGACGTCAACGCCTCGCTCCACTATCCCATTCACCGCCCCGCGCCCGCCTTCGAGGAACAGTCCACCCGCGTGGAAGTCTTCGAGACCGGCGTGAAGGTCATTGACCTGATTGCCCCCTTCACCAAGGGCGGCAAGACCGGCATCTTCGGCGGCGCCGGCACCGGCAAGACCGTCATCATCATGGAACTCATCCGCTCGGTGGCGACCGAACACGAGGGCAACTCCGTGTTTGCGGGCGTGGGCGAACGCACCCGCGAGGGGACGCAGCTGTACCGCGAAATGATCGAGTCCGGCGTTATGAAGGATACGGTCATGGTGTACGGGCAGATGAACGAACCTTCAGGCGTGCGCCTGCGCGTGGCGCTTTCCGCGCTTTCGATGGCGGAATATTTCCGCGATCAGGGCAGGGACGTGCTGCTCTTCATTGACAACATCTTCCGTTTCTCCATGTCCGGCTCCGAAGTATCCGCGCTGCTCGGTCGTATGCCCTCCGCAGTGGGATACCAGCCCACCCTCGCCACCGAAATGGGCGAACTCCAGGAGCGCATCACCTCCACCCGCACCGGCTCCATCACCTCGATGCAGGCGGTGTACGTGCCGGCGGATGACTACTCCGACCCCGCGCCGGTGGCGACGTTTACCCACCTGGATGCGACCATCGCTCTCGAACGCTCCATCGTGGAAAAAGGCATCTACCCCGCCGTGGACCCGCTCGCTTCGACCTCCCGAATCCTTGATCCAAACATCGTGGGCGAAGAGCACTACCGGACGGCGCGCGAAGTGCAGCGTGTGCTCCAACGTTACAAGGACTTGCAGGACATCATCGCCATCCTCGGTATTGACGAACTCTCCGAAGACGATAAACTGGTCGTATCCCGCGCCCGCAAGATCGAACGCTTCTTCTCCCAGCCGTTCTTCGTAGCGGAGCGCTTCACCGGCATCGGTGGGCGTTACGTGCCCATCAAAGAGACCGTGCGCGGTTTCCGCGAAATCCTCGACGGCAAATGCGACGACCTGCCCGAGCAAGCCTTTATGATGGCAGGCACCATCGAAGACGTGCGCGAACGCGCCGAGAAACTGGCAAAAGCGTAAATGATAATTAGGGATTGGAGATTGGCTGACCCCAATCTCCAATTTACTAATCTGGTTCTACCGTTTTTAACGGGAGAACCATTTTCACCACGACCCTCATGCTGAGGGCTTAGGACACGAAGAGCACGAAGGAAAAACGCCTTTACCTGTGACACCTTTTCCCTCCTTTGTGTACTTGGCGCCCTTAGTGTTTAGGCTCTTTCCCGTTAATTACGGGAGAGCCACTAATCTCCAAAGGTTTTTTCTATGACCATCCGTTGTGAAATCGTATCGCAAGACCGCACGGTGTTCACCGGCGATGTGGATATTGTCGTGCTTCCCGGTTCGGCGGGCGAGATGGGCATCCTGCCCAAACACGCGCCGGTATTGACCACGCTCAAATACGGCGTCATCAAAATTCGCAGGAGCGGAAAAGAGGAAATCTTTACCGTGGCTGGCGGCATTGCGGAAGTCCAACCGGACATTGTCACTGTTTTGGCGGACGCCGCCGAAAACGTGGAGGAAATTGACGAAACCCGCGCCGAAGCCGCCCGCAGGCGCGCCGAAGAACTCCTGGCGAAAGGCGTTCCCGCCGATACCGACGCCTACCTTGCCATGGAAGCCGCCCTCCGCAGATCCAACCTGCGTTTGGACGCGGTCCGCCGCTATCGCAAAGGCGGCGCGCGCATTCCCGCCTCGGAGAACTAGACCGACGTGTTATCCATGTTTGCAAAAGACCTGGGCGTAGACCTGGGAACCATGTTCACGCGCCTCGCGGATACCGCTCAGGTTCTGCTGGAGGAGCCGACGATCGTCGCCATCGAGGTCGAAGACCAGAAGATGGTCGCCGCCGGTTTGGAAGCGCGCGACATGTACGGCAAAGTCCCCGAAAGCATCGAAGTGGCGCGCCCGCTTCGCAACGGGGTGATTGCCGATTATGAGATTACCGAAACCCTCCTCGCCTATCTTTTGCAGCGCGTCAGCGGCTCGATGCGCATCTTCCGCCCGCGCGTGATGATCACCGTCCCGTATGGCGTGACCAGCGTGGAGCGCCGCGCCGTCTACGAAGCGGTGATGGAGGCGGGCAGCCGCGAGGCGTATCTCATCCAGCAGCCGCTGGCAGCCGCCATCGGCATTGACCTGCCCATCAATTCCCCTTCCGGTAACATGATCATCTGCCTCGGCGGCGGATGCACCGAAGCCGCCGTCATGGCGATGTACGGCATCGTCGCCGCAGACACCCTGCGCGCAGGCGGCATGGACCTGGACGAAGCCATCGTCAATTATGTGCGCCGCAAATACGGCGTCGTCATCGGTCAGCAGACGGCGGAACAGTTGAAGGTCCGCATCGGCGCAGCGGTGCCGCAGGACATCGAAAACAGCATGGAAGTGCAGGGACAGGACCAGGTCACCGGCTTGCCGCGCCCGGTCACGCTGACCACGGGCGAGATCGTGGAAGCCTTGCAGGAACCGCTCAAGCAAATCGTCGAAACGGGACGCAAAGTGCTGGAGAAGACTCCGCCCGAGCTGGTCTCGGATATCATTGACCGCGGTGTGGCGCTCTGCGGCGGCGGCGCGCTCCTGCGCGGCATTGACAAACTGCTCACCAAGTCGCTCGGCATTCCCGCCTACCTCGTGGATAACCCGCTCACCTGTGTGGTGCAGGGCGCGACCAAAGCCTTCGGCATGCTGAACGTGATACGAAGGAATTTACCGCAAGTGTAAAAGCGAACGGTCACGCCATGGCGTGACCGTTTTGATTCACGAAAATCGAGTGCCCAAGGGGTTGAAATCATCCCTACAAATAAAACGTCATCCTCTGCAAATGCGTGGATGGGTCAATGTACTGCACCCGGACATTATTTGGCACGTTCAGGCTGATGGGCGCGTAGTTGAGGATGGCGCGCACGCCCGCTTGAACCAACTTATCCGCCACTTCCTGTGCGGCGGAGGCGGGCACGGTGATCATCGCAATCTTGATTCCCGCCGATTTGATTTTTTCCACCATGGTCTCGGTGTCTTCCACCACGAACTTTCCGATCTTCTGGCCGACCTTCGCCTTGTCGTTGTCGAAAATGGCAGCCACCCGAAAGCCGCGGTCCTGGAAGCCCTGGTAATTGGCGAGCGCGTGACCCACGTCTCCGGCGCCGACCACCACCACGTCCCAAATGCGGTCCACCTTTAAAATTTCACGCAGTTTATCGAGCAGGAACTCGATGGAATAGCCCGTTCCCTGTTTGCCAAACTCGCCGAACTGCGAAATATCCTTGCGAATCTGCGCCGCAGAGATGCCGACATGCTCGCCCAATTCCTGCGAAGAGGTCGTCTTTAATCCCATGTCTGCCATGCGCTGAAGCGCTCTCAAATAGACGGGCAAACGCCCAACAATGATATCGGGGATCTTTTTTGCGTTCATCGGTGCCCTCGCCTTTTGTAGTATTGTGTAACTATACCAAAAAACTGGATTTTGTACAATTCGGTACAAGTGCTTCACAAACGAAAAATCCGCGTTTTTGGACGAAAACCCCGCAACATTCGGGACCCTGGGCTGGTCCTGCCTCCGGAGGTTTTTCCCAGTTCAACCTTTCCCGGCGCTCCCGGCGGCTCACCGAGTGGTTTCCTTTTGCCACGATTGCAGCCTCTCGGATTCCGGCGCACCTTTCCGCCCGATGACCTTGTACACGTTGACCGGCTGAGTCTTGCCCTTGACGGTCACCGCATCGGCAAATTCGACGTCGAATTCATCCTTGATCTGCTGGTACGTGCTCTCGCTGACGAGCACGGGCCAGGCGTAGGTTTTGGTCAGGTCTTGCAGGCGGGAGGCGAGGTTGGCATTATCGCCGATGACCGTGTAGTTGATGCGCTGTTCCGAGCCGAGCAAACCCACAAACACCTCGCCCGAATTGATGCCCACGCCCATCTCGATCTGGCTGGGACGTCCCTCCCTTGCCCAGGCTGCCTTGAGTTCCGCCAGCGCTTTTCGCATATCCATCGCGGCGCGGAGGGCGCGCACGGCATGGTCTTCGTAATGCACCGGTTCGCCAAAAAAGGCGATGATGGCGTCGCCTTCGTATTTATCCACCGTGCCGCCGTGCTTGTAGATGACCCGCGACATGGCTTCGAGATACGGGTTGAGCAATGCCACCACATCCTCCGGCGCGAGTTTCTCGGAAAGCGTGGTGAACCCGCGGATGTCTGAAAACAGGATGCTGATGTTCGAGCGTTTGTTCAGCGAGTTCAAATCCTGCGTGGCGATCATCTGGTCCACCATCTCCGGCGAGATGAAGCGGCTGAACAGATTGCGCAGGCGGCGTTTCTCGCGTTCCTGCGAAACGGCTTGCTCGAGCGTCGGCAGGACGACCCCCAGAAAAAGCATGATTTCCGGCGCAGCCACCGGCAGGACGTATCTCTGACTGATGAAGACCAGCAGCGCCGCCAGCAGCCAGCCTGTCATGCCGAGTGTCAACAGGGTCAGCGTGAGGGTGGGTCTCTTCGGGAGGGAAATGAAATGGGCGGCAAGACCAGCCGTCAGCGTGATAAGAAGCGCAAGCCATCCCGGCGAGAGGGTGATGTACTTCCCGTTGATGATGGTATCCACCGCGTTGGCAACGATCTCCACACCGGGGGTCGGGACGGCGGCGGAGAAAGGCGTCGGGTAAATATCCTGCAATGTAAGGGTGGTGGCGCCGATCAAAACGATCTTGCCGCGAAAGGCATCCGGGTCCTGCTCGAGCGTGATCCCGTCATGCACATCGGACGCCGAATAGGTGGGATAGGTTTTGGCGGGACCGGCGAAATTGACCAGCATGATGCTCCCATTCAACGGCACGCTTTGACCATTGAATCGCAGACCCGAACCCGCCTCGAAGTTGGGCGGTTCGACGTTCAAATACAGCCGCGCAATTTCGAATGCCCAGTTGAAGTAGCGCCCGCTCTGGTAGAAATCGAAGGCGACCACGCCGCGCACAATTGCATCCTCGTCGCGGATGAAGGAGGTGATGCCTGCGCCGTCCAGCGCTTCGCGGTAGGGCGTCAGCGGCTGGACGAGCGATTCGGTTTCGAAGCCCTGCCCGCTTTGGCGCACGATCTGAACGACCGTCGCCGAGGCGGGGACCCGGCTGAGCGCATCGGCAAACCGCTGGTCGTTTTCCGGCGCTTCATCCGGCTCCGAGAGGATGATATCCACGCCCACGACCTTCCCGCCGCCCGCGTTGATTTGTTCCACGATCTCCGCAAAATACGAACGGGGCCAGGGCCACTGGTATCCCGTCCAATTGAAGGAGAAATCGTCAATCGCCACAATCACGATGTCGTCGGAGGGTGTTTCCGGTCCGCGCAGGCGCATGAACAGGTCGCGCAGGGAGTATTCCAGGCTTTCGAGCGGCGTGGTGATTTCGGGAAAGAACCCGGCAATTTGGATGAGAAGCAGAATGACGGCTGTTCCCAGCAGCAGGGTTGCGCGGAGGCTTATCGTTTTTTTGCCCATTGGAAGGTTTAATTCTCCGTGATTATCCGGGTTCGCACAACATGGGATCGTAACAACTCGATGCCTCGTCGCAGGGATTGCAGGCGGGCTCCTCGGTCGGTTCCGGCGTGGGTTCCGGCGGCTGGTAATCCGGGTCGGGCTCTTTCGTCGGTTTGGGCGTGGGGTCGCCCTGCGGCTTGGTAAATGTTATCGGCGTGGTCGAACAGATTTCGCGTCCGTCCGCGCCGTAAGCGGTGACGAACCAACTGTACTGCCCTCCAGCCGGCAGGATTTCGATGTATTTTTCGGCGCTGGTCCCGGTGGTCTCGATGGTGGCGCGGTTGCCGTTCGGGTCAATGAACGTCATCATGTACAACTCCGCGCCGGGTTGTTCCTCCCACTCAAACGTCACCCTGCCCTGTTTCGGCAGGCTCTCCCCCGATTGAGGCTGGATGATGCTGAAGCAGGCTCCGCCTCCTGCGGCGGATGGGTCTGAAGCCCGGGTCGTGGCAGTGGTTGTGGCGGTGGGAATCGGCGTATCCGTCGGCTGGGCGAGTGCGGTGATGGTTGCCATCGCCTGCTCGAATAACTCCTTCGCTTCGGGGTTGTTATCCAGCCATTCCTGGAACTCCTCGGGCGTCATGGGTTCGACTGTGGGCGCAGTCCAGTTGCCGGTTTCGGGATCGCGGTGGAAGAGAATGACCTTCTGCCCGTTCGTAAACTCGACCGTGCCCGCCGGGTTGCTGGCTGTGCAGGTCCCTTCGAGGCAGGTGATGTAAATATCCATCGTCTCCGGGTCAACTTCCACCTTCATGTACGAACCGCGCACCGAAGCCACGCCGGAGGGCGTCTCCACATCCGCGCTGCCGCCGCTGAGGATGACGAACAACTTGCCGAGTTCCAATTTGATTTTGGTGGCAAGTCCGCCTTCCACTTCTTCGTTGGCGAGCAGGGTAAACAGGGAGGAGGGCGCCACTCGAATGATCGTCCCCGATGAAAGATCGAGCCGGACACGCCCGTCATCCCCGGTTTGGACCTGTCCGTTTACCTCCAGCCTGGAATCCTCGCTGGCAGGGACGAAATTCTCCGCACCCGCCTGCTTCAAATCCACCTTGCCGGAAAGTTCGCTGAGCGAAGCGGAAAGCGGCGACGGCGTTTCATTCGACTGACAACTTGCCGCCGCCAACGTAATTATCAGGAACAGGAATAAAAACGCGGTTTTACTTTTCATCCTAAAATCTCCATTCTCTACTTCCAACAGGGCGATATGGCATGGCTTCGATTTTCAATTGATAAGTTATGAATTGCGGCTCATCCGCGGTTGCAGTGGTCAATCTCAGTATGTGAACCTCGTTTGCCTGAACCTTCAGCACGCGTCCGCTCCCACATGGGAGGACAAACGATTCCACAACGCCGCCTGCCTGCCGCAATTCTACTAACAGGGCGCCGGCTTTGCAGGACAATTCGATTGCAATGCCGGGGACCGAAGAAGAAAACGAAACCCAGTCTTCCGCGTCGCCTTCCGGCGCAGAGACCTCTCCCTGAACCTGCAAGGCGCGCGCGCCCGCCGGCGACAGGTCTCCCTGCGCGAACGGCGCATCGGCAGAGTCGCCGTCTGGCAGGGCGGTTGGGAGCGCCTCGACCGATTCAATGACCGCCGGTGTCGCTTCGGCGGCTTCGGCGGTTTCGCCAACCACCGGCAGGGATTCGAGATTCTCCACCTGCAAAAACTCCACCGCCGCCCAGCCCGTCCCATTGGGCGACTTCGAAAAACGGATCTGCGCCCACGCGCCGCTGGCATCTCTTCCAATTGCCAGCACCACATCTTTTGGAATCAAAACGCCGAGCGACTTGTAATCCGTGCCTGGACCGCTGCGCACATGGATGCCGCTGACGACGAGCGCATCCACACCGGACCCGAAACCTGTTTCCAGTTCCCGGGCTTGAATTTCCGCCTCAGCCCCCGCCTGGATGTACTCCGCCCGCACCCAGCCTGTGCCGGTGGGCGAATCCGCATGGAGGATTTGATACCACGTGCCGGTGGATTCCCTGCCCGTAATTTGGACTTTCGTAAACGGGGGAATCACGCCGTAACTTTCGCTGGCGGTGTTCGTCTCCGCGCGGACGTTGACCTGCGTATTCGTCGTCCCCTCGACGGGCGGCAGGGTGGCGGCAGGCGTGGGCGGCGGCGAAGTGAACGCAGGCAGCGGACCTGTTGTGGGCGGGAGTGTGGCAGTGATGAACTCCGGCAGCACGATGGGCGCTTCTTCGGTGACGACCTTCACGCCGCAGCCAGAACAGACCAGCACGGCAAACGCATAGACGATAAGTTTGTAACGCGGCACGGGTTTATTGTATCCAATATTTTAGTCGTCCGAAATGCGACAAAAGGGTAACGGTCATGGAATCAGGGCGCTGGTTGAGTCTGTCTAAACAGATGGGAGGATTTAAGAACTATTGTATTCCGCGATACAAATCCCGAAGGCGCCGCCGTGGCGGCATTCTCACAGAATAAACCTTCAGGACGTGCGTAACACGAGTAAGTAACCCAAGTTGCTGCCTTGGTTTCAAGAGGCTTCCCTCACCCCAAACAAGGTTATATCTTCTGGGGTGACTTCCCCCTCTCCGATGGGAGAGGGCAGGGTGAGGGCTTTGGCGGGGAACCTAGAAAATCTATTGGAAGGTGGCAACATGAGTAAGTAATTCATGTTGCGCGGCGGGGGCGAAATCGCGTAAGATGAGCAAGTAAAAATCCGCCGTTTTTGGCGGATTTCAGGCACCCCCGCGCAGACTCGAACTGCGCTCTTCGGCTCCGGAGGCCGACGCTCTGTCCACTGAGCTACGGGGGCGAACGTGCCAAATTTTACCATAGGCGTAGAAAAAGGCTGGGGCACGAGCCGCCAGCCTTGAGGTCCGAACAGATGCGGGTCTTCGTCCTATCCCTTCGCCTGCGGAGCCAGCGCCGCGATATTCCCGCGCAGTTTTTGGATGATGGCAGCATTCCCGCGCTCGTCGCCGAACTTCGACAACTGTTCCTTTTTGTGCGCGAGTTCGCCCAAATATTGGTAGAAATCGGCGGTGGCTTTGTAAACGCCTCCGCTCAACGCCGCCATGCGCGCTCCGAACTGGAAGAACGAAACCGCCGTTTTGAACTGGGCTTCGGTGATCAAACCGTTTGCCACCTCTTCGCGCAGGTGTTTCTTCAACAGACCCTGCTCGTGGCGGATCATCCAGATGATGAAGCCGAAGAAGATCAACCAGCCAGCCCACTCCAGCAGGACGATCAGCGCCAGGCTGCCCAACCCCTGGACAAAAAGAAGCGAGGTGTTGTGAAAGGTGTGCGCCAGGACGGCGAGGAAATAGCCCACGATGGGTGCGGCGATCTTGACCAGCGCGCTGCGGTTCATGCGCGCCACGGCAAAGCCGATGCCGATGAACGCGGTGTAGAAGGGATGCCCCCATGCAAAGACGCCCACACGCAGGGCGAAGTTGGTGAACATACCCGCCCAGCCGCCCTCGGCATACTGACCCATGAAGTACAGCACGTTCTCGGTGGCGGCGAAGCCCAGCCCGGCGATGCCGCCGTAGATGATGCCGTCGAGCACCGAGTCGAACTCCTTGCGGAACAGGAAGAACACGATCAGGATGGCGAGCCCTTTCCAGAATTCCTCCACGACCGGGGCGGTGAAGGAGCCGCCCGCGATGCTCACCAGCATTTCATCCTGAAGGATGGCGTAAAAGCCCACTTCAAAGAGGATGCTCACAATGAGCGCGCCGATGATGGCGATAAACCCGCCCCAGAAGAACGTAAGCAGCAGGAGCCAGCGCGGTTCCTTTTCGTAACGGTCCAGCCAGTAGATGAACCAGGAAAAGAAAAATGCAGGGATGAACGCGAGCGGAAGCGCAACCAAAAGTGCCATGATATTCCTCCAGTGGAATTGAAAATAATCAGCCGGTCGTATTAGAAAACAAATTTCTGCTCAAGCCGCCAGGAGCGTATTTTTATGAAATCTATTTCAGCCGGCTGCCTACAATGCGACGGGGTATTCTACCGGCAAACCCGAAAATGGATATGGGATAAAGGTGGGAGCGAAAAACGTTCAGGCGTTATCCTGAAAAATCAGGCGCGTCCGTTCCACGCGGGCGGTATCGGGTTCGATTCCCAGAGCCGATAACACCTCCTCCGGGCGTCCCGTTGCGCCTTCGCGCGCGGCGAGCGTCATCTTGAGCCAGACCTTTCCATCCGCTTCGGTGACGACGCTGATCATTTCGATCAACGGACGCAGATCGTAGGATTTGTCCCGTCGTTCGCGGATGAGACTCTCGGAATTCATCAACGCCTCGACCCTGCGCGTCAATTCGGACCCGTCAACCGGTTCCGTCAAATGGACATTATACGCCGCCGAAAGCACCCGGGTCTGCAAGGCGGGGGCGCGCTCGTCCACGGCGCGCACATCCACAATTTTGACGTCGGGCGGAAGGGCTTCCTGCAGGCGCGCGGAAATATCCTCGATGGATAGTTCCTCGTTCAGGCGCACGTCCAGCACTTCGCCGCGCGAGGAGAAGCCCAGCGGCAGGGCGGCGGCGAGGCTGATCTTTGGCTGGGGGTGGAATCCCTGCGAATAGGCGATGGGCAGATCGGCGCGGCGCATGGCGCGCTCCCATAAGCGGTGCAAATCGAGATGACCGATAAATCTCAATGCGCCTTGTTTTGTGAATGTGATTCTCACGCGCATGTTATTTGGGTTCGGGGTTGATTTTTTTCAACCAGCGGTGGATCGCCGCGCCCGCCCGGCGGTACGGGCGGTAGGTGTGTTCCGCGATTCGATGGAAGAGGTCGTGGTCGAGGCATTGGTGATGGGTCAATTGGTCGAACGCTTCGAGGATGTTGGAATACACCGCCAGTTCCTGCGCCACGATCTCGTCGAAGGCGATGTTTTTGTATTGGTCCATCACCGCCTGGTTGGGCGCGTCCTTTTCGCACAGCGGCGATTCGAAATCCGGGCAGCCGTAATGGTTCTGGAAGTTTTCCAGCGCCGTGAAAGAGACGGAGGGGGCATACCGCTCGCCCTCCAAAATCTCGCTCAGGCGGTCTGCGATGAACTGTTCGTGCGAGAGAACGTCTGCCAGCAGATCTTTGACCGACAAGCGGCCGAATACGCCTTTCATGGTCAACCGGCGGGTAAAACCGACGCGGTTCAGCAATTGCTCAAACTGGTCGCGTTCGCGGTGCAGGCGTTCGAGGAGAAGGGGTTTGTTCATAAATGAAGAAGTACCGCGACATTCATGCCGCAAATACGCGGGATGAATCTCGCGGTACAAACTTTTTCAACCGCCCGCCAGCGGCAGTTCCATTTCCATCTTACGGGCGGGGGTTTTGACTTCGGGGCACTTCCAGCCTTCGCCGGGATGTTCGCGGCGCAGGTTGGCAAAAGTCGGCAGGATGCCGCAGGCGAAGCAGTTGAGACGGCAGTCCACACGGATCTGTCCCTCCAGCGACATGCGGAAATCCTGGAAGAGGAAGTTCTTGCGCACGGCGGCGGTGATGTGCTCCCACGGGAAGACCTCATCGGTGCGGCGCTGGCGGTGCGTGTAGAAGGAATGGTCGAGCCCGTGCTCGGCGAAAGCCGCCATCCACGTATCGAACTTGCGCCCCTCCTCCCAGGCGTCGAAACGCGCGCCGTTCTTCCATGCCGTGTAAATGACCTCCGCCAGGCGGCGGTCGCCGCGCGAAAGCCACGACTCCACGAGCGAATCGTCGGGATTGGTCCAACTGAGTTTGATACCCTTGTCCTTGAACAATTCGCGCTTCAGTAGAGCCTGCTTTTCAAGGATGCTTTCGCGCGTATCGCTCGAAACCCATTGGAAGGGAGTCTGCGGCTTGGGCACGAAGGTGCTCACGCCTGCGTTCAACTTCACCTTCCAGCCCGCCACTTTGCGCCCTTCGGCGATGACGCGCTTGCACAGGTCGGCAATCGCCTGCACGTCTTCGAGTGTCTCGCTGGGATGACCGATCATGAAGTACAGTTTGATGGTCGTCCAGCCGCGGCGGTAGATCTCGCGCGTGGTGTTGATGATGTCTTCATCGGGGATGAACTTGTTGATGATGCGGCGCATCCGTTCGCTGGCGGCTTCGGGCGCGAGCGTAAACCCGCCGGAGCGGCGCTGTTTGAGTTTCTCCATCAGGTCAATCGAAACCGACTCGATGCGCAGGGAGGGGAGCGAAACGGTCAGTTTGCGGCCCTCGAAGCGTTTGCTGATGGCATCCACCAGCTCCTGGATGTGGGTGTAATCGGAGGAGGAAAGCGACAGCAGCGCCAGTTCCTCGAAGCCCGTCGCACGGACCGCCTCCTCTGCCGCCGCAACGATCTCATCCACGCTTCGTTCGCGGACCGGGCGGGTGATCATCCCCGCCTGGCAGAAGCGGCAGCCGCGGGTGCATCCGCGCATGATCTCGACCGAAACGCGATTGTGGACGATGTCAATGTTCGGCACGAGGAATTTTGTCGGCGGCGGGGGCAGTTTTGCTACAATGCGCTTGTTGATGACTCTTGGCGCTTCGGGAATGACCGGCTCGATGGCGGCGACGGTTCCATCCTCCAGGTAGGCGGTGTGATAAAAACGCGGCACGTACACGCCGGGAATCTTCAGGAATTCACGCAGAATTTCTTCACGGTCGGAAGTCGAATGCCGCGGGTCGCCGTCTATATTGGATTTTCGGCTTTTGACTCTCTGAACCGCGTCAATGATTTCGTGAATGACCTCCTCGCCTTCGCCGATCACGAACGCATCCATGAAGGCGTGCATGGGTTCGGGGTTGTTGGTCGAGTGTCCGCCGGCGATGATGAGCGGATGGCTGTCGTCCCGTTCCTCGGAGCGCACGGGAATGCCCGCCAGGTCAAGGACGTTGAGGGCGTTGGTGTAGAGCGTCTCGTAGGGGAGGGAAAAGCCGATTATGTCGAAGCAGGCCAGGGGTCGTTTTGATTCGAGCGCGTAGAGCGGAATCCCGTGTTCGCGCATCAAGGCTTCCATGTCCAGCCAGGGCGCGTAGGCGCGTTCCGCCAGCGCATCCTCCCGTTGGTTGATCTGGTCGTAAAGAATCTTCAAGCCGACGTTGGACACGCCGATATCGTAAATATCGGGGAACACCAGGGCGACGCGCGTTTGCGCCTGATCCCAATCCTTGCGCACGGAGTTCAGTTCGCCGCCCACGTACCGACCGGGTTTTTGTACCTTTAAAAGGATACGGTCGAGTTTGCTTTCGATTTGTTCAGGGTTCAACATGCCGCACATTATACCTGATAAGAAATATCGCAATCCATTCGAGTCTGCGCGGAGAGCGAAAACAGATAAAAGCGCGGTTTCTTTGCAGAAATGAAAAGGGAAATGCAGATAAATAGCCCAAAGGGGTCAACAGGGGAGGGACGGGTCTGCCTTAAAATCTAATAAAAAACTGGAGTATGAAAATGAAAAAGGTATTACTGCTGACACTTGCCCTCCTGCTGGCGGGATGCGGTGTTGTGCAACCCGCGCAACAGGTACAACCCACGCCGGTAATCCAAACTGTGGTGGTGACGGTCATCCCGCCCACCGAAGCCGTTCCGCCCACTTCGATTTCGCTTCCCACCCAGGCGCCAACGGATGTCCCCACTCTCGCTCCTACTGCCACCCTTGAACCAACCGCCACGCCTCAACCGACGGCAACGACCGGGGATACCTCCGGTACGGGTTCGTCCGGCTCGGATAGCGGGCTGAAACCTGTGAATGTGGATAACGTCCTCGGCAAAGGTGTGTTTACCAACATTGTCATCTCGAACGAACTGCTCACCCTGCGTTGTTTCCCGCGCGAGATCGAGTTTACGATGACAGCCAACCTGCCCGAAATCACGAGGGCTGAAATGTACTACCGCATCGTGGACCAGCCCAGCGCGTTGTATCCCTCCGAGTGGCAGCTGGTGGGCAACCTCGGCACGGATGGGAAGGGTAATTTCTTCATTACCTTCTCCGGCGAGGATATCAACCCCAACTTCCGCGGTCTGGAAAAAGCCTGGATTGACTTCCAATTTATCGGCATCAACAAGGGCGGCGGCGTGGTGGGACGCACCGAAAAGATCGAACGCCTGGTGGAATATTCCAAGGAATGCCCGTAGGGAAATGGAATCAAAAAGAGGACAGGTTCACCGCCTGTCCTCTTTTTTTATCAAGCCGCCGTTCTGCGCATCTGCCAGCGTTCGCGTCCCCACAGCCACAACGCGCCAAGACCGAGAAACATCACGACCAGACCGATCAGCCATCCCACCCATGGCAGTTCCACCAGCAGGGCGAGAATGACCGCGCCCAATACCAGGGGCCAGACCTTGTGCTCCGCCAGCGATGGGTTGAAGCGTCCAATCAGCCATTTGCCGCCCTGCCATGCAACGATGATCTTGGTCAGGAAGAGGGTCACGAGCACGAAGCCCAGAATCGCGGCGAAAAGCAGGAAAATGCCGACCCACACGATGGTCCCGCTGATGCCGCCGAGGGTGATCCAACCGAAGATCACAGCGCCCAGGATCATCACAACCAGAATCACCAGCAGGGTGAAGAAGAACGCGGCATACGCCACCACGCCCCAGCCGAGGCTTGCCACAGGCTGCGCCTGCAGTTTGTTCGTCAGGGTCTTTATGAAGAGAGGCGCAAGCCAGCCCAGGAGCAGACCGAACAGGATCAAGGTCACGATGGAGCGCAGGAGTTCCAGCGTCCAGGAAACGGCTTTTTGGGCTGCCGTCCGTTCCGGCGGCACATAACCGGCATCTATCGTCGGTTCTTTGCGGGTCACTTCGCCGCCGACCGCGCCGCTGGGAATGTTCGCCTCTTTGGACAGCGTGTATATCAGGTTCCCTTCGATCTTTGCGTCTTCATCAATCTTCAAGCCGGGGTTGACGCTGGGGATGGAAATTTCGGTGTTGTTGATGTACGTGGACGGCGGAGGACCGGCTTCGTCCACATCGCCGATTTCCACGAGCACATCCCCGCCGAATTCGCCGCGCAGGTCTGCCGCACTTGTGCCGATCATCACGTCCTCAGCCACATTCCCAGCAAACAGAATTTGCGCGCCGCCGTACAGCAGTTCACCTTCCACAACGCTTCCCGATTCCGCTTCGAGGCTGGCGCCGCCCGCAAGCAGGTCGCCGCCGATGCTGGCTTCATCGCCCAGCTTCAATGCCGCGCCGCCGATGCGCACATCATCCATCACCGTCCCGTTGATGATGACGCTGTTCCCGCCCGCAAACAGGTCGCCCTCCACCGTGCCGTTGATGGTGATCACATTGCCAGCCACAAACAGATCGCCTTTGACCGTCCCTTCCAGCGTGAACTCATTTGCGCTGACATACAGGTCGTCGTCAATCACTTCATCGGCTTCAATAACGACAACATCGCCTTCGCGCCCTTCGAACGCCAGTGCGGGAGTGGCAATCGTCAGCGCGAGCAGGGCGAAGATGGAAAAAACAGCAAGATACTTACGGATTGTTCTCATACATTCTCCTTGGAAAATCGTCCAAGAACAGTATACGCTTTCCGCAAGGGAATGTTGCATGTGAGTTCACCGCTTCATGCCCGGCATGGTATCTGTTTCCGTCCATGAGGCGGAATCTCCCCGTGCTTTTCTGCGGCTATTCGTCCAATACCGTCAAACGCGCCGGCTGGCTGAAATGCCAATTCATAATTTCGACAAACCAGCCGCAATACATCCGCTTCTGATTTTCGATTCCCGCCCGAATTTCATGCAGGCTCATGAAACGAATCTCGGAAATCTCCGCCGGGTCGAACCGGACCTGCTCCGGCTTGACCCGGCCTTCGTAGATCCGGCTGATCTCAAAATCGTTGGGACCGTATTCCATTTTGATCTTTCCCAGCGGCTGGAGGTCAATTCCTTCCACGCCCAGTTCCTCCTTCATGCCTCGGAACGCCGCTTCGAGATACCCCTCTCCAGCCTTGACATGCTCCGAGACGGAGCAATCCAGCAGGGATGGGGAAGAGGCGCGGTCTGCACTCCGTTTTTGGATGAGCATCCTGCCGTCCGCATCGAACAAAAAGACGTGCACGCCGCGGTGCTGTAATCCCCGCTCATGGATGACCGAACGCATTTCCCGTCCGATGACTTCATCCTGATCGTTGACAATATCCAGTAGTTCGTCTGCCATGTGAATCCTATGTCATTGCGAGACGGGTGATTTTCCCGTCGAAACAATCTCCAAATATTTCGCCATTCCCCGCGCCGCCCATTTGCCCTCCAGCGCGCAGCGATCCGCCGTCTCCACGCCGCGCAGGAGGTTGCCCGCCACGAACACCCCCTTGACCGTGGAATGGAAATTCCTGTCAATCACCGGTCCTTTGGTGACGGGGTGAATTTGCAGACCGCCCATCCGCGCCAGTTCGTGTTCGGGGATCCAGTTGCCCGTGAAAATGACCGAGTCGCATTCCACGAGTTGTTTTGTGCCGTCCTTGCGGGTGATTTCAATTCCTTCCACTTGTTTTTGCCCGAAGATGTTCGTCACCCGTGCATTCGTCACGATGGGCGTGCGCGAGAGAATGTCCGCCAGAATCCATTTCATTGCCACGTACGGGAACTCGATTTGATGTCTCGCCTCTTCTGTGATCATCATGGCGCACTCGACTTTTGCGCCCATCAGTGTCATCAACGCTGACAGGCTTACCAGCTCCGCACCGACGATGACCGCGCGTTTGCCCACTGGCAGGTGTTCCTGATAAATGAACCGCTGCAGCGAGCCCGTCGTGTAAATCCCCTGCGGGCGTTTGCCCGGAATCAACCGCGCCGACCTGGGGCGCTCCCGCACGCCCGTTGCCAGCAGCACCGCCTGCGCATTCACCACACCCAATCCGCTCGGAGAAGTAAACTCCAACGTATGCCCCTTCTCCCTTTGGGAGAGGGCAGGGGTGAGGGAATCTTCCCACCCCAACACCGTTGTGGATGTCCGCACTTCCACATCCATCTTCTCTGCCAGGTCGCGGTAATGCTTCGCGTATTTCGGTCCCGACCACATGCGCCACAAGTCCTCGCGCCCAAAGCCTGTATGATGGCAAAACCTCGGCATTCCGCCTGCCTCGGGTTCACGGTCAACGACGAGGATGTCCCTGATCCCCTGCTTCTTCAATTCGATTGCCGCCGAAAGCCCCGCCGGTCCCGCGCCGATGATCAGAACTTTATATGTCGTTGCGAGCGCAGGTCGAGTAGGGCGGGTGGCTGCCCCGCCTGTATCGAGACCAAGCGAAGCAGCCTCTCTGCTTACAATGGGATTGCTTCGGGCGGGAAAACTCCGCCCTCGCAATGACGAAACCAACGCCGCATGACAATTGAATCCCTGGCATCTTCCCTGCGAGGCGCGCGTTCTTCGTCGCAAACCGTCCAGCGCCGCGGCGGGGATGGGAGCGTTCAGCGCATCCAGCAACTCGCCGCGCGAGACCCGCTCACAGTGACAAACCATTTCGGCGTACAAAGGATTCCCTGCGATCATCTCCGCGTTTTGGTGCGGGCGAAGCGCAGCCTGTCCAATCGTCGGCATTTTCACGGTTTTGAATTCGGACTTCAATTTCAATTCCAGCCCTGCCTCGCGCAGCAACTCCACGCCGTATTCGGCAATGCCCATCGCCGCGGAAATGCCCGTCGAGCGGATTCCGCCCAAACACAAGTAACGAAGCGCCGCATCCATCTCGATTTGATAATCGCTGTGTTCCGTCGCCGCGCGCAGCCCCGAATAGGTCGCGGTCACTTCTTCGTCCAGCAGCTGCGGCAAAATCTGTTTGCCTTTTTCGAGCAAAAAATTCAAACCGTCTGCCGTTGTCTCGGTTGCGGATTTATCGTCCAAATCCTCCGCCGTCGGTCCGAGCAAAATGTTTCCGTACACGGTCGGGCTGACCAGCACGCCTTTTGTGGTGGATGTCGGCACGGGCAGCAGCACGTGATTGACCAGACTCCGCGCCATCTTGTCGAAGACGATCAACTGCCCGCGCCTCGGTCTGACCTTGAAACTGGTCTTTCCAAAAAGGGCATGAATCTCGTCCGAAAACAATCCCGCCGCGTTGACGACGTAGCGCGCATGGACGATGGACGATGGACCACTGCGAAGCGTCCCTGTGGGATTGACCATCGTCCATCGTCCATCGTCCGTTGCCTGTGGTCTGATCTCCTTCACCTGAAAATTCAAAAACAACTCCACCCCGTTTTCCACCGCCTGGTATGCCATCGCCAGCGGAACGGAGAACGTGCAGAGAATCCCCTCGCCTGGCACAAATAACCCGCCCAACGCGCCTTTCTGGATGTGCGGTTCGCGCTTGTAAATTTCTTCGGCGGAGATCGTCTCCACATCGGTCACGCCGTTTGCGTGCGCTTTTTTCAACAATTCAGGCAGCGCGTCCAACTGGTCCTGGTTCCACGCGATCAGAATCGCGCCGAGGCGTTCGTGGGCGATGTTGGCTTCGACGAGGTATTTGTCCATGAGCGCGTAACTGCGGCGCATCAACTTCGCTTCGAGCGAGCCAGGCTTGGCGTCGAAGCCCGTGTGCCAGATCGCCGTGCTGGCTTTGGACGTGCCCATGCCCACATCGGGATTCGCTTCGAGTAATGCGATCTTCAGATCGTATTGCGACAATTCCCTTGCGATGGCGCATCCCACCGCCCCCGCGCCGATGATGGCGATGTCGTAGTCGCCAGTGTCATTGTGAGGAGGGCGATCTTCCCGACGAAGCAATCTTTGGGCTTGCGAGGAGATTGCTTCGTCGCTCACTTCGTTCGCTCCTCGCAATGACAGATTATTCATGAAATTTCTTCACCGCCTCCACCGCCTTCTTCCACCTCTCCAAAATCTTTTCTCTTTCTTCCTTCTTCATATTGGGAATGTAAACTTTCTCCGCCTTCCAATTCTCCGCCAGCGCATCGAAACTCGTTCCCAGCGCCGAGACGCCCGCGAGGTTGGCAATGCCGATGGCGGTTGCCTCCACCGAAGCGGAGACGCGCACTTCGAGGTCGAGCAGATCCGCGATCATTTGCATCAGGTAGGCATTGCCCGCAGGTCCGCCGTCCACTTTGAGGTGGGGGGGAGGCGTGCCTGCATCCTGCGTCATAGCGGTGACCACTTCGTAGACGCGGCAGGCGATTCCATCCAGCGTGGCGCGGACGATGTCATCAGATGTCGTGCTGCGGTTCAAGCCAAACATCGCGCCTTGCACGTCGGTGCGCCAGTGCGGGGCGGCGAGTCCCTGCAGGGCAGGCACGACCACCACGCCCAAATCCTTTGACCTTTGGGCGGCATCATGGCTGGAAGCAGAATCAGGGATGAATTTCAGGTTGTCGCGCAGCCATTGCACTGCCGCACCCGTGACGAAGATTCCGCCGTCGAGGGCGTAGGCGGTGTGACCGTTGAAATGCCAGCCGACGGTGGTGAGCAGTCCGTTGTGCGAGAGTTTGGGCTTGTCGCCAATGTTCATCAAAAGGAAACTGCCTGTGCCGAACGAGCATTTCATTTCCCCCGCTTTAAAACAGGCTTGACCGAATAATGCGGCTTGTTGGTCAACCAACAACGCATGTAGGGAGAGCGGCTTGCCCGTCCCCGCGAAATCTACATTGCCAATATAACCTGCCGATGGTTTCACTTCTGGCAGCATGCTTTTGGGCACGTCAAATAATTGCAGTAATTTTTCATCCCACTCGAATTTGTTCATGTCGAACAGCAGCGTGCGCGAAGCCGTGGAAGGATCGGTGACGTGCAGCCTGCCGCCGCTCAATTTCCAGATCACCCAGGTTTCGGTGGTGCCGAATTTCAGTTTGCCTTCGTGCGCCTTTTTGCGGATTTCAGGATGATTTTCGAACACCCACTTGAGTTTGGGGGCGGAGAAATAACTGTCCAGCAGCAACCCGGTCGTTTGGCGCAGCCAACTCAAATCGAGGGAAGAGGCGAGCGTGTCACAAATCGCCTGCCCGCGCGTATCCTGCCAGACGATGGCGGGAGTCACGGCTTCGCCCGTTTCCGCATCCCAGACGACGAAGGTCTCGCCCTGGTTATCGAAGCCAACAGCGGTGATGTCGTATTTTTCGAGCAGGGGAGCGCACGCCTCTCTCACCGTGCGGACGATGTCCTCCGGTTCCTGCTCCACCCAGCCCGCCTGTGGAAAACGCGCAGGCAGTTGCGAAGAATTCTTTTCGAGCATCTCGCCGCGTTCATCCACAATGACGGCGGTGGTTTGCGTGGTGCCCTGGTCAATGCCGAGGAGGTACTTCATAGAGCTCTCCACTCGAAAGAAAGAGATTGGAGACTAGAGATTGGTTTGCGCCAACCTGCTGAGTCTCCAATCTCTAATTACTGATCACTGATTACTGGTCACTGGTCACTGATCACTAGATTTACGCCTCGCCGTATTTCTTTTCGATCTCGGCGATCATCTTCTGGCGTTCCTTGATCTTATCGCCTTCGGGCACGCCTTCGAAGCGGCTGTCTTCACCGCCGGTGACATACGTGATCACCGCAGCGACGACGCCGACACCAATGGCGATGAATGCCGTAGTGCGATCAGGAATGAGGAAGTGCAGGACGTTCTCTTCAGGGACAGGCACGAAGCTCAGAAGCAAACCAGCCACGGCAACGACGATGCCCGCGATGGCGCTTTTCTTCGACCAGAATCCGAGCAGCGCCACGACGAAGAAGATTGTGAAGTAGAAGACCTTTTCATTGGGTGGGAAGAAGCCGGTGATGGCAAGGGTCACGCCTGCCAGCACGGCGACCACCGCGTTGATCTTCGAGAAGCCGCCCAGGTTGAAAGGTCCTTTTTCGGTCCATTTTGGTCCGCCTTCCGCTAAGAAGCCTGCGGCGATGGGCATTGCCATGGACAAGTATAGGAACACGGCGCACGCCACAGCCAGCACAAGATAGTATGGCGCGTACACCGTGCTGAGCAGCGCCAGCGCGGCGGAAGTCCAGATGGCGTAGGTGGGGGTGCGGTATTGGGTGCTGACGTGGGAGAGGGTCTTGGAAGCGGGCAGACCGCCATCACGAGCGAAGGCGTACATCATGCGCGAGGTGGAGGTGAGACCGGCAAGGGCGCAGATGTAGTTGACCACCACCAAGCCTACTGCCAGGAAGACGCTCAACCATTGCGGCATTCGGGATGCGCCCCACATGTAGAAGAACGAGCCCCAGCCTGCGGCTCCCGCTTCTTCGATGCTTGGCATGGTCAGCACGTATGCTGCGACGGCAACCAGACCGAAGACCCACGACCAGAACACTGCCTGCCACATGCCCTTCGGAACATTCACCTGGGCATCCTTGGTCTCTTCGGAGGTGTGCGCGGAGGCGTCGTAGCCGGTCAGGGTGTAGCACACATACGAAAGACCGAGCAGGAAGGCGAAGGCGATGCTTTCCGTACGGAAGGGTACCACCGCGCCGCCGGAATCGCCGGTGAAATTCGTGAAGGTCCACAGGCGGGAGAGGTCAATGGCGACAGGTGTGAAAACAAACAGGGCGATGATGAGAATGATGGTGAGCGCAAAGATCAGGTAGCCGCTCAAATCTGTGACTTTGGTCGTGATGTCAATGCCGTAGTGATTTAACAGCGCCTGGGTTGTCAACACGAACACCATGAAGAAGAACTGATGCCAGTAGCCGAAGCCGGAGACATCCACGCCCAGGACGGTGCCGAGCAGCAGGTCTTTGAAGAAGACCGAATACAGCAGCACGTCCACGGATGAGACCACACAGATCAAACCGATGAGGTTGAACCAGGCGGTCGCCCAGCCCCAGGCTTTCCCGCCGAGGTGACTGCTCCAATGGTAGAGTCCGCCGGCTGTGGGGAAGGAAGAGGCGATCTGTCCCATGCCCCAGGCGACGGTCATGGCGAGCGCGCCGCCCACCAGCCAGATCATGAATGCGCCGCCCGATCCAAGCGAGTTGAAGGCGGCGGGAAAGGCGGAGATTCCGCCCGCCAGGATGCAGATGATCGAGAATGAAATTGCGAAGTTCGAGAAACCGCTCATGCGGCGGGCAAGTTCCTGGGCGTATCCCAACTTATGCAGGACCTGCTTGTCGTGCGCTTGACTTTTGGTCATATTCGTAATTCTCCTTGATTTTGAAATGGTTTAGATCAAGAAATCGAACTTACGAAAGGCACAGGATTTATCGGTTATATCGCACCTCCTCCTCTTCTCATACGAGGCTCTCCTTTTGAGTGGCATAAACTGAAAACACCGGCTGGTTGAAAAGGGTACGACATCGGCAAAGCGTGAAAAACGCAACAAAACAGCCGGAATTTGCCTTGAAACAAGATGGGTGCATGAATTTCCTCATGCACCCATGTCGAATTATCCAAACAGTTCGAGTAGTTGTCGGACGCGCACAACCCCGTCGAAGTCCTTGATGCTGCCTTTGCGCAGTTCGGCTTTTTCACCGTCGGGATCGCCGAGACAGGTGACGATCACATCGCCTGCGCTCACGTCCTCTTTTTCCGTGTAATGATTCGTGGTGACGATGGTCTTCATCCCGGCGGCTTTCGCGGCTTTCACGCCGTTCTTGGAATCTTCGACGACGAAGACCTCTTCGGGGCTCAATCCGAGTTTGGAGAGGGCGAGGTTATAGATTTCTGGATCGGGCTTCTTGTTCTTGACCACGTCGCCCGCCAGCACCGCATCGAACTTGATATCCGACAGGATTTTCTCGGTGATGGCTTTCGCCGCCTGTTCGTTGGAAGTGGTGCAGACTGCAATCTTCAAGCCCGCCTCCATCGCCTCTTTCATGAACCTGTGGATGCCCGGCCGTAGGGGAAGTTTTCCTGTTTCGATCAGCTCCACGAACAGCGCGGTCTTGCGCTTGTGCATCTCCTTGACGAGGTTGTCAATTTCTTCTTCGCTCATTGGCTTGGAAAACCCCTTCGTTTTCCAGTGATGCTTCATGCGTTCCTTGCCGCCCGCGATCTGGAGCAGTTCGTGGTAATACTCCACATCCCATTCGTCGGTGAAGCCGAATTCCTTGAAGGTCATGTTGAACGAAACGCGATGTCCGTCGCGCTCGGTATCAATGATCACGCCGTCCTGGTCGAAAAACACCGCTTTTATCTTGGACATGTCAACTCCATTCAAACACGAAGGACACCAAGTCCACAAAGGGAAAAGCCTTTAATCTTCGTGCCCTTTGTGTCCTTTGTGGTTAATAAGTTTACTTCTTCACTCCGAAGAATTCCAGAATCGTATTCACGAACAACTCGTTCTCTTCCTTCGTGCCGATGGTCACGCGGAACCAGCCGTCGGAGCCGTATTTCTTGCTCTCGCCGCGCAGGATGATGCCCTTGGTCTCGGCGTAAGCGAGCACTTCCTTGCCGGTCTTACCGGTCGCGCCGCAATCGAACAGGATGTAGTTCGCCTTGGAGGGGAAGATGACAAAACCGGGGATGACGCTCAGCGACTCGGTGATGTAATCCACCGCATCGTTGTTGAACTTGACGCGCTCCGCCAGCCCCTCCTGGTCCTCGAATGCGGCGAGCGCCGCCCACATGGGGATCGTCCCCACGTTCCAGGGCAGAAGCGAGCCCGAGATCTGCGCGATGACTTCCTTCGCGCCGATGGCGTAACCGAAGCGCATCCCTGCCAGACCGTATGCCTTCGAGAGTGTGCGGGTGATGAGCACGTTCTTGTATTTTTTGGTCAACTGCACCTGCGACATGCCCAAGCCCGCATATTCCACGTATGCCTCGTCAATGACGAAGGGAATGCCGGTCTCGGCGATACGGACAAAATGCTGCGCGTCCATGAAGTTGCCCGTCGGGTTGTTCGGGTTGGCGACCACGATGATCTTGGTCTTGTCGGTGATGGCGTTCAGGATGCCGTCAGGATCGTAGTGCAGGTAGTTGTCCTTGTAGATCATCGGCACATTGACCATCTTTGCGCCGAGCAGCGTCCCGCGCAGTTGATAAATGCCGAAGCACGGCGTGTGCTGGATGATCTCATCCTGCTGGGGGATGATGAACATGCGGAAGATGTTGTCGTACACCTCGCTGGAGCCGTTGCCGATCATCACGTTTTCGGGACCGTCCACATTGTTGAGTTCGGCGATCTTGCTCCGCACCACCAAACCCTGGTCGGGATAGCGGTTTGCCATCTTCGAGTACTTGAACATCGCGTCCAGCACCTTGTCGGAAGGGGGCAGGGGATTCTCGTTCGACATCATGCGGTGCAATTTTGGATCTCTCCATGCCTTTTCGATATGCTCCGAGATGTACATCGGAATCCCCTTGACCCAGGGGGCGTAGTATTCTTCGATATTTTTCATTTTCCAATTCTCCAATCTCTAATTCTCTGTTTTTTTATGCCTTTCCAACCGAACCCAATTTCTGCATCCAGCCGATGACCGCCTTGCGCGTCGCATCGCGGACAAAGGCATCCAGTTTGCCGGGATCGTACTCGTCGCGGTGGGCGTTGATGTATTCCCATTTGGCGTCAATCAGTGTGTGCTTCAACTCGGTCGAAACGTTGAACTTCGCGCCGCCCGCCTCCAGCAGTTTGACGATGTAGTCGTCGGGCAGACCCGTCCCGCCGTGGACGACGAGCGGGGTTTTCACGCCGCTGCCGTTCAGCATCTTGTTGATGGTCGCCATGCGTTCGAAGTCCACTTTCGGATTCTTGGTCTTGTACACGCCATGCGCCGTGCCGATGGCGGGGGCGAAGATGTCCACGCCGGTGCGCTCGACAAACTCCACCGATTGTTTGGGATTCGCCAACTGCGCCTCGTCCTCCGCGACCTTGACCTGGTCCTCGACCCCGCCGACCGTTCCCAACTCTCCCTCGACCGAGATGTTGCCGACGCTGTGGCAGTAATCCGCCACTTCCTTCGTCTGGCGGATGTTCTCCTCGAAGGGATGTTTGGAGGCGTCAATCATGATGTTCGTGTAACCGGCATCGGCGCATTTCTTGCAATAGTCAATTTCGGTGCAGTGATCGAGGTGCAGGCAGACCGGCACCGGCGCGGATTCTGCCAGCGTGCGATAGATCGCCACCATCATGTTCGTGCCGAGGAACTTGGACGGCTTGACCGAAGTCTGCACGATCACGGGCGATTTGGTTTCGACGGCGGCGTCAATCACCGCCTCGAACTGGAGCAGGTCGGTGATGTTGAACGCGCCGATGGCGTATTTGTTCTTCGCCGCCTCCACCATGATTTCTTTTGCATTTACGATGGACATAGTAATCTCCTGTTGTTGTTTTGATTCTGGTTTCTTTCAAGGCTCGCTTGCGGGTTGAGCCTGGTTCGACAATGGTTTTCGGTGACGGATATTCATCCGTTCTGCGATAAAGCCTTCCAGCCCGGCAAACCCTTTCGAGAAGGCTTCGATGGTGCTGATGGTGGATGGATGGCTGTTGAACTGCTCCAATGCCAGTCCGTTTGGGTCATACGCCTGGATGCAGAAGGGAATCCGCATCATCTTATCCAACACATCCTGCGGCACGTCCTTGCCGATTTCGGGCTCGAACTCCAGGTCGTCGCCGAGCTCGAAGAGCGGTTCCAGCACATAAGGCGGGCAGGTGTAGACGATGCCGCCTCCGGCAAGTTTTTGGACGTCCCAAAACTGCATCTTTCCCGCTGCCAGCGGACCGGGGCGCATCGAGCAGGCGAGCATTTTGCTGGCGCAGCCTCCGTCGGTCAGGATGCGGTAGGCTCGACGGAAGACTGCAATGCCGAACCAGTGTTTATCCTGCCAGGAAAGTTCGATGTTCTTCCGCTTCGCCTGGACGTCCAGCGCTTCATGTTCGGTGAGCCGTCCGATCATCATGGTGATGACCGCGCGCCACCGTTTCATAGTCACACCGTTCTTCCCGGCGATTTTCAGACCATCCATCGCGGCATCGGCAGACGCCATGATCTGCGGCAGGGTGAAGCAAACCGTCGTGTTGGTGCTGATGCCTTTCGAGGTCAGGATCTTGACGACCTCGATGCCCTGCATGCTCGCAGGGACCTTGACCATCACATTCGGGCTGAGGGCGCTCAACTCCTCCGCATCGCGGACCATGCGCCCGGTCTCGGTGAAGAGGCGCGGGTCCAACTGTCCCGAAATCCAGCCGAACCGCCCGTTGGAGGCTTCGAAGATGGGCAGGTACATCTCTGCGCCGCGTTTTACAACTTCCTTGTAGGTCAGCCAGACGATCTCATTCAAGCCGAGACCCGGGTTTGACTGGATCAGGTCGTCCACCCACTCGCCCCAAAATGCGGGGTCGCTTTGGACAGCCTGCCACGACAGGGGCGGGTTGGTGGTGCAGCCCCGAAAGACGCTTGCGGCAGGGTTTTGAACGTTGTACAGCCTTGCGAACTGCTCCTCCAGGTCCGGTCTTCGAGCGGGCGGAGCCTCATTGAGCATCTTGCGGACCCACTGGTCGTACACCAGCGGCGACGAATCCCACCACACTTCAAGGTCGGGATGCGTCCTTGCAAGCCGTTCAACAGGACTTTCGATCATGGCGCACACTCCTTTCTCATCGCGCTCATGAAAGTCTACGTTGGGCTGGATGAAACGGCAAAGAACGTTCAACTTCCACTTACAAAACTTTCCATGAAAGAGGAAAGAAAGATAAAGGATGGATGACTGTTCTTTCCTCTTTCGTCTTTCACCAACTGCCAATTTCCAACTACACTATTTCCCCTTCCTGCCCGCATCCTTCAACCACTTTTCCCAGCGGAAGTCGGTGACGTGCATACGGTAACGCCCAAACCACAGGTTGGCGTACCCCTGGAAATCCTCCTCCAATTTCGAAATGACCGTCTGGGTGGTGCCCCACATGGCTTCGTGCAGTTCCGACATCGCCCACATGATTCTCAGGCGGGCATAATGCTTCGGGGTCATTTCGCCAAAGTACGAGGTCAGGAAGATGCGAATCTGTTCTTCGTTCAAACGGTGATGGTGCGAGAAATTTCCCAGATCGAAGAAGATATCGCCCATGCCCGCATATTCCCAATCCAGCAGGCGCAGTTCGCCGATGTCGCCCGCCACTTCTTCGTCCAGCCAGTTCAGGTTGAGCAGGTCGTTGTGGCAGGGAGTCGGAACGTATGGGTCTTTGCGCAGCGCGTTTTCCGCTTCCCGCATTTTCTTCATGATGAAGTCCCAGTCGTGTGGAAAATTTGCACCCTTGCTTTTCGATGTCTTCGTCAGCATTTCCACGCGCCGGAAGACGTTGAAATCGCCCTTGAGTTTGGGCGCGTTACGGTGAAACAACCTCAGTTTTTGCGCCACGCGCGCCAGATAATCCGGCTTGACGATCTCTTCGGGCATGATGCGCTTGCCATTGATGAAACGGGTGACGATGTACCCTTCCGGCTCGATGAAATACATCACCTCCGGCGCGATGCCCAACAGCCCCGCCGCCTTGTTTGCGGCGTGCTCCACATCGCGTTTGATGCCCAACTGGTCGGTGCCTTCGCCAGCCAGACGGATGACGTATGCCCTGCCGTCCGCTTCGATCTTGAAGTTCAGGTTGGTGATGCCGCCGCTGAGCGGAATCTTTTTGACGTTCTTCGATTCCGCCAGGAACGGCACCTTGGCGATGGCTTTATCAATGGCAAGCGTATTCATTGGACTATGTTCCTTCCTTTGGTGAAAGAATTTATTGCGGATGAAGAACCGCATCTATCCTGACTGAAACCGGCTTCTGTTTTCTCGAGCCTTTTCACTCTCGTAGAGCGGGAATTATCCCGCTCTACCTTTGCTATGCTTTGATTCTCTCGCCCTTCGGGTCCCACAGCACCGACGGCGCGACCTCCGCGCCGACCTGCTCGCCGAAGCATTCGATTTCCAATTTCGTGCCGGCTTTTGCAAATTCCATCGGGAGATACGCATACGCAATGGACTTCATCACCGAGTAGCCAAACCCGCCCGAAGCCACCCAGCCGACCGTCCTGCCGTCCGCACGGATCGGCTCTTTGCCCAACACGATCGTGCGGTCGTCGTCCAGGGTGATGGTGCAAAGTTTCTGCTGGATGCCCTCCGCTTTTTGTTTGACCAGCGCTTCCTTTCCGATGAAATCGCCTTTATCCAGTTTTACCGCAAAGCCGAGACCCGCCTCATACGGGGTGTAATCGGGCGAAATCTCGCCGCTCCAATAGCGATAACCCTTTTCGAGGCGTAACGTGTCAATGGCTTTGTAACCGCCTGCAACCATGCCCTCAGGTTCGCCCGCTTCCCACAGCGTGTCCCAGAGCCGCAGACCATATTCCATGGGGCAGTAAAACTCCCAGCCGAGCTCGCCAACGTAAGTCACGCGAGAGGCGCGTACCGGCACATCTCCCACCGTGATCTGTTTCGAGGTCATGTAAGGAAAGCCCGCATTCGAAACATCGTCGCTGGTCACTTTTTCCAAAATCCTGCGCGCCTTCGGTCCCCACATGCCGATACAGGCGTAATTCGAGCCGACATCTTCCATCGTGACGCTGCCGTCGTCGGGCATTTGCAGCGACAGCCACGACATGTCGTGCTGACCGAACGCCGTGCCGGTGACGATGAAGAAGCGGTCTTCGGCGAGGCGCGTGACCGTGAAATCACATTCGATGCCGCCGCGTTTGTTTAGGCATTGGGTGTAAACGAGACTGCCGATCGGCACATCAATTTGATTCGCGCAGACCATGTTGAGGAATTTCAACGCGCCCGGTCCGCGCACTTCGAATTTGTTGAACGAGGTTTCGTCGAAAAGCCCCGCGTGTTCGCGCGTCATCAAATGCTCATACCCGATGGCGCGCGACCAGTTGTGACGCGCCCAGCCTTTCGGTTCGTGTCCGTGCGTGGCAAGTTCTTCGTATTTTCGGAACCAGTTCGGACGTTCCCAACCCATCTTCTCGCCGAAGTGACAGCCCAAATCCCGCAGGCGGAAGTAGGTGGGGGAGACGCGCACATTGCGTTTCGACATGCGCTCTTCACCGGGGAAGTGGATGTCGTAATATTGGGTGTAGGTTTCAAACGTGCGCACCACGGTGTAATCAAGGCTGTTGTAATTGGGACCGAAGCGCCGCACATCCAGCCGCCACATATCCCATTCGGGGTTGCCGTCAATGATCCACTCCGCCATCACCTTGCCGATGCCGCCCGCGCCTGCCAGACCGTGCGCGCAGAACGCGCACGCCACCCAAAAGCCTTTGACCGACGTGGGACCCAGCAAAAACTCGCCGTCGGGCGTAAAGCCTTCGGGACCGTTCAGCAATTTCACTACCTCCGCGCCTTCGATGGCAGGCACGCGGCGGATCGAATTTTCCATCAGCGGCGTGAAGCGTTCCCAATCCGGCGGCAGCAGTTGATATTTGAAATCCTTCGGAATGCCGTTCAACCCAAACGTGGCGGGCTGGCGTTCGTAACCGCCCGTGATCAATCCGCCCACTTCCTCGCGCCAGTAGACCAGCAGGTCAGGATCGCGCAGGTTGGGAAATTTGCTCGTCACGCCTTCGATGGGTTTGGTCATGATGTACAGATGCGCCATCGGCACAACAGGCAGACTCAGCCCGACCATTTTTCCGATCTCGCGCCCCCACATGCCCGAAGCGTTGACCACAATTTCGGTTTTGATCGCGCCCTTGTCGGTGACGACTTCGCGCACGCGTCCGTTCTTGACGGTGATGCCTGTTACCGTGGTCCCGGTCAGAATCTGCGCCCCGCGATTTTTCGCGCCGATGGCGAGGGCGTTGGTGAGTCCCGTCGGGTCAATGCTGCCGTCGTTGGGCGTGTACGCCGCGCCGACCACGCCCTTGATGTCCATCAGCGGGAACATCTTCTGCGCTTCTTTGGGCGTGATCAACTCCATCGGCACGCCGAACGAACGCGCCATCCCCACAAGGCGTTTGGTTTCCTCCATTCTCTCCGCCGACGAAGCAAGGCGGATTCCGCCCACTTCACGCCAGGAGGTATCCTGACCCGTTTCGGCTTTGAGGCTGCGGTACAAGTCCGTGCTGTAGTGCATCATGCGCGTCAGGTTCGCGTCCGAGCGCATCTGCCCGACCAAGCCCGCCGAGTGCCAGGTGGAACCGGCGGTCAATTCGTGCTTTTCGAGAACGACCACATCCTTCCACCCCATTTTCGTCAAGTGATAGGCAATGCTGCATCCGCCCACGCCCCCGCCGATGATGACAACCTGCGCCTGCGTTGGAAATCCAGCCATGAAAGTCTCCTAATAACGACGATGGACAATTGACGATGGACGATGAAAACTTCCACCGTCCATCGTCCGTGGTCTGTCGTCTGATCTACTTCTGCCACACCGAATCGGGCCGCGCCATTTCCGCCACAATATCGAACGAGGAAATGACCCCCAGCGGAAAGGCATCCGGGTCTTCGTTGTCAATGACGACCAGCCGGTGATAGTGGTGTTGAATCATCTTGTCCGCCGCTTCGCGCAGGCTGGCATGGATGTCAATGGTGAGCGCGGGGTGCATCACATCCCGAACGATCTTGCCGTGCACATCCCCGCTCTGGATGTAGGGGAGCAAATCCCTGCCGCTGACCACGCCGAGCACTTTGCCCTTCGCGTCCACCACCAACACCGAGCGCCACCCGGCGGAAGTCATGGCGCGCGCGGCGGAGGTTACGGGGGTTTTGCCGCGGCACACGAGAATTGCATCCGACATCACATCGCCCACCGTATCGCGTTTGATTTGCTCCATCTCCGCGATGCCTGCAACGAAATCGGAAAGCGAAATAATGCCCACAGGTTTCCCGTTTTCCGTGACGAGCAGGCGGCTGATCTCCTTTTCGATCAACCTCTGCACCGCCTCGGAGAGCAGAGTGTTCGCCTCGACCGAATCAACCGGCTGGGACATCAGGTCGGCGGCGGTCAGCCTGCGCATGGTGTTGAGGCTTTCCGGGTCCGAGGAAAGCCATTCGCCTGCAAGCAAATCGAAATCGGAGATGATGCCAGCTGCGCGCCCGTCACGGTCGGTGACCACCAGCGCATGGACGTGGTTGTTGTGAAGCAGGACGGCAACCTGCCCGAGCGTGGCGTCGCGCCTGCATGTGATCAGGTTTGTGTGCATTAAGTCTTTGACGAATTTTGCCATGTTAACTCCTTACATTTGCTCCTGCCGCCCCGGGCAGGTTACACCTCGTCCACGTCCTTGTACCATTTGACGCGGTCGCCCACGCGGTCGCGGATTTTCCATGCCAGCGGCTTGGGTTCGCTGTTCAGCCGTGCAAGGATTCCATCCACCTGCGATGAAACTTTCGATTTTTGTTCCGGCGTGAGTTGTTCATAATGTTGGGCAAGTTGTTTCACTTTATCGAGATTCATGGTGGCGGTGCGCCACAAGCCCCAATCGTTTGCGCACAATTGCGCGGCGAGTTGGATGTTGATGGTCTCCCTGTCCGTATCGCCGAGCGGGTGTTCGAGCAGCAGCATGATGGTGTCAATGATATCCTTTTCGTTGATCTGGACGATCTGCATTTTCTCCAGCAGCAACTCCATCAGCGGGATGGTCGGCGAGTCCACTTCGAGGCGGTCTTTCCAAAAGATCGTATGACAGAAATCCAGTTTTTCATAGAAGATGTCCACATGCAGACCCGTCCCCGGCTTGTCAAAGATCGCGCGGTCGCCTTCGGTGGCGATGAACACCTCGCGGTTTTCCACATATCCCATCTTCGTCATCAACTCGGAGATTTGCTTGTTCTGCCTTTTGTACGCGGCGAAATCAATGTCGGTGTAGGCGCGTCCCAGGGCGGCTTGCAGGTATCCATATTGCGGGCAGTGCATTTGAAAAGCCAGCGAGCCGATCACCCTCATCAGGATGCCATCGCGCTCGCTGGCTTGCAGAATCGCCTTCAACTCGTTCTCGAACTTTTCGCGTTCGGCGCTGTCTTGCTCGCCCATCCCAATGGAACTGTTTGCCATACAATTCTCCGAGTTGACTGACTGATGTTACGCGGCAGGGACGCCCATCCATGTTTTTGCCAAATACCTGGCACAGGGCGACCCTTTCTTGCAGATTGGCTGCCTGATTTGCCCAAGCGGGTCGCCTCTGCGACGAAATCGCGTAAGAGAGTTGACTTATTTGCAAGGAATTGTCCGCTATTATAATGAAAAAATCAAAAACTTGCAAATTTCATCAGATTCTTATATAATGCAACATCAAAATGAGCAATTTCCTTCACCCTCCAATTGAGACTATTTGATGAGCAAACCTCTCATTCCAGCTCAGCGGCGAGAGAAGATTCAGGAATACCTGTCCGTTTACCAGATCGCGCGTACCGCGGATTTATGTGAACTGCTGGACGCCTCCGAAGCCACCGTCCGCCGCGACCTCGAATGGCTGGAGCAAAAGGGGTTTTTGGAGCGCACGCACGGGGGCGCCATCCTCAGCCAGCGCATGATTCTCGAACAGGAATATCAACAGAGAGCACAGCACCATCCCGAAGAAAAACGCGCCATCGGCGAACTTGCCGCCTCGCTGATCGAAGAGGGCGATATTGTCTTTATCAACAGCGGCACCACTGCCACGCAGGTCCTGCTTCACATCCGCAAAAATTCGAATATCACCGTCTTTACGAACAACGTCAGCGCGGTGATGGAACTCGGCGAGCCGGGATTTCACTACTTCCTGACCGGGGGCGAGTTCCAGGCGCGCTCCAACTCTCTGGCGGGGCGCTTCGCGCTGGACAATTTGGGCTTGGTCTACGCAAATAAAACGATCCTCGGCGTGGACGGAATCTCCATCAAGCACGGCTGCACCGTGCCGTCCAATGCCGAGGCAGAGGTTGTGCGGCGGATGATCGAGCGGACGAAAGGTTCCATCATCATCGCGGCGGATCACAGCAAGTGGGGCGTCGTCTCGAATTTCCAGATCGCGGCCATTGACGAAATTGACACGTTGGTGACCGACAGCCGCTTCGACCGTTCCGCGCTGGACGACCTCGCCTCGCACTCCATCTCGTGCCTGCTTGCTGAACCCCAGCCGCTCCCTGCCTGACGGTGTGCGGGCAGCAACGTAGACACGTAGACAAGTACACATGTTGGTCAGGCATTGTTTACCTGTTTACTTTGTATACCTGTGTACCCGTTCCTAGGAGAACCCGATGAAATTATTCTCCCGCAAGCCCAGCAAGAATCCCACCCGCTTGTTCTTTGCCACCGACCTGCACGGCTCGGAACGCACCTTCCGCAAGTTCATCAACGCGGGCAAGTTCTACGACGTGAACGTGATTGTGATGGGCGGGGATATTCAGGGCAAGTTGATGATTCCCATCATCAAGGAACCGAACGGTCACTACCGCGCCACCGTGCAGGGACGGGTGGAGCATCTTTCGACGGAAGAAGAGTTAAAGGCATTGACAGGGAAACTGGACATCCTCGGCTTTTACTACAAAGTGATGGAAGAGGACGAATTCAAAAGCCTGCAAGCCGACCCGAAAGCCGTGAACGCATTGTTCAACGAACTTGCCAGGCAGAAACTCATCAACTGGGTCAATCTCGCTGAGGAGCGTTTGAACGGCACGGGCATCAAGTGCTTTGTCACCGGCGGCAACGACGACGAGTGGGAGGTGCTAAGCGTGATGAAGCGCGAAGATACCCGATCCTTCTTTGCCTGCGAGAACGAAATGGTGCATGTGGACGACGACCATACCATGATCTCCATCGGCATCAGCACGCCCACACCCTGGAAGACCCCGCGCGAAACGACCGAGGAGGAGCTGGGCGCAATGATCGAAAAGATGGCGGCGCTCGTGCCGGATATGAACAAAGCCATTTTCAACTTCCACGACCCGCCCAAGGATTCCACCCTCGATACCTGCCCCCAACTGGACTGGTCGAAGGATCCGCCGGAACAAATCATCGTGGGAGGTCAGGTCGTTTTGCACGGAGCAGGCTCCAGGTCCGTGCGCGAGGCGATTGAAAAATACAAGCCCATGCTCGGTCTGCATGGTCACATCCACGAGTCGCAATCCGTGGCAAAGATCGGGCGCACCACCTGCATCAACCCCGGCAGCGAATATGCCGAGGGCGTTTTGCGGGGCTGCCTTGTGACGTTTGCGGATGGAGAAGTGCAAGGCTATCAAATGACGAGTGGATAAAGGATGCGTTCGCCAAAGGAGGTGTCCTATTCGAAGGAGTACATCGTTCCCTGCTGTTCGATAAGGGGGGCGGGCATTCGCCCGTCCTGGCGTTGAAAGAAGCGTTTGAGTCTTTCGTACCAAAGGAGAATGTATGGCTACAGCAACAGCAAAACCTGAAGTCTTCACCCGCAAAGCCTCCGGGCTCGTGCGCGTGATGTCTCCGTTTTCCGCCTTCGTCTATAACATTTTGACGATGGGCTTGATCTTCCCCTGGACGTATTTGTGGGCGCCGGGCGCGCTGCCGGGCGGCAAACTCGTTTGGGGAATCCTGCTCGCGATGGCGCTGGAAATCCCCATTGCGCTGGTGTATGTGTGGCTCTCCACGGCGCTTCCGCGTTCCGGCGGCGACTATGTGTTCCAAAGCCGCGTGTTCGGCGGCGGCGTGGCGTTCACGGTTGTGATGTCTGGCTATGTGATCTGGATTTTGCAATGGGTGGCGCTTTCCGGCTGGCTGCTCTCGTATCTTGGGTTTGCACCGCTGTTCCTCGGCTTGGGTGCAACGATGGGCAGCGCGGCGCTCTCGAACCTGGGCATCTGGTTCACCGGCTCCACCGGCATCATTATTACCAGCATCCTGAATGCGTTCGTCTCCGCGCTCATCCTCATCAGCGGCTTCAAGAATTACGTGCGCTTCCAGAACGTGATGATTGTCGGCACCATTCTTGCCTTCATTACCATGCTGGTGGTGCTGTTCATGGGCAACCCCGCCTCCTCCGCCGCACAGTTGGATGCGTTTGCCAGAGCGATTGCCGGTGTGGATAACTTCGTGCAGACGGCGAAGGATGCTTCCGTCGCCGCGGGCGTGGACTTAAACCCGCCCTTCAGCATGATTGCCACCCTGTTGGTGGCGCCCATCGCGTGGACCTCGCTGCAATGGGCGACCTACTCCGCCCAGCAGAACGGCGAGATCAAAAACGCGCGTTCCTTTAAAGACCAGATGTTCATCATCGTCGGCTCGCTGATCTTCACGGGCATCCTGCTTGCACTCCTTGCCGCCGCGCTGGAGAAAGCCGTCGGCACGGAATTTCTGTACGTCGCGGGCGCGGGCTATTGGGCGGGCGTGGCAGAAGCGAAAATTGCAGGCTTCTGGCTGTGGCCCAACATCATCGCGGTCGCGCTCACTGCCAGCCCGCTGGTGGTCATCATCATTGGCTTGGGCTACATCCTCAACTCGCACCAGATCGTCCACAACTGCTACATCGGCATGACGCGCGTGATGGTCGCCATGTCGCTCGACCGCCTGCTTCCCGAATGGGTCAGCAAAGTGGATGAGAAGCGTCACACCCCTGCCAACGCGCACTGGGCGTATTTCATCGCCAGCATCCCGGTCATCTTCCTCTACAACCTGCATCCCGGCTGGGTGGGTTTAACCCTCGGCGTGACGTTTGCCTGCGGTTACGTCTTCGTCATCACCTGCCTAGCGGGCGCGCTGCTGCCCTACCGCGCAAAGGATGTTTACGAATCATCGCCCGGCGCGGCGTATAAACTCGGCGGCGTTCCGCTCGTGACCATCCTCGGCGTGATCGGCTTCATCTTCGGCACGGTCATGCTGTTGATGTTCATGTTCGATGCGCGGCTGGGTCTCACCAGCACGCTGGCGTACACGGTGGTGTTCGGTGTGCTGCTGGTTTCGGCGGTTTGGTATTTCCTTGCCAAGAACGCGCAGAAGTCCAAGGGCATCAACGTGGATTACGCCTTCAAGGAAATCCCGCCCGAATAAATCTTTCATTTCCAGCGTAGAACAAGTCTGTAGAACAAGTCTATAGACTTGTTCTACACTCTGGAGTATGTATGACAATAATCGAAGAAGTCGTCGCAAAGATCGAAGATTGGAAAGGAAAAAATATTTCCATCCAGCCGCTTTCGGGCGGGTTGACCAACACCAATTACAAGGTGGAGGTGGATGGGACTCCGTTCTTCATCCGCGTGCCGGGTGAAAGCACGGAACTGCTGGCGATTGACCGCAAAAACGAATATCACAACACCAAAGCCGCCAGCGAAGCGGGCGTTGCGCCGAGGGTGATGTATCACGTCCCGGAATTCGACGCGATGGTTTTGGAGTTCATCAACGGCAAGACCATGTCGAAGGAATCCTTGAACGAGCCGGGGATGCCGGCACGCATGGCGCAGGCGATCAAAAAACTTCATGCCGGCCCGCGCTTCCTGCTTGACTTCAACATGTTCCGCCTCACGGAGTATTATCTCAGCCTGTGCCGTGAACGCGAGATCAAAATCCCCGACGGGTACAACGAACGCATGGAGACGGTCCGACGCATCGAGCAGGCGATGAGCGCCAAGCCGCTGCCGACCGTTCCTTGCAATAACGACCTGCTGGCTGAAAATTACATTGACGACGGCAGGCAATTATGGTTGATTGATTACGAATACAGCGGCAACAACGACCCGACCTTCGAGTTGGGAAATACCTGCCAGGAAATGCAATTCTTCGATTCTCAAATCGCGGAAGTGTGCGCTGCCTATTTCGGCGAAGCGACTCCTTCCCTGATCGCGCGCATGAAATTGAACATGATCATGTCCGACGTAGGCTGGGGCTTGTGGGCTGCGATCCAGGCGAAGATCTCCACGATTGATTTCGACTTCTGGGGCTGGGCAATCGAACGCTGGGGCAGGGCGGTGGAGAAGATGGATTCGAGCGAGTTCGAGGGGTGGTTGGTGGATGTTAAAAAATAAATCGGTGGTTGAGTATCGCGAGTGGTTTTCGAGTGGCATATCGAGACCACCGATTGTGTGAAAGCAATTCATGAGTGGGTGGTCTCGATACGTGGCGCACTTGCCGTTTGAGGCTCGGCGCCACTACTCGACCATCAAAGTACAAAATAGGTGAATTGAATGAAAACTCAGGCAGAAATTGTCGTCATCGGCGGCGGGATTTACGGCGCGCAGGTTGCGTATCATTTGGCGAAATATGGGCGGAAGGATGTGGTGATTCTTGAAAAGGGCGAGATCGCCAGCGGCGAATCGTCCCATGCGGCGGGGCTGGTGACTCAATTTGCCACGTCGCAGGCGATGCTCAAATTCCGCATGTACAGCGTGGAGTTGTACAGCGAGTTGGGATTGTTCAATCACGTCGGCAGTTTGCGGGTGGCGTCGAGCAAGGAACAACTCAAGGAGTTGGAGCGCAGTGTCAGCCGGGCGAAAGCATTGGGCTTGGAGTGTGAGGTCATTTCGCCGGAAGAGGCGTTGAAGGTCATGCCGCAAATTTCCAAAGAGAATTTGTACGGCGGCATTTACCTTCCGCGCGACGGGCAGCTCGACCCGTACATCACCACCACTTCGATGGCGAATTTCGCCAAACAATTGGGTGTGGAGGTTTATACCAACACGCGCGTGACCGGGATCAAACTCTCACCGAAGGGAGAGGTTCGGGCGGTGGTAACAGACCGGGGCGAGATTCGATGCGAGATCATCATCAACGCGGCGGGATTGTGGGCTCCCAGAATCGCCGCTATGGCGGGCATCCATATCCCCACCACGCCGGTTGATCATCAACACATCGCTTTGCGCGCGGTGCCGGGGCATGAATTCGATCCGAATACGCCGTGCCTGCGCGATCCTGATAACCTTGTTTATATGCGGCAGGAGCAGGGCGGCTTGGTGATCGGCGGTTACGAGCCGAACCCCATCGCGCGCTGGATTGACGGCGTGCCGTGGGAGCATGGCGGCAGGAGTTTGCCCGGTAACTTCGAACAGTTTGAGATGCTGCTCGAAGGCGCGATACGAAGACTGCCGTTTTTGGACCAGGCGGGCATCATCACGCTGGTTTGTCATCCCGGCGCATACACGCCGGACTGCCAGCCGTTGTTGGGACCGATGCCCGGTGTGCGCGGCTTCTGGATGCTGGCGGGCATGTCATTGAACGGCTACGGCGGCGCAGGCGGCATGGGCAAACTGCTGGCGGAGTGGATCATCGAAGGCGAAGCGCCGGTGGATGTATACGGCTACCGCGCCACGCGCTTTGGAAATTATTATTCCGATTTTGTGTACGCGGCGGAGCGCACGTGCGAGAGTGTGAAATATTATTACCGCCTGCGCTTCCCGCACGACGAGCATGAGCGGGCGCGCCCGCATCGGGTCAGCCCTGTGCATTATCGTTTGCTGGAAAATGGCGCGGTCTTCGGCGAGAAGTTCGGCTGGGAGCGCGTCAATTACTTCGACCCCGGCAAGCCTTCGCGCCGCATGGGCGAGGACCAGCGTCAATGGGGCTGGGCGAAGCCGCCGTTCTTCGAACGGCTGCGGCAGGAACACATCGCCACCCGCGAGCGGGTTTGTTTGTATGATCTGACTTCGTTTGGAAAGATCGAAGTGAAGGGCAAAGGCGCATTGCCATTATTGCAGAGACTGACCTCCAGCAATATTGACAAGCCCATTGGCAGCGCAGCGTATACTCAGTTTCTCAACACGCGCGGCGGGATCGAGTCGGATTTGACGGTTACACGGTTGGGCGAGGAGTATTTCTGGGTCATCACGGGTTCGGGCTTCATCGCCAACGACCATGCCCGCCTCCTGATGCACGTGGACGAGAAGGATGGCGAAGTGTCCATCCGCGATATTACCGAAGAGTATGCCTGTCTTGCCTTGTGGGGACCGAAGGCGCGTGACGTGTTGCGAAAAGCGACGAGTGACGACGTTTCCAATGAGGCTCATCCATACTTGATGACGAAGCCGATTCACATCAACGGCGCGCGGGCGCTGGCTCAGCGCGTCAGTTACGCGGGCGAGTTGGGCTGGGAACTTTACATCCCGAACCGCCATGCGGCGATGGTGTGGGATCTGCTCGTCGAAGCGGGCAAAGAGTTTGGCATGGAACTCGGCGGGTATAAGGTGTTGGATCCGCTGCGGCTGGAGAAGGGCTTTAAATATTTCACGGCGGATATTACGCCGATGGAAACTCCCTACGAGGCGGGGCTTGGTTTTTGCGTTGATCTCGATAAAGGCGATTTCATCGGGCGCGAGGCGCTGGTGAAGCAAAAAGCGGATGGAATCAAGCGCAAACTCTGCACGCTGGTCTTGACCGACGCCGATGAGTTCGTCCAAATCTACGGCGGCGAAGCGGTCTATCACGAAGGCAAGGTGCTGACCCGCGTCCGTAGCGGCGGGTATGGCTTTACAGTGAAGAAAAACATCTTTTACGCCTATCTGCCGGTTGAATTGGCGAAGAAGGGCAGCCGCTTCATGGTTGAGTTGATCGAAGGTCGGCGCGAAGCAGAAGTGACCGCGTCCGTGTTGTATGACCCGAAGGGCGAGAAGTTGCGAGCGTGAAAATGCTTATTAAACACGAAGGGCACAAAGGTCACGAAGGAGGCGCATTTAACAAAAGGTATTCCCATTCGAGTATCTCTCAGGGCAAGCCTTTGTGTACTTCGTGTCCTTTGTGCTTGATGCTTTATGCCCAAAAGTAAAACCATCCCTCCTGCCTACGTCGGTTTTGGCATGTTGACCCCCGTTTACATCATGGCGCTGGATAGACTCCCGAAGCACAACACCGGCGCCATCGTCCACGAAGTGAGCGAATATGTGTACGACGATGCGGCGATCATTGCCTGCAACCTCAGCCAGTGGGGCGTGCCTTCGGGGATGATCGGCACAGCAGTGGGGAACGACCTGCTGGGCAGGTTCGTCGCGGAACGATTGAAGGAATTCGGCGTGCAAGGAAAGGTGCGCTTTACAGACCAGTACAAGACGCCGCTTGAAGTCAATGTCTCTGATAAAAAGGGCGCGCGCACGTATTTCTGGCAGAGGTCGAAGGAAATCCTCGGCACGCTGGATACGGCGGATCTCTCCCTGATTAGAAAAGCCAAACTCCTGTATGTGGATTGGTATGACGGCGATCATATCGTCCGCGCCATGCAGGAGGCGAAGAAGCATAACGTGCCGGTCTTTCTCAATTTCGAGCACGGACACACGCATCCCGATTTGCTGAAAAAATACGCAGGCATGGTCACCATCTGCCAGGCGGTGACGGATGCGGCGCAGATCGGTAAAAAGCAGGCAATGCTTGGAACAGCGCGCAAACTGATCAAGGCTGGCATTCAGACCGCGATCATCACCATGGCGAGTCAGGGGTGCATGGTGGTGCAGGGCGACGAGATCATCCGCGCGTATGCGCCCCGGGTCAAGGCGGTGGATGCCTCCGGCGCGGGTGCGACGTTTTCATCCGGTTTTATCTACGGGTATCTCCATCATTGGGGGCTGGAGGAAACCGTCCGTTTTGCGATTGCGGCGGCGTCGCTCAAGGTGACCCGTTCGGGGCTGCGCATGTTCCCCGTGCCGGAAATCCTGGGGCTGGCGCGCACCGTGCGAATCGAGCGCATGGTGTATCGCGGCGACCGGTTCCACACAATTCGCAGGTTGTTGACTTTGCCGCAGAACAGTCCCATCGTGAACAATCCCCTGGTCAAAAGCGGGCAGAAACTGGTCGAGAAGGTTCTGCCCAAAAAGAAAGTCATTCATCATAGAAAAGTGAAGAAATCGCTGGTCGAATAACTTATCGGAAGGATATGCCATGACATTTGCCGAACTGCTTACACAGGAACAGGTTGAAAAGATTCACGAAGCGTCGCTGGAAATTTTGGAAGAAGTCGGATTGAAAGTCCGCTTCGAACCTGCGCGCGAGTTGTTCCAACACCACGGCTGTATCGTGGAGGGGGAGCGGGTCAAATTCCCCCGCGCGGTGGTGGAGAAATACCGGAAAATGGCGCCTTCGTCGTTCACCTTCCACGCGCGCGACCCGAAGTTTGATAAGACGATTCCCCAGGATAGCCCGGTCATCGTCACGGCAAGTTCAGCCCCGGATATCATTGACCCGGTTACAGGTCAGGAAAGACGCGCCGAGTCGCGGGACATCGCGCAGATCGCGCATCTCATCAACGAATTGCCGGGTTACGATATCTTCTCCATTTCCACGCTGGCAGACGACGCACCCGCGGACCAGTTCACCCTCTCGCGGCTGTATCCCTCCATCAAGTATTGTCTGAAACCGATCCGCGTTACCACCACCAACATGAAGGATACGCTCAGCATCATGAAACTGGCGTACCTGGTGGCGGGCGGGGAGGAGGCGTACAAGGCGCATCCGTTTTTGACGCATCACTATTGCCCGGTTGTTTCGCCGCTGACAATGGACCATCTTTCGACCGAGAACGTGATGTTCTTTGCGAAGGAAGGTTTGCCCGTGTATCCGACCATCGTGCCGAACGCGGGCTTGACCTCGCCCATGTCCATGGCGGGGACGCTGGCGCAGGGCAACGCGGAATTTTTATCCGCGCTGATGCTGATGCAGATGACCCGCGAAGGCACGCCAACGATTTACGCCACGCTTGGCACGGTGGCGGACATGCGCTCAGGCGCGTACACATCGGGCGCGATTGAATGCGGCATGCTGCACATGGCGTTCGCGCAGCTGGCTCGGTTTTACAACGTGCCGTGCGGCGGTTACATTGGCTTGACGAATTCCAAATTGAACGATGCACAGTCGGGATATGAAACGGGCATGTCCGGCATCGCGGGTCTGCTGGCAGGCATGGATATGTTCAACATCGGCGGCTTGATTGATGCGCTCAAGACCTTCGACTTTGCCAAAGCCGTGATTGACGATGAAATGGCGTTGATGATGAAGCGCCTCAAACGCGGCGTTTCGTTCAGCGATGACGACCTGGCTGTCAATCTCGTCAAGGAAATCGGTCCGGGCGGCTCGTTCATCACGGCAAAACACACCATCAGCCGCATGAAGACCGAAGCGGTGATGACGAAGATCGCCGACCGCGACGCGCGCACCATTTGGGAAAAGAAAGGCTCGACGGATATTCACACCCGCGCCATGAAGCGTGTGAGGGAGATCATGGCGGTCAACACCGCGCCCTTGATTTCGGCGGAACTGGATGAGAAACTTCGCGCGGCGTTTCCCGGCATGGTGCCGGGCGTGCTGGAGCCAATTCCCTGAACATAGGAAAGTGAGTTTATGTTTCGTATTTTCAAACGCAAGGAAGATAAATTCCAAAAACTGATCGAGGAGCAGGCGGCGCTTGCCTTTGAAGGGCTGCGCCTGCTCGTCAAATACCTGGAGACGCGGGACTCGGAGATCGCGGAGCAATTGTCCATGAAGGAGAAGGAGGCGGATGAAGTCCGCCGCATTCTGATTGACGAGTTGAACCGCACCTTTGTCACGCCGTTCGACCGCGAGGATATCTTTGCGCTCTCCCGTTCGATTGACGATGTGGTAGATTACGCCGATACCACCGTAATGGAAATGGAGATTCTGAAGGTACAGTCCACGCCGTACATGCAGAGAATCGCCTCATTGTTGAAGGATGCGGCGTATGAGATCTGGCACGGGGTTCAGCGCCTTCCGAAGAATCCGAACGTCGCCATTGACCATGCCCAGCGCGCGAAGGCGCTCGAGAACCGCGTGGAGGCGGTTTACCGCGAAGCCATCGCCGACCTGTTCAGCGGGCCCGAGGACGTTCATCATGTGGTCGAAATGCTCAAGATGCGTGAGGTGTACCGCCACCTTTCCAATGCGGCGGACCGCGGCGACGAAGCCGCGAACATCATTGCGGATATTGTCGTAAAGAAAACATAACCCGATGTTAACATCCGCTTCGCTTGTGTTTGTTATCATCCTTGCGCTGGCATTCGAGTTCATCAACGGCATGAGGGATTCGAGCAACATTGTGGCAACGATGATCTCGTCGCGCGCTTTCCACGCGCGCACGGCATTGATGGTCACCGCCGCCGCCGAGTTTTTCGGTCCCTTTCTCTTTGGGGTGACGGTCGCCAGGACCGTCGGGGGCGATATTGTCGCGCCGCATACGATCTCCCTCCAGGCGTTGATGGTCGGCTTGCTGGGAGCCATTCTGTGGAATTTGATCACCTGGTTCTTTGGAATTCCCAGCAGTTCATCCCACGCCCTGATCGGCGGTCTGATCGGCGCCGCGCTGATTTCCTCCGGCTGGGAGGCGATCCAATTCTCCGGCTTGGTCAGGGTACTGCTTGCGCTGTTCATCTCTCCGCTGGTCGGGTTTGCGGCGGGCTTCGTCATCCTGAGGGTGATTTACCTGCTCTCGCTCCACGCGACCCCGCACATTAACAACTTCTTCAAACGGAGCCAGATCGTCACCGCGATTGCACTGGCGTTCAGCCATGGCACCAACGATGCCCAAAAAACGATCGGCATCATCACTTTGAGCCTGATCACAAGCGGCGTACTGGCGGATTTTTCCGTGCCTTTTTGGGTGATGCTGGTCAGCGCCGGGACGATGGCGGCGGGGACCGCGTTGGGCGGCTGGCGGTTGATCCGCACGCTGGGCGGCAAGTTTTACAAGATTCGCCCGGTGCATGGGTTCGCCACGCAGCTGACATCTGGTCTGGTCATTCTGAGTGCCACGCTGAGCGGCTTGCCGGTCAGCACCACGCAGGTGGTCAGTTCCGCCATCATCGGCGTGGGCGCTTCGGAGCGGTTTGGCAAGGTGCGCTGGAGCGTGGCGGGCGACATCCTGACGGCGTGGGTGATTACCATTCCCATCAGCGCGTTGTTTTCCGCCGTTATTTATGCCATGTTGTTGTTTTTCAACATCCGTATTTGAGCGATTCGGTCATTCGTTCAAAGAAAAACCGCTGGTTTGACTTTGAATATTGATAATGTTAAAATGTTAAAGGTTTGTTAACAGATCGGAGGTGCAGGGAACAAAGAACAGAACAAATGCAGGTCAATTCGTTCGTTAGATCCATCCAAACCATAAAGGAGAAAGAGATGCGTACGAAAAACTTTGCCTATCAATTGCTTGCTCTGTTCATCATTGCCGCAACCTTGCTGTCTGCCTGCGGCGGCGGCGCCACGGAGGCCCCCTCCGGTGAAGTTCCCTCGGATGACCCGATGGCTGCTTTGTACGAAGCCGCCAAGGCGGAAGGCATGCTCACCACGATTGCGCTTCCGCACGACTGGTGCAACTACGGCGGCATCATCGAAGGTTTCAAAGCCAAGTATCCCGGCATCGAAGTTAATGAACTTGACCCCGGCGCCGGTTCGGGTGAGGAACTCGAGGCGATTCGAGCCAACAAGGATAACCCGGGTCCGCAGGCTCCCGATGTGATTGATGTGGGTCTGGCATTCGGACCCACCGCCAAAGAAGAAGGACTGATCCAGCCCTACAAAGTGGCGACCTGGAACGACATCCCCGACGGCGCCAAGGACCCCGACGGTTACTGGTACGGCGACTACTATGGAGTGCTTTCGTTCTCGATCAACACCAGCGAAGTGGCGACTCCGCCTGCCGAGTACGCCGACCTGCTCAAGCCTGAGTACAACGGACAAATTGCCCTTTCCGGCGATCCTTTGACTTCGAACGCAGCCATTCTGTCGGTTTGGGCTGCGGGTCTTGCCACGGGCGCCACCGGGGAAGAGGCTGCCCAGGCTGGGCTCGAGTTCTTCAAACAGCTCAACGAGGCTGGCAACTTCGTTCCGATTGACGGCGACTCGCGCACGGTCGGCATCGGCGAAACCCCGATCCTGATTGACTGGTCGTATAACTCGATTGCCAACGATGTGAACCTTGCCGGCAACCCCGACCTGGAGACCATTGTACCGAGCGCAGGCCGCCTTGCAGGCGTCTACGTTCAGGCGATCAGCGCCTACGCACCTCATCCCAACGCTGCCAAGCTGTGGATGGAGTACCTGTATTCCGACGAAGGACAGATCGGTTACGCCAAGGGCTTCTGCCACCCGATCCGCTTCGAGGCGATGTCGAAGGCTGGCACTCTCCCCGCGGAAGTAGCCGAGCAGCTTCCCAGCACAGAAGGCGCTTACTTCCCGACCATTGAAGAGATCAACGCCGCCAAGGCGATCATCACCGAAGGTTGGCCCACAGTGGTCGGTGTCGAAGTCAAACCTTCGCCCTAATCTTCGATGAAGCCCGCTGCTGCAAATTCTCAATCAAGGAATTCAACCGTGGGGGGCGCTCAGCGCCCCCCACGCACCCAGTTCGGGAACTGGCTTGGCTTGCTTCCTTTCCTTATATTCTCCAGCCTGTTCCTGATCGGTCCAACGCTGATTTTGGGGTACCGCAGCCTGGAAAGTTCGGGGGGAGGGTTGACGCTCGATAACTATCGCCAACTGACAAGCGATACCGTCATCAACGCCTACGCGATGTCCATTCGAATCAGCCTCACGACCGCCATCCTTGGCGGGTTGATCGGGTTTCTCGTAGCATGGGTGATTTCGATGGGTGGACTTCCCCCCCGGTTTCGAATGATCACCACCACGTTTTCCGGGGTTGCCTCGAATTTTGCCGGCGTTCCGCTCGCATCGGCTTATGTCTTTACCCTGGGTCGTGTCGGATTGGTTACGGCGCTGTTCGAGCTGTTCGGCGTTGACCTCTATAAATCCGGCTTCAGTCTCTATTCCTTCCTGGGATTGACACTGGTGTATCTTTACTTCCAGATTCCCTTGATGGTGCTTACGATTCTCCCCGCGCTCGACGGACTCAAGCGCGAATGGCGCGAGGCGGCGGAAAATCTCGGAGCAACCCGGGCTCAATACTGGCGTCATGTCGCGCTTCCAATATTGACCCCCTCGATTTTGGGCACCATGATATTGCTCTTTGGCAACGCATTTGGAGCCCATGCGACCGCCTACGCCCTGACGGGAGGATTGTTTACCCTGGCAACGCTTCTGATCGGCCAGCAGATTTCGGGCGATGTGCTGCACAACCCCGGGCTGGGTTACGCGGTGGCGATGGGAATGGTGTTCATTATGGCAGTGTCCATTTCCTTTTACTCCATCCTCCAGCGCCGTTCGGAAAGGTGGCTTCGATGACCATTTCCCAGCTCCCGACCTCCACTGCGGCAGCCGGACCCTCTGCCGTGAAAAACCGGTTTTGGTCCTGGTTGATCTTTACGGCGGCGGCTCTTTATTTTCTGGTGCCGCTCGGCGCCACCTTCTACTGGTCATTGCGGGCGGAAAAGGGCACGCTTGGATTCGAGGCGTATCGCAGATTGTTTGCCGACGCAAACTTTCTGCCAGCCTTCAGCGAAGCGATTGTAAATGCCGTTGCCACCATCGTCCTCAGCCTGCTCATTATTGTCCCCACAGCCTACTGGGTGACATTGCGGCTGCCCAGGGCGCGCCCCCTCGTCGAATTCATCACATTATTGCCGTTCGTGATTCCCGCCATCGTCCTGGTGTTTGGCGTCATCCGCCTCTACAGCCGTCCGCCGCTGCTGCTGACCGCCACCTATGACAGTTCCCGGGTCCTTCTGATTTGCATGTATGTGGCTTTGTCCTTCCCATATATGTTCCGTTCGGTGGATAACGGCTTGAGGGCGATTGACGTCCGCACACTGACCGAAGCGGCTCAAAGCCTGGGCGCCAACTGGGGCACCATTATCTTCAGGGTGATCTTCCCAAACCTGCGGGTCGCTTTGTTATCCGGCGCATTGCTGACCTTTGCCATTGTCATTGGCGAACTGACCATTGCGCTTTATATGGCTCAGGATACCCTGGGTCCGTACATGGCGGACCTGACCCGCAGCAAGGTTTACGAACCTTCTGCCATGGCGATCGTTTCCTTTGCGATCACCTGGGCGGCGATGGGAGTGATTGACTTTTTGGGTCGCGGCGCTTCCGGGCGCACACAAGAGAACGACACGGAATAAAGCTTCGGTGGAGTGCCTTCGATGACCTACTTATCCATTTCGCATGTAACAAAAAAGTTTGGCGATACCGTAGTGGTGGATGATTTCAATCTCGACATTGAAAAAGGCGAATTCGTCTCGTTCCTCGGACCCTCCGGCTGCGGAAAGACCACCACGCTGCGCATGGTGGCTGGATTCGAAACGCCGACCTCCGGTCGAATCCTGCTCGACGGAGCGGATATTACAAATGCGGCGCCCAACAAGCGCAATGTAGGCATGATCTTTCAATCCTACGCCCTGTTCCCGAATATGACGGTCGCTCAAAACATCGGTTTTGGGCTGCACGTTCGCAAGGAACCCGCAAGCGTGATCAACCAGCGCGTGGATGAGATGCTCAGCCTGATCAACCTGGAAGCCCATGCAAAAAAGTTTCCCTATCAGCTTTCGGGCGGGCAGCAGCAGCGTGTTTCCCTTGCGCGCGCGCTTGCCATCCATCCGCAGGTATTGCTGCTGGATGAGCCGCTATCTGCCCTGGATGCCAAGATCCGCGTTTCCCTGCGCGCGGAGATCCGCGCCATTCAGAAGAAGATGGGCATCACCGCCATTTTCGTCACGCACGACCAGGAGGAGGCGCTCTCCATCTCCGACCGCGTCGTGGTCATGAACGCGGGACTGATCGAACAGGTGGGGACGCCGTTCGAAGTCTACAATTTCCCTCAAACCCAATTTGTTGCGAACTTTGTGGGTTCGCTCAACACCGCCAATGCGGAGGTGGTTGACGCCTCCAGGGGTATTCTCAACCTGGACGGCGTTCAGCTGGTGACGGCTTCCGAAATCAAATCCAAGAGGAAGGGCGATGCAGTCAGGGTATCCATCCGCCCGGAACGCTTCAGTTTCGCTTCCGAACAGCGGAAGGACAACGTGCTGGATTGTTCCATCGAGAACATCACCTTCCTGGGGGCAGTGGTGCGGATTCAGGTGAAGGTCGGCAACACCAAGTTCAACATGGATACCTTCAACAACCCTTTCCTCGAACTGCCAAAAATCGGCAGCCGGGACCAGGTGACCTGCTCGAAGGAAGCGGTGTTGGTCCTGGAAGATTGATTGTATATTATGCCTCTTGCATCAGCATTTGTCGGGCGGGTTGAAAACCCGCCAAATTCCCAAAACCCAATATATGTCTTTTGCTGATATTGGACGGTAGAACGGTTCGGCGGTGGGCAGGTCATCCCGAACCGTTTTTCATCGGATAAAACCATGAACAAAGTCATCCTGATTCTTTCCGACGCGCTGCGATACGACGTTGCCAAAGCCAATATGGGTTTTCTCGGTCATTTGGTGGAGACAAAGCAGGCGAGCCTTTACAAAATTGTGGGAGAACTGCCAAGCATGTCCCGCCCGATGTACGAGACCATCCACACCGGCTTGCCCGTGAGCGAGCACGGCATTGTCGCCAACTCTGTGGTACGACTCTCAAAAAAGCCGAACATCTTCCAGTCTGCGAGGGATGCGGGCAGGGTCACTGCCGCGGCGGCGTATTTTTGGTATTCCGAGTTATACAACCGCGCGCCCTTCGATCCCATTGACGACAGGGAAGTGGACGATGAAAGCCTCGCCATCCAGCACGGGCGTTTTTACACGGAGGATGCGTATCCAGACCTCGAGCTGTTCAACAGCGCGGCGCATCTCGTCCGCAGGTTTTCACCCGATTATCTTTTGCTGCACCCGATGGGCATGGATTATTTCGGCGAGACCTTTGGCTCCGATTCGAAGGCGTATCGTAATCAAGCCGTTTACCAGGATATGAAACTCGCGCCGCTCATCATGGAGTGGCGCGAGCGCGGCTACATCATTTTCGTCACCGGCGACCATGGCATCAACGCCGATGGAAATCATGGCGGGACCACGCCGGAGCAGAGGGAAGTGCCTTTTTATGCGATCCAGCCCGCACGTCCGGGAAGAGGCGAGACGGGTGAGGTCATCTCACACTTGCAGATCGCTCCCACCGTTCTTCATCTGCTGGATGTTCCGATTCCTGCGACGATGAAGCGCGAGCCTTTATCCCTCGACTAAGGCTTTCACAAGCTCGCGGTTGAAGTCGGGAATATCCGCCACCACCCGCCCCCAAACCTGGTTGCCCTCGCGGAAAGCGGGTTCGTCCGCCCAGACCGCGCCCGCGTTGACGAGGTCGTCTTTGATGCCGGTCGAGCCGGTGGCGCGCTGACCTTTTTTGATAATGCCCGCGGAAATTGCGATCGAGCCGCCATGACAGATGATGCCGATGATTTTTTGGGCGTCGTTCATTTCTCTGACGAGTTTTTTCACCGCATCGTAGCGGCGAAGTTTATCGGGCGCCCAGCCGCCGGGCAGAATCACGGCGAAGAGATCGCTTGATTTCAAATCTTCGATTTTTGTGTCGGGTGTGATGACCAGCCCGTTCTTTCCGCGCACAGGTTTGAGGTCGAGGGCGGCGCTCAACACCTTTGCGCCTTCCTCCTGCAAGCGCATGAGCGGGACGTAATATTCCAGATCTTCCACACCTTCGGCGATGAGGGTGACGATGATTTTGTTTTGTAAACGCATGCTCTCTCCTTTTGTCAGGTGGATCGAACGACCGATAAATGTCTTGCCAGCGTCCTCCTTGCGGACTGCTCGATTTCCGCGAGGACGGTTTTGTGGTTTTCGCCTCCGAGCAGTTCCCCGAATGTAACACGGGGGCGCAAGCCAAACAACTCTTTTCCGCTCAACGTTTGCCGGACGAATTGATAGATGAACGCCAGGCGCTGTCTGTCGGGGCGGGCTTTGCGAAGCCAGGTAATGGGATGATGGAACACTTTTTTTGAAATCACATTGCTTACCGCGGTGACAAGCACCTGCGTTTCAGGGACGTTTTTCATAAAAACTTCAAGACTGCGCGACCATTTATGAAATTCGGCGTCCGGTTTGGGCATGAAGGCTGGTTCCGGTTCGATGCCGCCGCGCGGGAAGATCAACAGCGCGCCGCCGCTTTTCAGGTGCCGAATGGCGTGACGCACGGTTTGCATCCGCCCAAAGACATCCCTGGGGGCGGGGGAGAAGATGGCGCAGCCGCTGACGTGCGGCAGGTGTCGAAAGAATGGAATATCCCCGATGATGACCTTGTAATCGGCGCGCGGAACACAGGCGGAGATCACCAGCCCGTCGTAGGAGGCGGGGTGATTCGAGGCGATGATCAACGGTCCTTGCGCCGGAATCAACTCCGTGCCGCTCGCTTCGAACCCGGTTACGAACCGCTCCAACAGCCAGCGCGCGCCCGCCATGATCCCCTGCCGCTGTATGCGGCGGTCCAGCTCGACCGCAAGTTTGGAAAACCGGAGCGCCGCCGTTCCGAATAAAAGGCGGATGAATCCATCCGTGAGCTGGCTGCGCGGCAGAGCCATCGCCTGCGCGATCTCGACCAGCAGGGCATTGTATACCTGCCGCAGGATGCGGTTTTTCGTTTTGACGCCGGGGTTCATTCTCCGATGATCTTGATCAAAACGCGCTTTCGCCTGCGTCCGTCGAATTCGCCGTAGAAGATCTGTTCCCACGTCCCAAAATCGAGCTGACCATTCGTCACCGCCACGACCACTTCGCGTCCCATGATCTGGCGCTTCATGTGCGCGTCGGCGTTGTCTTCGCCGGTGTCGTTATGGCGGTACCCGTTGACCGGCTCGTGCGGGGCGAGTTTTTCCAGCCATTTGTCGTAATCGTGGTGCAAGCCGCTTTCATCGTCGTTGATGAAAACGGAGGCGGTGATGTGCATGGCGTTGACCAGAATCAAGCCCTCCCTGATTCCGCTTTCATGCAGGGCTTCCTCCACCTGGCGGGTGATGTTCACAAACCCCCGCCGCGATGGGATGTTGAACCAGAGTTCTTTGCGGTAGGATCTCATAACCATCTCGCATGACCGTTTTTTGTCATTGAACATTTTAGCAGACAAATAGCCGGGCGGGGTGTTAAGAATTTGGGGGTTTTAATCCCCCCGCGTCCCGCGCGCTCTATGCGGGGAAACCCCAGCCGATGCGTCCAGTGCAGGTGCCGTCCAACTCATGACCGTCCACAAAGCCAAAGGGCTCGAATTCCCCCTCACCGTCCTCGCCGACGCGCCTACGAACATCGCGGCGCGAGTTCAAAAATCCAACTCGTCTCCCAATTACCAATCCCCCAATTACCAATCTCCTCCTCGACCTGCGCGACCAACTTCAAGTTAAAGCAAAGACGCGGCTCGTCTTCCTGAATGTAAGGGGCGAAGTGAAAATATTCGAGTAGGAAATCCAATGGATTTGAAAGTCTTCATCACCACCGCGAATCCGTCTGCGACGAGTGCGGCGCAGGACTGGGGCATCACGCCTGGATCACGCTCGTTGACGGTAAAGCGTACCGCCTCTCCTGCGCCAACCTGGATCACCTTATCTTCCTCCCCGCAGGCGACGCGGCATTGACGCGCCGCGCAGGCAAATATTCCACTTTGTCGGCGGTCGTGCTCAAATGGAGCCGCGCGCGCAGGCGTGAGCGCGTCTGGTCTTTCATCTACCCTGCGCGCTTTATAGGCGGGAGGGAAACGATTAGATTGTCGTTTTTTATTTCAGAGATAAATTCATCCAAAGGACGCGGCGGTGGACCGCTAACCACATTCCCTACAATGTCAAAATGACCATCGTGGCAGGGACTGATGTAATGTCCCTGATCAGGATGCCAGGTGACGCGGCAGCCAAGATGGGTACAAATGTCGGAAAATACTCTCACTTCATTTTCACTGTTACGCAGAACGAACAAGCCGTAATTGGTTGCTGTCCGTTCCCATCCATTGACCGTGGTGCGGGTAAATTCAAACCGGGTTGGAATGCCAATCGGATATTTTTCCAGGGGACCGAGATCAATAAGGGAATCATCCTCGGTTTTTTCAAGTGATGGTGAGAGAAGATAGAAAATAGAGGGAAGTCCGATTCCAATGCCGATGAGAGTTCCGATGAACACGGCGGCTGATTTGATGAAGTCACGACGACTGATGTCTGGTTTGTGTGCCATCGTTACCTCCTGCTGTTTCAACTTCCATCCAAAGGATTCGCTTCAACAAGAATCTCCTGGGCGTCATCATAGCCCTTGCAATGACAGGTGTCTTGCGCCAGGTGGCTGAAATATGGGATAGGCAATTTCGCCTACCCGGAAATACGCCACGCGGCTCTATAGGCGTTTCAGGGATGTGTCTACAATGGGAGCATCCAATGATAGAGGCGCAGTATGACCACACCTTCCTTCCTGACAGTTGACCTGCCCTGTGATGCGGCTTTGCAGGCGGCGAAGAAAAAATTATCGCAAGCCGGGTTGCGGGCTTTGCAAACTTTTGATTTGCACGCTACGCGGGCGCGACAACCCCAGCCAGATTGTTCCTGCCCAAATCATGGCACAGCGGATTGTGACTGCCAGATGGTCGTGTTGATGGTTTATGGTGAGACCGCCGAACCTGCTGCCTTGATCCTGCACGGAAGCGACGGACAGACGCGCTTTTCCATTGCCGATGACCTCTCCCAACGGGCGGATAAACAACTGGCTGCTGCTATCAAAGAAGCATTGAAGATCAAGGCGGCAGTATCTGTCTGACATTTGGGCAATACTGCCCATACATTCCTGGTCAAATTACACCGGATAGACCAAATGGAAATCCTTATCTTCAACGGCTTTCCAGCCGGCAAGGGATAATTCACGAACCATACAAAGACGGAATGAAATGTCAACACTCCATTCGAACACCCCTGAAAGAAAAAATTTCCTCCAATGGATAAGCGCCCATTGGTTCGTCGTCTTTCTGTGCATTTACGGTGTGTGGGTCTTTGCCCCATTCCTCGCGCCTGTCTTCATGCAATTGGAATGGACGGGCGCAGGCATGGCGCTTTACTTTTTCTATTCGTTCTTTTGCCACCAACTCCCAGAGCGGTCTTTCTTTTTCTTCGGCGAGAAGAGCATGTACTCGCTGGGCGAAATTCAATCTGCCTGGCAAAATACCGCCAACCCAATGATTCTGCGGCAGTTCATTGGCAATGAAACAATGGGCTGGAAGGTGGCGTGGTCGGACCGTATGATCTCATTCTATACAAGTATCTGGCTGTTTGTGATAATCTGGCATCCCTTTCGTCGAAGAATCAAGCTATTGTCATGGTGGGGATTTGCGCTTCTCCTGCTCCCGCTCGTGCTTGATGGCGGCACACATGCGGTCAGCGATCTGGCTGGCATTGGGAACGGATTCCGTGATACAAATGCGTGGCTGGCTGTATTGACGAACAACGCTTTCCCCGCGACATTTTATGCAGGTGACGCGCTTGGCTCGTTCAATTCATTCATGCGCTTCATCACCGGACTTTTGGCGGGTCTTGCCATCGTCTGGCTTGCCTTCCCGTATGTTTTTCAGAATCGTAGCGCCGACTTTAGTCGGTATGACAAGGTAAATTATGCCAAAGTCATCGAGCAAATCAAAGCAAAAGATCAGAATCCTTCTGGCGGATGACCATCACATCGTCCGCGCGGGGGTGAGGCAGCTGCTTGAGAGTGCGAAAGACCTTGAGGTCATCGCCGAGGCAGGGGACGGGGAAGAGGCGCAGTCCCTCATCCAGAAACACAAACCCGATGTCGCCGTGCTCGATATCCAAATGCCGAAAGCCAGCGGCATCGAAGTGACACGCTGGGTGCGCGCCCATTTGCCCGAAGTGGGCGTTTTGATCCTGACAGCATACGACGACGACCCGTATGTCATGGCGGTCTTGCAGGCGGGCGCGAATGGATATGTGCTCAAAACGGGGCAAGCCGATGAACTCATTCAAGCCGTGCGCGATGTCAATGAAGGCAAGTCTGCGCTCGACCCGTCCATCACGCGCAAATTGATGACGAACATTTTCAAGGGAACTGAAAAGAAGCTCGTTGAACCGCTCACTGACCGCGAATTGGATGTGCTGCGACTTGCCGCAAAGGGTTTCACCAACAAAGCCATCGGCGTGCAGCTCAGCATTAGTGACCGCACGGTACAGGGGCATCTCGCGCATATCTTCGCCAAACTGCAAGCCAACAGCCGCACCGAAGCCGTGATGCGTGCGGTTTCCCTGGGGTTGATTTCTCAGACTACAGGCAATATCATCGAGGAATGACAAAGCCGCGTGCGCCACTCCTGCGCGGACTCACCGTGCAGCTGCTTGCCATTACGGTTCTTCCGCTGACCTTACTTTTGTTATTGATTGCGTTCGGCAGTGTTTCGCTTCATCAACAGGATATGCGCGCCCTCGTTGGCGAACGCGATGAACGCGCCGTTCAAGCCGCATCTGCCGCGCTTGCCTCCGAGCTTCATCACCGCGCTTCCAACGTCTCCAATCTGGCTGCGCTCGCTGAACTTGCTGAAGACACGACTTCCATTCAAACAACAGATGATCTCGCTATTGATTTCGATGGCGGACTCGCATACTTAAGTTTGGATGGTCAACTCCTCACCAACACATCGCCTCATGCCGGACTTTGGAACTGGGTCGCCCAAAATGACATTCTCTCCGCCTCAGCCTCAAACGCACCAACTTTCTCCGCTCCCATCCTTGACCCGGACGCAAATCAATACTTCATCATCGTCTCGCAGACCATTCCCTCCAAAAACATCATCGTTGCTGGAGCCTTCTCGCCAGAGACTCTCGCGCATGAGACGCTTGCCAGTTCCTATCCAGACAGCGCTCATGTCACCATCTTCCTGCTCGACTCTTCCAATCGGGTTTTATATGCCAGCGGTCCGCTTGCAAATGAAGGCATCCCGCCCGACCACCCCGGTGTAGTGGAAGCCTTGCGCGGCGAGAGCGGCACGACCTATTTGAAAAAAGATAATGTGGAGCATGTTGTTGCGTACAGTGCGATCCCCCCGACAGGCTGGGCGCTCATCACCGAAGAAGAATGGGAGATGGTTTCGAGTCCGTCTTTGCAATTGACTCAGATGGCGCCGCTGGTGATCGTCCCTGCATTTATCCTCGCGCTGGTTGCATTGTGGTTTGTCGCATCGCGGATCGTCCAGCCGCTGCAAAAACTGGAGGCAAAATCCGCGGCGTTGGCATGGGGGGATTTTGAAGCCATCAAAGAATCCGTGGGCGGGATTCCCGAAGTACAGCGCCTGCAAATGGAATTGACCGAGATGTCGCGCAAGGTGCAGGCGGCGCAGGAAGGGTTGCACGATTACATCGGCGCGATCACCTCTGCCCAGGAAGAAGAGCGCAACCGCCTCGCGCGCGAGTTGCATGACGACACCATTCAAGCGGTAATCGCGTTGAAGCAGCGGGTGCAGTTGGCGCAAAAATCCATCAAAGAGCAGAGCGGCAGGCAGTCTCTCAAAGAATTGGAAACGCTTGCCGAACAGACGATAGAGAATTTACGCCGCCTGACGCGGGCATTGCGTCCCATTTATCTTGAAGATCTGGGATTGGTCACGGCGTTGGAAATGCTGGTGCGGGAAATCAGCCAGAACAACAAACTTTCCGTGGACTTCAACAAGACCGGGCAGGAACGCCGCCTCTCGCGCGAAGTGGAGTTGTCGCTTTATCGCATTGCGCAGGAAGCGCTCAACAATGTGGTCAAACACTCCAGGGCAGAGCGCGCCGAGTTGAAGATCATATTTGATGACGCAGCCGTTCAAATGGAAGTCAATGATAATGGCGGCGGATTCATCACGCCTGCCAGTCCGACAGAGTTTGCGTCGAATGGTCACTTTGGATTGCTGGGCATTCACGAACGCGCGGACTTGATCGGAGCCAGACTGGAGATTGAATCCGTTTTGGGGCGGGGGACCAGGCTCAAGGTCCGGTTATGAAGCGATAAGGCGGAATGTAATCTAAGGAGAAGCCAGCATGAAACACCCAAGAATCCACATGCCAAACCTTTCCTGCATCGCGGCGTTTGTCATCGGTGTGATCTTGTTCGCCGTATTTTGGAAGACGTTATTTGGCTCGGCATCCAGCCTGGTGGTTCTGGCTGGCATGGCTGGCGCCGCCACCGCCGTGACTCTCTTCTGGCTCAGGCGTGAAAATCAGCATCACGCAAAAGGAAAACAAGGACGTGGAATATCTCATAGGGGAGAATTAAGTCAGGAAATGGAGGGGATATTCGTCATAAGCCATTTGGCGCATGTCCCCATCCGCCGTACTGCGCTGTAGACATTCGAGTTGTCAGACTACCATTGGGTCATCCGAACAAGGAGGACCCAATATGTTTTCAAAGACCAGAAAGTTTCTTTTCCTTCTCGTTATTTTGGCGCTGACCGCCGCTGCGGTTTCTGCCTGCTCCACATCCAATTCTGATGGTGTGCATCTTGCCATGTCCCCGCTCGATCAAATGCCAATGGATGTTCAGTCCGCTCCCGTGGCTGTGCAGGAGGCGTACCAATTCAATACCGCCAACCCCGACATCATGCAGGATATTCCCTGCTATTGCGGCTGCGGAAGCGTTGGTCACACCTCCAATTACGATTGCTACGTTTCGGGCGTGGATGCGAATGGCAGCATCACCTTTGATAATCACGCCCTCGGCTGTTCCATCTGCGTGGATATTACTCAAGATGTGATGCGCATGTTGCAAGATGGTAAAAGTCCGCAAGATGCCAGGGCATACATTGACGCAACATATTCCAAATACGGACCTTCCAATATCCCCTAACCTGATGAAATCGCATTTCTCTCTTCTCCTTCTTGTGTTGGCTGGACTGGTGGTGGCATTCGTGCCCCTGCCAGTTCAGCCTGCCGCGCCTCAACACCGGACATTTGAGATGGACGCGCGACAATTTGCCTATTCTCCCTCTGAGCTTCACGTCAACCCCGGCGACACGGTGACCATCCATCTCACCAGCACCGACGTTGTCCACGGTCTGTATGTGGATGGTTACGATATTTCCGTCGAAGCCGACCCCGGACAAAGCGCCACCCTGACCTTCGTTGCAGACAAGCCCGGCTCCTTCCGCTTCCGATGCAACGTCACCTGCGGAGCCATGCATCCTTTCATGATCGGCAAGTTGACGGTCGGCACAAACGATTGGCTATATCGTTCAATTGGTTTTTCCATACTCGCTATCTTCGGATTGCTCTTCTTCCAACGTTCTCCACTGCTCACTGATAACTGATAACTGATAACTGCTCACTGGTTACTGAAATGGAACTCACCCGCCTCCCCCTCCTCAAATCCGCTCTCAAAAGCCGTTACCCGCAATTGGCAGTCTTCATCGTGATGCTGGTCGGTTACATCTTTGCCATCCTTGCGGGACTCATCGGCACTCCGGTTGGGAGTCATAACTTCAGTATCGTCTTTGTGTGGATCGCATGGTGGGCAATCCTGATTCTTGTCGCCGTCCCATTCTTCGGGCGCGGATGGTGCGCGGTCTGCCCGATCCCACTGCCAGGGGAATGGCTACAGCACGGCGCAGTATTAAGTCCGCCGGAGAAAAAACCAAAGTGGCTCAACCTGCGCGTGCCAAAGATGTTCCGCAACATCTGGCTGCAAAATATCGCGTTTCTTCTTCTTGCTCTCTTCAGTAGTGTTCTGCTCACTACTCCGAATGTCACAGGCATCGTCCTTGCTGCCATGCTCTTCGCCGCCATTGGACTGAGCGCCGTCTTCGAGCGCCGCGCCTTTTGCCGCTATCTCTGTCCCGTTGGCGGGTTTATCGGTCTGTATTCCCAAACGGCTCCCATCGAATTGCGCATCAAAGATAAACAAATCTGCGTAACTTGTGAAGGCAAGCCTTGTTACAACGGCTCCGCAAACGGATATGGCTGTCCGTGGGATGTCTTCCCCGGCGGCATGACGAAGAATACTTTCTGTGGGCTTTGCATGGAATGTATCCGCACCTGTCCGCATGACAACATCGCTATTAATCTGCGTCCCTTCTCCGCTGACCTTGCCAAACCATCCACCCGCATGGATGAAACCTTCAAAGCCTTCATCATGCTCGGCTCGGCGATGATCTATGCGGGCGTGCTGCTGGGTCCGTGGGGTGCGATAAAAGATGCAGCCTACAATGTCGGTTCAGGGGCGTGGATCTCGTATGCTGTGATCTTCCTTGCGATTATTTTTATTCTGCTTCCAGGAACTTTCTATCTCACTGTTGCCCTCACTCCCAACATCTCTCTTAATTCGGGGGGAGGGGAGACCATCAAAAAACAATTTGCCCAATTCTCCAGTTCTCTCATTCCTCTTGGTCTTATGTTCTGGGTGGCATTCAGCCTGTCCTTCGTTCTCACCAACGCCTCCTACATCCTCGCCGCATTATCCGATCCGCTGGGTCTTGGCTGGAATTTGTTTAGCACGGCAAATGCGGCGTGGCAACCCATGCTTACATCCATTCTCGCGCCTGCGCAGACACTCGCCCTGGTCGTAGGATTGGTCTGGTCGGCGCGAACAGCCCAAAAGGTGAATGAAGCGGGGGCTTCTCCAATCCCTGTCATCGTTTATTGTTTCGTCGCCACATCCATCATGCTTTGGTTATTGTTATGAAACGTTCCGAACTCATCTCCCGTTTCCTGGTTATCTCTGGCATCTTGCTTGCTGTTGTCGCGCCATTGGTTTTTTGGGCGCGCACGCCCTTGATCCATGCTCGCATGGCAGAGGCTGGCGGCTGGAATCCCGATGTTATTCAGGCGGAAGTTGGCAAGCCCCTTCATCTCAAGATCACTTCCGATGATGTCGTGCATGGTTTCGCAGTCGGTCAGTTGGATATGCAAAGCGTGGATGTCCTCCCCGGCAAAGTCACCGACATCACATTGACTTTCGACAAGCCTGGAGTTTATACCTACTACTGCACGCGCTGGTGCGGACTCAATCACTGGCGGATGCGCGGTACGATAGAAGTCAGCGGCGCCTCAGACTCATCCGAGCCTGCTTCTGTTCCCCTCTACGTTTCCCTCAACCTCGACCTTGACGCTCCGCACGATTCCTCCATTCTGCCCGAACAGAAACCTTCCGCGATTCGCGGTCAGGAATTAAGCCCCAATTCTCCATTTCTCCAATCCTTGGATTACTACCGCTCACATTCTCCATATCAAGCATTCACGGATTTATCCGCCACATCTCTGACGGATTCGCAACGCTGGGATGCCGTCGCCTATTTCTGGCAATCCAACACTACTCCCGAATCGCTTGCAAATGGCAGGCAACTCTACGCCCAAAATTGCGCGGCATGTCACGGCGAGACCGGCGCAGGCGACGGCGTCTTTGCCGATGATCTTGCGGAAGCGGGCGAAGCCTCCATGCAGGTGATGGATGGTGCAATGGACATGGTGATGCAAACCCCCGTTGACTTTACCAATCCAAGACGCATGTTGGGCGCAAGCCCCGCACTGTTACAAGGGAAAATCCTGCGCGGCGGCATGGGAACCGGCATGCCCATGTGGGGCGTGATTTTTACCGAAGAACAAATCTGGGATTTGATTGCGTACATCTACTCGTTCCAGTTTGAATACGAGTAGGCGGCGTTCTCTTACGTCGCAAGGAGGCTCTATGAGCAAGAAAGACAAAAAATATCAAAAGCAGAAAAAGAAAAATTTCCCCTGGCTTTTCCTGGCGCTGGGCGGAGTGTTCGTTGCCCTTGCCGTATTCTTGTTCGCGCGTCAGGGGGATGGCGGCGGCACGCCATCCATCGCAGTGGATCAACAGTTGATTGACTATGGCGACGTGAAGTTTAATGTGGAAAAGACTTTCGCCATCAAAGTGACCAACACGGGCAATGGCACGCTGCGATTCAAGGAAGAGCCGTACATCGAAGTCGTCGAGGGGTGCTGACCGCCCCAATTGACCATCGGTTCGATGGTACTCAAACCCGGTGAAAGCACAATTGTCCAGTCCAGCGTCTTCATGATGCACGAAGGCATGGACGGTCCGCACAATTTTGCGGTTCACTTGAAAACAAATGATCCCAACAATCCCGACTTGGTTGTAAATGTATTGTCCAACTGGATACCGTAAGTTGAAATAAATAACCCGAGTTGCTGCCTTGGTTTCAAGGGGCTTCCCTCACCCCAAACAAGGTTATATATTCTGGGATGACTTCCCCCTCTCCCGATGGGAGAGGGCA
>QMIW01000111.1 GCA_024434165.1 Chloroflexota bacterium | reverse complement strand
ACTTTACCTGAATTAACTTGTTTATCCACGAAGAAACACGGACTTCTTTCGCATTTTCGTGAAATTCGTGTTCTTCATGGATGATTTTTTATTTTGGATAAAGTCTAATACAAAAACAAAAAGCGCGTCGCTGCGCAGACTTTCAAGAGCAGGCAGGGGCGCGCCTTATCAATATAAAATTGATTCAACTCAATCCATGTGCGCCACGATGCGCTGGTGAGCCGTCTGCGCGTCCATATCCAGGATCGAAATCAGTTTGTCCCGTCCATTTTCGCCAGCTACAATTTCCATGCGCGTCCGCGGCACGCCGAGCACCTCGGCGAGAAATTCGAGCAGTTCCGCGTTGCCGTCTTCATCGCCGGGACCCGCGGCAAGATGCACCTTGACCGTCCCGTCGTTCATCACGCCGACGATCTGGTTGCGGCTCGCGCGCGGAGTCACCCGCACCGCCAGCGCCGACCCGCGCTTGCCGTCATGGAGGACATATTTTCTTGGCATGGTTCACCTCATCAATAAGTCAGAATGGATAACAGGATTCGAGTCAGAACTTCCACCGCCAGGATCAAAATCACAGGGCTGAAATCGAGCCCGCCCATGTTCGGCATCAGATTGCGAATCGGGTTCAGAAACGGCGCAACGATCCGGTCCAGCGCCTCGCGAATCGGATGGTAGGGCGAAAGGAAGAATGAAAGCAAAGAGGACGCAATCACAATCCAAATAAAGGTGTTGGCGATCACCCGTATAAAGAAAGCCAAAAAGTCAACGCTCATTCGGTCTCCGTTTTGTAAACTCTGGCGCCCAGGATCGCCGTCCCGACCCGCACAAACGTGGCGCTCTCTTCCACAGCCGTTTCGTAATCCACGCTGGTTCCCATCGAAAGCTCCGAAAAATCCGCCTGCGGGAACTGCCCGGCAAGAAAACCCTGCAGCCGGCGCAGTTTCTGAAAGAACGGGCGCGAAAACTCCGCCGTATCGCCCAGCGGCGGCATGGACATCAGCCCGCGCACCTGCAAATTCGGCAGGGCAAGCGCCTGGGCAAGTTCGTCCAGCAGTTCGCCCCAGCGCGCCTCATCCCAGGCATTCCACCCGCTCTTGCTCTCCTCGCCGCCCACGTTGAACTCCAGCAAAACCGGCAGTTTCCTGCCCGCCTCACCGGCAAAACGGTCCAGCCGCCGGGCGAGTTTGAGGCTGTCGAGCGAGTGCATGAAGTTAAAGTTCCCAGCCACGAGCGCCGCCTTGCGGCTTTGGACGTGACCGATCATGTGCCATTCTACCGCAGAAAAATCGCGCAAGGATTGAATTTTCATAACGCCTTCTTCGGCGTAATTCTCCCCCAGAATCGCCGCGCCCGCCTCGATGGCGGCGCGCACCACCTCCACCGGCTGAGCCTTTGTGACCACCACCAGTTTGACGGCTTGGGGGCTGCGTCCCGCCCTTTTTGCGGCGGATGCGATTCGATCCAGTGTCTCCAGGTATCGTTCGCGGATGGATTGAACCAGTTCACTCATGCCTTGATTTTACCCCGCCTCATTCGGGACCTGGAGCCTGTCCCCTCACCCAAGCCTTTCATTTCGCCGACAGTTTGTCTTATGCCAGCCAGAGATGGTTCGCGTGGCAATTATCGAACTATATCCTCCCACTCGTCCCTGAGCAGGTTTCCCATCACCTTATCCGGCTCGCCCTGGGCAGGCAGGATATCCCCATCCGGTTCGGCATACAGCCAGGTTTTGCCCGCACCCTGCGGAACGGCGTCGTCCACGGTTTCGATGGAGACCGGGTTGGCGGTGGAGTATGGCACGGGCAGGTCCCAGCGCAGGTTGAGCGCCAGGGATTGGGCAGCGCTTTGCAGTTCGAGCATTTCATCCACAAGGGAATCATCGGCGGCGCTCAGCGAAACATTCTCCACGCCGAGGTAGGCAGCACGCTGGAGAATCTCCTCCGCTTTTCCGGCGTTTTCCCTGTTGAGGGTGAGGTGCACGGTCAGGAAGATATCCTGCGGGACGATGATCTCGATGGCGTCCCACGAGCGCGGGTCGTCGGGCTGCAGGATGAGCATGATGTGATCCAGCCCGGTTTGCAGGAGAGTCTCAAAGTAGGTTTTCTCCATCAGTTTCAAGCCGTCGGTGAGCAAGCCGCAGACCTGACCGTTCTTCTCGGCGTGGGCAATCAATTGCGGCAGGTCGTCGCGCAGGGTCGCTTCGCCGCCGGTGAAGACGATGTGCGGAACGCCCGCCGCCCAGGCTTTATCGAGGATGGTCATCCATTCTTCGGCGGTGAGTTCGCGCTCCACACGCTTGACCGGCGCGTATTCGGCGCGAGTCCCTGCGGGCAGGCGGTAGGTGATGGCGCAATCCAGCCGGAGGGTCGAATCCGCTGAATGGGGCTGCACCCGCTCAAAGTCCAGGAAAGAGGCGGGGTCGAGGTCGGGAGCGGCAATGAGGGCGTGAATCCGCTCGACAAAGTTGTTGAAGTCCGCCAGGGCGGTCTTCCGGCTGACGCGATATCGTTCTGAAATTTGCTTGGCGGCTTCTTCGGGAGCCGTGCCTTTGATGAAGTGAAAGGCGTATTCGGCGGCGGTGGGGTTGAGCTGCAGGACGGTGGCGGCGTTGAGGATGAGGATGCCGGAGCCGTCCTTTTGCAGGCGCAGGTGAATGCGATAGGGTTTTTCATCCTGCACGGCTTGCAGGTGGTGCATGCCCTCGGGCAGGGGCGTGGACGGGTTGAAGAATTTTTGCAGGATGTTCATGAGTTCTCCTATGGACCCGCTTTCGCCAGGTCCTGAACGAAGAAGAGGTAGAGGTAGCCGATGAGTAGGACCACCCAACCGATGAGTTCGGCGCGCTCCATCAGACCCTCCCACGAAAGCGAGAAGTTATCCTTGATGGTTTCGACGATGCCTTCGAGGTTATCGAGTTTGTTTTTGACGTTTTCCTTCCAGTCTCTGAGGTAGAACTGGTCGTGGATGGCTTCGTACAGGTCGGCGGTGTACCAATCGCCGATGAGCAGCATGTTTTGTTCGGCGCGTTCGAAATCGAGCATGATTTCGAGTTTGTGCTCCGCGATCTGGCGGATGAGTCCGCGTGTGGGGCGCGGGCGTTTCTGGTTGCCGAAGAATGTATCGCGGATCTTGTCGAGCATGTCTTCGATGGACTGGTCCAGCATGCGGTAGCGCAGGAGCTGGTAGTTGCCGATCTTGATGAGCGCGATGTCGGACTGGTAATCGGCATTGGGGGCGATGATGACCGCGCCCTCCCAATCCACCACGGTCATTTCCTGCGCAGAGTAGTGCACGCGCGCCTGGAGGATTTCTTCGATCTCGGTTTTATCGAGCGTATCGCGCTGGGAACGGATAAAGGTGGAAAGAGGGACTGCGTATTTTTCCAGCCATTTATCGGGCGCAGGTTTGGCGTGCTGCACCAGCAGGATGCTGTATTCCTCGTACATGCCGCTCTGGCGGTGTTTTTCAGGGATGTAGCGGCTTTGCAGCGCGCTTTGAATCTTGAGCCGTTCCTTCAACACGGACGCATTGAAGGGGTCATCGAGATCGTAATGACATTCGACCATTTGCACCTGGTCGTCGTAACGCTGGCGGGTGACGGCGACGGCATAGCCTTCGACGATCACGGTCTCTTCGCCGAGGGTCACGAGGTCAATATCCACCGGTTTGAAGTAGGGCGCATCCTTCAGACCCGTGAATTGTTCGGGCGGCGGGATTTTTCCCTCCGCCGAATCGGGGAACGCGAGCAGATAACAGATTTCCATGTGATTAATCCTAAAGTAACTCAAGTTGCCACCTTCCAATAGATTTTCTAGGTTCCCCGCCCAAAGCCCTCACCCTGCCCCCTCCCATCGGGAGAGGGGGAAGTCATCCCAGAAGATATAACCTTGTTTGGGGTGAGGGAAGCCTCTTGAAACCAAGGCACCAACTCGGGTTAAAGTAATGGGTTACTTTAGTTTAGCACAGGTAATGCAACTCCTTGTTCCTGACGTTGATTCCCGAATTGAAGCGGACAGCCCCCGCCGCATTCCGCGACGATGGGACAGGTCTCGCATTTGAAGGGCAGGTTCCGCCGCTCGCGCAGCTGCACAGAGAGTTTGTGATTCCAGATCGAGTCCCATGAGTCGGTCAGGATGCTGCCGAGCGGGTGATAGTAGGACTGGCATGGCAGGACGTTCCCGTTCGATTCGATGCACATGCTGTAAAGCGAAGCGGTGCAGCCTTTGACGCCCAAATTGCTGGCTGTCGGGTCGAACTTGCAGTATTGGGTCGGTGTGTACCAGATGAGTTTTTGTCCGTGTGCGGCGGTCTTTTTGACCGCCATATCGAGGATGGGCTGGAGTTCGCTTTCATCCAAGCCGGTGCCCACAGTGAGTCCCTGCCCGGAGTAGATGAGCGCGTTCAAGCCAATCGTCGGGACGCCCAAATCCGCCAGAAAATCGAGCGTGGCGGGCAGGGTGTGGACGTTCGTCTTCAGCATCGTGGTGTTGGTCATCACATACAGCCGCGTTTTGAGGACGTTGTTCACGCCCGCAATCGTCTGCCGAAACGCACCTTTGACGCGCATCATCTCATCGTGGATTTCGGGCGCGCAGGATTCAACCGTGATCTGCACGTGGTCGAGACCGGCGTTCACGAGCCGCCTGACGTAATCCATGTCCATCAGGCGGCGGGCATTGGTATTCAAGCCGGTGATCTGTCCGTTGGATTCGGCGTGTTGGATGAGTTCGGGCAGGTCGTCGCGGAGCGTCGCTTCGCCGCCGGTGAAGACGATGTGCGGCACACCCAGATCCCAGAGTTGGTCGAGGACGCGCTTCCATTGGTCGGTGGTCAGTTCGGGGAAGGTCCGCTCGCGGGCATTGTAGCAATGTCCGCAGTCGTTGTTGCAGCGGTAGGTCAGCGCCAAATCCATGCGGTACGGCGCGGACGGGCGCGCGCTGAACGGCATGGTCGTATCCAGTTCGAGTTCGTGAATGGGGCAGGCGCCATCGGGACGCAGAAGTTCTTCAAACTGAAAGAGGAAGGAGGAAAGGTCGGCTTCGGCTTGCTTCTTCGAAACGGAATAGCGCGCTGTAAGAATCCTGGCGCTTTCCTCTTTCGTCCTTCCTTCGAGGATCAACCACGCCATGAACGCTGCGGTCGGGTTGAGGTGCATCACGCTGCCGGCGTTGACGATGAGCGTCCCTGTGCCGTCGGGGTCGAGCCGCAGGTGGATGCGGGATTTTTCCTCTGCCGTTTCGCGGATGTAGTGATAAAGACCGGACGATGGAACCTGGACGATGGACGATGGTTGAAAAACATGTTTGAGCGAATCGCGGAACGCCATATCTCACCTTTAATAAATGGTCAATCGAAAATCGAATTACCGTCCACCGCCCGCACAAGCGCAGGCGCAGCCGGCGCACGCGCACGCACAGGCACAGGCGCATCCACCGCTGCGGCCGCCGCCCTTGAAACTTCCGCCGCTCGTCCCCCTGGATTGAGGAATGGGGTTCGTCGCATTCGTGACCTTTTCCGTAAATGTGTTGATATTGCCGACCACTTTCTGCGAGAAGGTTTGAACGCCCGTCACCATCTGGGCGGCGAAATCCGCGCCGGGCAGCGCGGTGGATGACCCCGGCATGGAAACGGGCTGTCCCGCCGTTGGAACGCCCGCGCGGATGGAAGCGGGACGAAACGTCGGGTCGTAACGCCCCCACCAGGTCGGAACAAATACAGGTCCGCGAAAGACGCGGCGCGTGCGGTCGTCGTAATCCTTGTCGAGCATGGTCCATTCGAGGGCTTCGTCGAACTTCCGGCTCTTCACTTCGGGCGTATCCGCCGCCTCGACCATCGCCCAGGCTTTCTCGGTGATGGATTTGTAGTATTCCACCGTTTCCCTGCGGCTGAAGCCTTTCATCTTTTCCGAAACCGTTCGGACCAGGCGTATGGTCATATCCTGCAGCAGGCGCTGGCGTTCCCTGCCCTGCGGTTCCCTGAACGCTGCCAGGAAATCCTTTTCGTAGTCGTGCATTTTTTCCGGCAGGGGGTCGCCGGCTCGAATCTCCAGCGGGTCGCGTGTGTTGACGGTTGCCGCGCCCTTTTTGAGCAAGCCGAAGAGGATCATCGTCAGCACTTTATCGAGCGGCTGTTCCAAAAGGATGGCGGCTTCCACGGCAGTCAGTCCGCGTTTGATGCCGTGCCCTTCGATGGAAATCTTCGGCGGGAGGTAACGCAGTTTGCGGCTGCGGTTTCCGATGGCTGCAATGGCGGGCGCGCCGAAAAAGATGAACCCGAAACAACAGAAGAAGATGATCGTGCCGAGTGCGTCATCGTCAACCAATGGCGCGGGCGGCGGCGTGTAAATGGACTCCGCCGGGACATACGCGCGCGGGAAGGATGCGCCAAATTGGTAGAAGCGCGATGCCTCCGCGTTCGGCGAATACCAGGTGTAGGTAATGCTGCCGTTTTCGTCGAAGCCGGTCTGCGGCTCGGAGGGGAATCCGTTCGGCGCGGCGTGCCAGCGCGGTTCCTCCGCTTGAACGCCCGGAGGCAAATGGAAGATCACGGTGTAATCGGTTGCGCCGGTCACAAACTGCGAACCAAACCAAGCCGGTGCAAAGGCGGCGCTGGCGTAGGCTTCATTGGTCGAGTCGGGATACAGCACATTGCGAACCGTGCCGATGTGCACATTCACCGTTGCATCGTCGCCGGCTGCGATGGCTTTGCTGCCCAGCACGATGGCAAAGCCGGAACCCTCCCCGGCGTAGTCGCTTTCAGAAACAGAAACAGCCGTCCCGTCCACCGAGGCGCGGATGGTATCCACCTCGAAATCGTTGTTCGGCATGCCCACGTCCACAAAATCAATCGGGTGCGCGCCCGGCTGGTTGGTGAACACCCAGGTGTAGTCCAAACTCATGGTGCCGTCCGAATTCCAATAGACGTTCACCACTGTCTTGTTCACCTGAAAATAATAGGGAAGGTCTTGCGCAAACGCATGAGACGCCGCCCCCAATGCGAGTACCGCAATTACCAGACCGATGAGAATCCTTCTAGCCATGAAATCTCCAATCGCAAACCATCAATCGGAAATCGTCAATCGTAAATTGCATTACCACTTCGGCTCTTCGGTGAGTTGATAGACCGTGCCGCAAAACGGGCACTCCACTGTGGGCGCGCCCGCGATCATTTTGACGTTATCCGCCTTCAACGCGCCGCCGCAATTGCGGCAGGTCAACTGTTCGACTTTGGTCTGACCGGGGAGGTCTATTTTGTAGGTGATGTTATCCCCGCCTCCCGCTGGACCTTGGGCTTGTCCCCGCAAAATGAGCAGGATGCCGCCGCCGATGAAGATTCCGCCCGCGACCGCAAAGCCGATTCCAAACCCGAACCACGAGGCGCTCCCCTGCGCGGACGTGGAGCCGATGACGTTCAGGATGCCGTATCCGAAGAGGCACAAACCGATCAACAGCAGTATCCCCGCGCCGATATACAGAAAGGTTTTGTTTCTCATATCTTTGCTCACTCCTGTGATACGAATGGAAAGACCCCAAAGGTTTCCCTGCCCTTCTCGCCTCGGTACGGCAAGAATCCCTTTACAAATACGAAACCTTCAGGGTCTGTCAAATAAAAGTTTAGCATTTTCATCCGATTTCGACATGTGACTTTTGTCTCTTAATCATCCTATTTTCCTCCAATTCCCGAACGGGCGGGATGGCTTATACTTGCGTCTGAAATGCAAAGATTTTCGTTCGCACCGGCGATTCGGCGCCCTGATTCGCAGTTCAAAAGGATATTGACATGACTCTCAACGAACAATACAAAAAATGGCAGGAAAACACACTCAAAAAGTCGTTGGATAAATTCAAGGAGCGCAGGGAACGCTTCGAGACCAGCGCAGGGATCGAAATTCCGCGCCTGGCGCTGCCCGTTGACGATGATCCCGATTACGGTGAAAAACTCGGCTTCCCCGGCGAATATCCCTTCACGCGCGGAGTCCAGCCGACGATGTACCGCTCGCGCTTCTGGACGATGCGCCAGTATGCAGGCTTTTCCACAGCTGAAGAATCCAACAAGAGGTACCGCTATCTGCTCGAGCAAGGTCAAACGGGGTTGAGCGTCGCGTTCGACCTCCCCACTCAAATCGGGTACGATGCGGACGACCCAATCGCGCAGGGCGAGGTCGGCAAGGTCGGCGTGTCCATTTCATCCATCCACGACATGGAGCAGTTATTCGACCAGATTCCACTGGACAAAGTCTCCACGTCCATGACCATCAATGCGCCCGCAGGCGTGCTGCTCGCCATGTATATTGCCGTCGCCAAACGCCAGGGAGTTGAGATGAAGCAGCTGCGCGGCACAATTCAGAACGACATCCTCAAGGAATATGTGGCGCGCGGGACGTACATCTTCCCGCCCGCGCCTTCGATGCGTCTCATTACGGATATTTTTCAATTCTGTGCAAAAGAAGTGCCAAGCTGGAACACGATTTCCATTTCGGGTTATCACATCCGCGAGGCAGGCTCGACTTCCGTGCAGGAGGTGGCGTTCACGCTGGCAAACGGAATCGCCTACGTGGAAGCAGCGTTGAAAGCAGGCTTGAACGTGGACGACTTCGCGGGTCAACTTTCGTTCTTCTTCAACGCGCACAATAACTTCCTGGAGGAGGTGGCAAAATTCCGCGCGGCGCGGCGGCTGTGGGCAAAAATCATGCGCGAGCACTTCAAGGCTCAGAAACCTTCTTCATGGCAACTGCGCTTCCACACGCAGACGGCGGGATCCACGCTCACGGCGCAGCAGCCCGAAAACAATGTGGTGCGCGTGACCATCCAGGCGCTGTCCGCTGTTCTCG
>QMIW01000171.1 GCA_024434165.1 Chloroflexota bacterium | reverse complement strand
ACCGCCCGGCTCGAGGACGCGCCTCATTTCATCCAGCCACCTGGTCAGTTCTTCACGCCACGTTTCGGGATGCCACACGGCGAGATAACTCACGCTCCAGCCAGAGACGACCAAACCGGCGGAGCGATTGGGAATTGGCAATTGGCGGTGGTCGGCAATGCCTGCCTTCCAGTTCATCAGCCCGCCGGCTTCGAGCCGGAATCGGCAAACACGCAGCATCTCTTCCGAGACGTCGAATGCCCGCATGGATTTGGCGCGCGGCGCCAGCATGACGGCGAGCCGCCCCGTCCCCGTGCCGAGATCAAGTACATCCAATCCATCCACGCTGACAATTTCATCGAGAGCCCTCCCAATATTGCCCTGATAATCCTCCCGCGCGATCAGGGCTTCGTAGCGGTCGCCGTCGGTTTGATAAATTCTTCTTTGCCGGTCAGACATGCGTCTCCAAAAGATAGTTCTCAGGAATGGTTGGGGAATTTCAACAACGTGGTAGATTATATGCCAATTCACTCATGCTTCAATTGAATTATCTCGGAGGAACGATGAGCGGCACACCTGAAACTCAATTCGACTTCTGGCTCGGGGAATGGGACTGCGCCTGGGACGAGGACGGCAAGGGGACAAATCACATCCGGCGCATTCTGGACGGCAGGATCATACAGGAGAACTTCTCCGCGCCGGATTTGAAGGGGATGAGCGTCTCAGTCTACGACCTGGAGCGGCAGCTGTGGTGCCAGACCTGGGTGGATAACACCGGCTCTTATCTTGACTTCACGGGAGTGTTCGAAGACGGGAGGATGATCCTTGTCCGTGATGCGATCGTCAAAGGCGAAGCCTGCAAGCAGAGGATGGTCTGGTACAACATCGAAGCGGATCAATTCGACTGGAACTGGGAACGCTCCGACGACAACGGGCAAACCTGGCGCGTGTTGTGGAAGATCCGGTATACACGCAAATTATCTTGATATAATTCGAGGAAATGCAGGCTGGCAAACGCATCATTGTCTGTTTTGCGGCTCTGTCTCCCATCTTCTTCTTTAACATTTCCCATGCCCCTTTCCCCCTCTGCACAAAAGATACAAGACCTGCTCAACTCATTGGGATACTCCTATACCGTGATCGAACACGCCGAGTCCACGCGGACGGCGCAGGAAGCCGCGGACCGGGCGGGATGCGAACTTGGGCAAATCGTCAAATCGCTGATCTTTCGCGGCAAAACGAGCGGAAAGCCGATTCTGGTGCTGACGTCGGGTCCCAACCGCGTCAACGAAAAGCGCATCAGCGAATATGCGGGCGAGCCCATCGGCAAAGCGGATGCGGATTTCGTCCGCACAGTGACAGGCTTCGCCATCGGCGGCGTGCCGCCCATCGGTCACGCACAGCCGATGGAGACATACCTCGACGAAGACTTCTTGCAATTCCAGACGATTTGGGCGGCGGCAGGGACGCCGAACGCCATTTTTGAGCTGAAAACCGAAGATTTACAAAAGATGACGGGTGGAAAAACGGTAACAGTAAAGTAAACTACCCGAGTTGCTACCTTGGTTTCAAGAGGCTTCCCTCACCCCAAACAAGGTTATATCTTCCGGGATGACTTCCCCCTCTCCCGATGGGAGAGGGCAGGGTGAGGGCTTTTGG
>QMIW01000010.1 GCA_024434165.1 Chloroflexota bacterium | reverse complement strand
GGGGGCCAACCGGGGGATCGGGCTTGAGATCGTCCGGCATACCTTACTGAAACTGGATTTTCCTCTTCAGGAGATCATTCGATACATGGACGCGGTGCGGCGCGATCATTATGATGCGCAAGTCAATACCGAGGAGGAACACCGCGTCCTGCACGATCTGATCCACGCCGCACAGAGCATCGGCATCGCCTGGCTGACGTTGCTGCCCGGCAACCCGCTGGTCGGACAGACTCTCGCCGAAGCCGACCTGCGCGCAAGGACGGGCGCGTCCATTGTGGCGATCCTGCGTAACAATGCGGTGATGGCGAATCCGAAATCGCATACGGCGCTGCAAGCGAACGACCGCGTCGGTTTTATCGGCGATGAAGACCAGATCAAAGAAGTGGAAAGGCTGTTCGAGACCGGCCGGAGCGGCGAATCCGAGCAGCCTTGATTTGGAAACGAGGAGCCATGAACAACAGAATGAACATCTCATCCGGCGCGAAGTGGGAGGATATTGTCGGCTACTCGCGCGCCGTCAGGGTTGGAAACGTCATCGAGGTTGCAGGGACGACGGCGATTGACGATGAAGGGAACGTCGTCGGCGTGAACGACGCCTACGAACAGACAAAACTCATCTTCAAGAAAATCGAAAAGGCGCTGGCAGAGGCAGGCGCGACCCTCAAGAACGTGGTGCGGACGCGGATGTTCGTCACTGACATTTCCCAATGGGAGGAGATCGGGCGGGCGCATGGGGAATTCTTCCGCGAGATCAAACCCGCCGCGTCCATGATCGAAGTGAAGGGGCTGATCAGCCCGGATTTGCTGATCGAGATCGAAGTGACGGCGATTACTTCAAATGAATTTGGGTAAAATCGGGGAAATGAAATACGAGACAATCCGCGGCATTTCCCTGCCCAAGATCGGATTCGGCGCATGGCGTATCGGCGGGAACTCTTCACCCAACCCTGCGCTCGACGATAAATCCCTGACCGCTTTGCGCGCCGCGCTCGAAGCCGGTTATACCCACTTCGACACTGCCGAGATGTACGCCGACGGTCACAGCGAGGAACTGCTTGGGCGGGCGATCCGCGAGTTCGGCGCAAAGCGGGAAGATGTGTTCATCACCTCGAAAGTGACGCCGAGCCATTTGAGATACGACGACGTATTGAGCGCGTGCGAAAATTCTCTGCGCCGGTTGAAGATGGATTACATAGACCTGTATCTCATCCACTGGCCGCACGGGGGATCGAAATACAACGAGACCTTCAAGGCGCTGAACAAACTCGTCCGCGACGGGAAGGTCAGGCATCTCGGCGTAAGCAATTTCAATTTGAGGCTGCTGAAACTGGCGCGGGAACTCTCCGAGACGCCGATTCTTACCAACCAGGTTCCATTCAGCGTGTCAGACCGTTCGTATGTCAAGAACGGCGTGCTGGAATACTGCCGGCAGAACGACATCCTCTTCACCGCCTATTCCCCCGTTGATGAAGGCAACCTGCGCTCGAATAAAACCCTCGAGACCATCGCCAAAGCGCATAACGCCACCGTGTATCAGATCGCGCTGGCGTGGGTTGTCAGCCATCCGCGCGTCGTTACCGTTCCCATGTCGTTCGATCCGAAACACATTAAAGAGAATTTCGAGGCGGCGGAGATTGAATTGACCGGGGAAGAGATGGAGCAGTTGGAGAAGATTGGAAAGTAGAAAGTGGAAAGTGGAAAATGGAAGGATTATTACATGCCCTGCCCGAAATTCAGGTTAACGAAGAGACGGACGCCGATCTTGAACCCCTTTACACGGTGGTCGTCCATAACGACGATGTGACGCCGATGAATTTTGTCGTGGAAGTATTGAAGCAGATATTTTTCCTCGGCAACGACCGCGCGGCGGAGATCATGCTCACGGCGCACATCAAAGGCTCGGCGTACGTACAGACCCTGCCCAAGTCCGAGGCGCAGAGGCGGGCGGATCGCGCCCACGAAGCCGCGCGCATGGAAGGTTATCCGCTTCGCTTCACCGTCGAACCCGAATGAACTCCAGTCTCGAAGCCCTCACCGAAATCAATCTCGACGATCTTGTCTCCGCGTTTGGCTGGGAGGATTCCCCGTTCCTTTCGCGTCTGCTGAGGATCGTTTTTCGCAAGCCTGCGGAAACCTTCGCGCGTCACGTGATCGAATTCGACGAGACGATCGGGCGTCACGGAATCGCGGCGGGCGGATGGAATCTCCTCCGCCGCTATGTGAACGACCTCCGCATCATTGGCGCGGACCGGATACCTGAGTCAGCGTTTCTGGCTTTGTCCAACCATCCGGGCATGACCGACACAGCCGCACTCTTCGCCGCGTTGAATCGCAAAGACCTGCGCATCATCGCCCTCGACAGACCCTTCCTCAATTCGCTTCCGAACACCGCCCATCATTTATTCTACGTCCATGACGATCCCGCCAAACGCATGACGCTCGTGCGGCAGGTCAGCGCGCACCTGAAAAAGGGCGGCGCGGCGCTCACCTTCCCCGCCGGGCGCATCGAACCCGACCCGGGCGTCCATCCCGGCGCGGTGGAGTCGCTCCAAACCTGGACCGACAGCGTGGGTGTCTTCATCCGCATGGCGCCCGATGCCGCCATCCTGCCGGCGCTGGTACGCAATGTGGTCGCGCCGAAATACGCCCATCATTGGCTGTTGGGAATCAAAAGGACGAAAGAGGAAAAAGAAAAACTGGCGGCGGCTTTGCAGTTACTGGGCATGGTCATCTTCAACGAAAAGCCCGTGACCGTCACCGTGCAAATCGGGAAGCCGATCTACGCCAAAGATTTGGGGAGTACCGAAACCGATGTCATCCACCGCGCCGTGCTGGCAGAGATGAAGTCGTTGATCGAAAACCCGCCTGACAAAACGTAGTACCGGCTTAAGTCGGTACTGCTTCTCAATCCGCTGTTGCGCCTGCCAGCATCGGCTCGTCGCCGTTGTAGGTCTTCAACTGGGGCCACTTCCAGACGATCCACAACGTGCCGAGAATGCAGCCGATTCCGCCGCTCACGATGGCAAACGGCGCGCCGAACAACTGCGCCACCACGCCCGCCTCGATCTCGCCCAGCTGCGGTCCGCCCTGGAAGAAAATCTGGTTGATGCTGGTCATCCGTCCGCGAATGTGGTCGGGGGTCTGCAGCTGGCGAATGGTGTTGCGGATGATCGTGCTGACCCCATCCGCCGCGCCGGTAATTGCAATCGCAGTCCACGCCACGATGAAAGACCGGGTCAGACCGAAGACGACGGTCGCAGCCCCAAAGACGATGACCGAGCCAAGAAAGAGCATACCCTGCCTGCGGAGTTCCTTCACCTGCGAAATGACCACCGCTACCGCTACCGCTCCCACCGCCGAAGCCGCGGAAAGATAGCCGTATTCCACCACCCCCACCTTCAGCACCTCCCTGGCAATGATTGGCATCAGCGTATTGGCGGAGGCGAAAAAGGTGGCGACGAAATCGAGCATCATCGTCGAAAAGATGATGGGCTTGGAAAGAATGAAACGAATCCCGTCGCCGATGGCGTCCATGCTGATTCCCGCCGATTTTTCGGCGATGGTCTGCGGCACGTTCCCGATCAATGCCAGCGCAAGAAGCACCGCCGCGAACGAGACCGCGTTGATGTAGTAAACCGCCTCCTGCCCAAACGAGGCAATGACTACGCCGCTCAGGGCGGGTCCCAGCACCGAGCCGGCTTGAAAAGAGGTGAAGGTCATGCTGAAGGCATTGGGCAGGTCTTTTTTTGGCAAAAGGTTGGGAATCAACGCCTGGCGGGAGGGACCATCGAAGGCGACCACAACCGCCTGCAGAGCGGTAATGAAGTAAATGTGCCAGATGGTGACATGCCCAAATTGGGTGAGCAGCCCCAACGTCAGGGCGAGAAGCGCGGCAATGGATTGCGTGGCAAACATCACCTTGCGCCGGTCCATCGAATCCGCGAGCGCGCCGCCGATCAACGAAAAGATGATGACGGGCAGGATGCGCGCTACGCCGATGCCGCCGAGGGCGATTGGGTTATCGTCCAGTTGGTTGACATGCCAGAACAACGCCCACAATTGCATCTGCGTGCCGGTGATGGAGATGAGTTGCCCGAGCCAGAGATAGAAGAATTTTTTGTGTTTGAGCGAAGGCGGGATGTGCATTTCAGTGAGTCAGTTATCAGTGATCTGTTATCAGTGATCAGTTATCAGTGATCAGTGCAGTGATCAGTGCAGTGATTCAGTGTGCCTATTACTGATCACTGCCCACGGATTACTGGTTAAGTTCCCCAGTCGCGGAGATATAAGAAGTCGTAGCCGATGGTGCGGTTGCTGATCTTTGCAATCGGCGGGAGCATACGCTTGAACTGGTTGCGGCGGATGCGCGCGATGACAGTGTTGACGAATTTTTCGTCGAAGCCCGCCTCCACCGCCTCCTGCGGACTATAACGCTGGTCCACCAAAAGGTGGAGGAGTTTGTCCACTTCTTCGTAGGTGAAGCCGAGTTCGCCTTCGTCGGTTTGACCTTCCCACAAATCGGCGGAGGGCGGCTTGTCAATGATGGGCGCAGGGATATTCATGGCGCGCGAAAGTTGACGCACCTGCGTTTTATAAAGGTCGCCGATTGGGTTGATCGCGCTGGCAGAATCGCCGTGGAGCGTGCTGTAGCCAAGCAGGATTTCGGTCTTGTTGCTCGTGCCGACGGGCAGCGCCTTGAATACTTCCGACTGGTCGTAGAGAACGATCATCCGCGCCCGCGCCATGATGTTGCCCTTGCGGACTTTTGAGATTTCGGGGTCGAGTTTGAAGAGCGGCTCGACCATCCCGGTGATTTCGATGGTTTTGCTTTGGATGCCGAGCTGGTCAATCAGCAGTTGGGCGTGTTCGAGCGAGTCGGGCGAGGAGGTGCGGTATGGCAAGCGCAGGGCGATGACGTTTTCCGCGCCGAGGGCTTTCACTGCCAGCGCGCAGGAGAGCGCCGAATCCAAGCCGCCCGAAAGGTTGACAATGGCGCGGGACATGCCCACGCGCGCGATCTCGGATTTGATGAAACCGGTAAGGATGTCGCGCGCGAGGTCGGTGTTGATGGAGAGGTTGATAGTCATTTATATGGTAAGGCTTCCAATTGAAGCTCATCCTTCAATTGTTCGTATTCCGGGTCTTTGTGTACCAGTACCGCGCCATGGTGCACGGCAATCGAGGCAATTACAGCGTCGGAGAAGGACAATTTGTTTCCAGATTTTATCTTAGCTGCTCGAAGGGTGACGACTTCGTTCATTTCCCAAACGATTTCAGCCGTGGAGTGACGCAGCATTGCAAACCGAATTTCCGCTTCTTCCCCGCCTTTCTCATACAACGTCATGTAATAGATTTCCATGAGGACCACCCAGGGCAGCAAAACGTTCTTTTGTGAAAAGATTTGTTTCACACGGTTTGCTCCGGGCTCGTCTTCGATCAAGGTAAGGACAGCGGAGGTATCAAGAAGAAATTTTTCTTCGCTCATAATCGCGATCTTTCCTCCGCTCATCGAGAAGTTTGCTCAGAAGTTCTTCCCCTTTACCACGTCCATGCAAGGCGGAAATGGGATCTTTGGGGATTGGAATTAATTTGATCGTTTTTCCGTCATCCAGCCAGATGAAACGATCTCCCTCCTTGAATTTATGGCGTTTTCGAATTTCAGCAGGCAGGACAATCTGTCCACGCCGCGTAAGTGTGGTTTGCATTTGAGCCTCCGCCTGCATTATACAAGGCGTTTTCAGGTTTTACAAGTCAATATTTATTTTTGTAATATCCTTTGCAATTCCGTCATAACCAAGTTCGTCCGTTCGTCGCGCAGGAGAGGCAGGCGGGCGCGGGTGCGGCGAAGTTGATTCAGATCCAATTGGGCATAGGCGATGGCTTCTTCGTTATAGGGACCGTGAGCCAGTTCCTCGCCGTTTGGGTCGAAGACCGTCGCCCCACCCCAGAAGTGAAGCCCATCTTCATAGCCGACGCGGTTGGCGTGCGCCACGAAGGAAGTGAACATGCTGGCATACGCCTTGTTGACCCGCTCCACCCAGCGTGCGGATTCAAGTTTCTCCTTGTCGTTCAGTCCGCGGCCGGGAGAGGCGGAGGAGAAGAGCATAATGTCCGCGCCGTCGAGCCAGAGCAGGTACGGAGGCGAAGCGTGCCAGAAGTCTTCACAGATCAGCATCCCCACGCGCCCAAAGCGGGTATCGAAGGCGCGTATCGAGTCGCCCCAGGCAAAGAAACGCCCTTCGTCGAATAATCCATAAGTTGGAAGGTAAACTTTGTGATGGACGTGAATCAATTTCCCGCCCGAAAGGTAGGCGGAGGCGATATAGAAGCGGTGGCGGGAGTCTTCGTCAACGAAACCAACGACCAGGTCCAGGTCGCGTGAGGCGGCGAGGAGCGGCTTGAAGATGGGATCATCTTCCGTCGGTTTGTGTGCAACGGAGGCGACCAAATCCTGCAAGACATAGCCGGTTAATGAAAGTTCGGGAAAGACCAGCAAATCCGCTTTTTCCGCCCTGGCTTGTTTGATGTAATCGAGATGCCTGGCAAGGTTGGCTTCCACAGCGCCGAGTTTGGTGGAGATTTGGGCGAGCGCAAGGTTGAGTTTCATCGCCGCGAATCTTACCACTAAACAAAAAAGACCTGCCAGGTCTTATGAACCTGACAGGTCTGCCCGCGTGGTTCAACTTTGTTCCGCCTTGTCGAACAAGCCTTGTTTATCGAAGTACGGTTTGAGGATCAGGCAGCCGCCCAGCACGATCAGGAAGACCGCGCCGCCGACGACCAAGACAGCGCCGGGGAAGGCGGCGAAGCCGCTCGAATCCGTACATTCAACACCCCATTTGTATGACAACTTCCCATTATGGAATTCAGATAAAAGCATAGAATTCTTTACAGGTTGTCGGAAACAAAGAGGGGAGACAGTGAAACAATACTATAAGGAGAGGAAAATGAATATCCTCGTTACAAACGCCAGCGGCACAGGCTGGGCGGTCGGCGTCGCCGAAGCCATCGGAAAAACTCTTTTTGATAACGGCATACGCGTGGATGTACGCCCCATTTGATCAGGATGTGAGACGATTCCGAAACATAGTGGAGATTCTTTCGTAAGTGTAAGTGATGAACGCCACCTCTACTCTCGCCGCATCCATCACCAAAGAAGCCAGCAGGCAAACGTTTTACACCATCCGCTTCCTCGCAGACCGCGAGCGAGTCGCGGACGCCTATCGGGCGTACGCTTACTTCCGCTGGGTGGACGACTGTCTCGACGGCGAATCCGCTTCGGCGGAGGAACGAGGCGTTTTCGTTCGGCGGCAGAAATCCCTTTTGGAGCGCTGCTATCACGGCGAAATCATCGCGGATGCAAATCCGCAGGAGGGGATGCTCATCGAGTTGGTCCAAAACGACGCGGAAAAGAACGGCGGCTTGCGGTCCTACCTTTTCAACATGATGTCGGTAATGGCGTTCGACGCCGCGCGGCGCGGACGACTGGTGACGCAAGCCGAATTGAACGGTTACACGGGCTGGCTGGCAGGCGCAGTGACGGAAGCAATGCACTATTTCATTGGGCATGGCTGCCGCTCCCCGCGCGATGAGACGCGCTACCTGGCAGTTTCCGCCGCGCACATTACGCACATGTTAAGGGATACGTTCGACGACGTTCAGGCGGGCTATTTCAACATTCCGCTTGAAATTCTCGAAGCAAATCATATCGCGCCGCAGGACGTGAGCAACAACGCATATCGGTTGTGGGTGCGAAGCCGGGTGCAGTTGGCGCGGTCGTATTTCAGCGCGGGAAGGGAATATCTGGATCGCGTCGAGAACCTGCGGTGCAGGCTGGCGGGTTACGCATACGCGGCGCGCTTCGAGTGGCTGCTGGACACTATCGAGAGAGAAGGATATTGCCTGCGCTCCGCCTACGATGAACGAAAAAGTATGCCTGTGGGGCTGCGCATGGTTTGGCTCGCGCTGGCATCCGCACTGCACTGGCGCGTGGGAAGCGTTTCACCTCAACCCATTCCAGTGGAGCGGAAGAGAGCGTAAACACGAAGGACACAAAGTGGGAACACCTTACGATTATCAGGCCTTTTTCCTTCGTGACCGTTGTGTCCTTTGTAATTAAGTAGGTGCGTTATGAAATCGAAATCTGTAGTTGTCATCGGCGCGGGGGTTGGGGGCATCGTCGCCGCGACGCATCTTGCCCAACGCGGCTTGCGCGTCACAGTGGTGGAAAAGAACGATTCCCCCGGCGGGCGCTGCGACCGCGTCGTCCGCGACGGTCATATCTTCGATACGGGTCCCACCCTGCTGGTCATGCCTTTGCTTTACGAAGCGGAATTCCGCGCGTTGGGCGTGGAAGCGTCCATGCGCGAGATGCTGGATTTACAGCGCGTGGATCCAACCTATCATCTGGTCTTCGATAACGGCAGTCAACTGGCGCTCACCTCGGACATGAAATCCATGCAGGAGCAGCTAGAGTCCATCGAGCCGGGAAGTTTTCAGGGCTTGCTGCGTTACCTGCTGGAAGGCAGGCGTCATTACGACCTCGGCATGAGCAAACTCGTCAACCGCGACTTTCGCACAGCCTCCGAATTCTTCGCGCTCGAAAACCTTCCGCTCCTGTTTCAACTCAAGCCGCTGGCGAAACACTACCACAACATGTCGGCGTACTTCGACGATCCGCGCCTGAAAGCCGCGTTCACCTTTCAGGATGTGTACATGGGCTTGAGTCCTTTCGATGCGCCCGCCACCTTTTCGCTCATGCCGTACACCGAACTAGCGCACGGCGTCTGGTATCCCGAAGGCGGCATGTATCGCGTGGTCGAAGCGCTGATGGAACTGGCACGGCAGGCAGGCGTTGAATTCATCTTCAACACCGCGGTGGAACAGATAGAGGTCAATCAAACCCGCGCTCACGGCGTAACGTTTGCCAACGGCACACGCCTTAAGGCAGACATCGTCCTCGCCAACGCCGACCTGCCTTATGTGTATCAAAACCTCCTGCCGCAGGACGGGATGAACAAAAAACTTGCCCGAAAACGTTTTTCCTGTTCGGTCATCAGTTTCTTTTGGGGAATGGATAAGATGTATGAGACTCTCGCGCCGCACACCCTCTTCCTCGCCGACGATTACCGCGAGAACTTCGAGCGCATCATCCGTGACCTGAGCCTGCCCGCCAACCCCAGCCTTTACATCCACGCCCCGGCGCGCCTCGACCCGACGATGTCGCCGCCCGGACAAGATACGCTGATCGCCATCGTCCCGGTCGGGCATCTCAGCGAAAACGACGGGCAGGATTGGGGCGCACTCCGGGATGAAGCCCGCCAGCATGTTTTCCGCCGCCTGGCGAGGCTTGGAATTACCGACCTCGAGTCGCACATCAAATTCGAGATGACCTACACCCCGCTCTCGTGGCGCAAACGCTACAACCTGGTGAAAGGCTCCACGCATGGGCTTTCGCACACGCTGACGCAGTTGGCGTATTTCCGTCCGCATAACCGACATGCACGGTACCACAACTTGTATTTTGTGGGCGCCAGCACCCATCCGGGGACGGGTTTGCCGACCGCCATGGTTTCCGGTCGTTTGTCCGCCGAGCGGATCATGGATGAACTTGACAGGGAGTAATCCTTTACTGTACACGACGACGCTCACGCCGCAGTCCTCGGCGGCGATTTCCGAGGGAATCTTGCATCGGGGACAGCGCAAGGAGCAATTTTTAAATAGGGGGAACAAAAATACGCCCTTGCGGACGTATTTCACTGGCGGAGAGGGAGGAATTCGAATATCACCTCCTCAATGGAGGCGCGCGGTGGAAAAGAAAAGAGTCCGACAAAATCGTCAGACTCTAGCGGAGAGAGGGATTCGAATACCACCTCCTCAATGGAGGCGCGCGGGGGGAACAAAAATACGCCCTTACGGACGTATTTCACTGGCGGAGAGGGAGGGATTCGAACCCTCGGTGGACCGAAGCCCACAACGGTTTTCGAGACCGTCCCATTCAACCACTCTGGCACCTCTCCAGGTCGCGCAAAATAAATTTCTCGTTACGAGCGGCGCAGATTATAACCGAAAATCCCTCTGCGATTACAAACTCACGCTCTCATGCAAATCGGGGTAATGCACCTGACCCATCTTTTGTTCCTTCAGCAGCCCCTTCAAGATCATGGCTTGTTTCTCTTCCCCATGCACCAGAAAGATCTGCTTTACGCTGCTCTTCACGCCAACCGCATAGCGCACCAGCAAATCCTGCCCGGCGTGACCCGAAAGCCCGCCGATGGTCGCCACGTCGCATTTGCGTTTGTACGTCTCGCCGAAGATGCGCACTTCCGGCGCGCGGTCTGCCAGCCTGCGCCCGAGCGTTTCCGGCGCCTGCCACGAGACGATGCAGATCGTGTTCTTCGGGTTCTCGATGTTGTTGCGGATGTGATGGACGATGCGTCCCGTTTCCGCCATGCCCGAAGCCGCAATGATGATCATCGGGTCGGTGCGTTCGTTCAACGCCTTCGACTCCTCCACCGAGCGGATGTACGTCAGCATCTTGAAATCCAGCGCAGGGTGACGCGACTCCTTCACGAATTCGCGCGTCTCCTCGTCGAAACATTCCAGGTGACGTTTGAACACGTCGGTCGCATTCACCGCCAGCGGGCTGTCCACATAGACCGGCACACGCGGCACGCCGTTCTCGAACATCATCTGATTCAGGTTATAGACCAGTTCCTGCGTGCGTCCCACCGCGAAGGCTGGCACGATCACCTTGCCGCCGCGTTCCACCGTCCGTTTCACCACGTCACGAAACTCATTGAATGCCAACTCCGGGTCGTCATGACGTTTGTCGCCATAGGTTGATTCCATGATCATGTAATCGGCATACGCCGGCAGGACCGGGTCGCGCAGCAGCGGGAGTCTATACCTGCCGATATCGCCCGAAAACCAAAAGCGAATCTTCCTGCCCTTCTCCTCGATCTCCAGCGAAACGCTGGCGGAACCGAGGATGTGCCCCGCCTCGTGGAAGCGCGCAACCACGCCGGGGATGGGCTCGAACGGTTGTTCATAATCCACGCCTGCAAACATCCCAGCCACCTGTTCGGCGTCTTCCTGTGTGTAGAGCGGCTCGATGGGCGGCTCGCCGCGCTGGGCGCGCTTCTTGTTGACGAATTCCGCATCCGCCTCCTGGATGTGACCCGAATCCGAAAGCATGATGCTCCCCAGGTCTGCGGTTGCATGGGTGGCAAAAATATTCCCTTCGAATCCCTGCTTCACAAGGTTGGGCAGGTTGCCCGAATGGTCAATATGCGCATGAGAAAGGATCACCGCGTCCACATCCTGCGGGCGGTAGCGGAAGTTCAGATTCCGCGAGTAGGTATCCGCGCGCCGCCCCTGGTACAAACCGCAATCCAGCAGCAGTTTTCTGCCGTTGATCTCCAGCAAATGCTGGCTGCCGGTCACTGTTTGCGCCGCGCCGTGAAAGTTAATTCGCATGTTTTACTCCTAACGCCTTCAGGATTTGCGCGCCGAACTTTTCCGCCCGCGAAGGCGAATCCTTCATCAGCTGCATCAATTCATGGATGTTCTTTGGCGGGTTCTCGGAGAGGATCGCCAGGTACGGTTTCGGCAGGATGATGTCCGACTCGACGTTGAGCTGTGCCCCCGCGTTCTTTCTCCACGCTTTGAGTTTTTCCAGCCTTTTCAGCACCGCCTCGTTCTTACGTTCGGCATGCCTCCGCTCCACAAGCGGAGCCGCCTCCCCCCGGCGGACTGCCGACAAAATCATCTCGCCCCACAGGCGGATTTGCTTTTCACTCAAACCAGCCGCCGAGAGGTCCACCTTCTTCTCCGGCGGGTTTTTCGCCAGCGTGACGAAGACATCGTCCATCACCACTTTGTACGGCGGACGGTTCAAGCGTTCCGCTTCCCGATCCCGCCATTTGCAGAGCTGGGCAATGACGGTCAACTCGCGCAGGGAAAGGTCCTTGCGCGCCGCGAAGCGTTCCCATGAATCCCCGTTCGTCCGCGCTTTGTTTTCGTCCATCGCGCAGGCGCGGCGGAAATCCTCCAGCGCGAAATCGAGGCGCTCCTTTTCGCGCAGTTCGGTTTCGAGGGCATCGCGCAGGTCGAACAGGTAATGCGTATCCAGCCGCGCGTAATGGATCTGTTCCTTCGTCAGCGGACGCGCCGCCCAATTCGCCTTTTGATGGCGTTTGTCCATTTTGATGCCGAACTTGTCGCCCAGCAGTTTATCCAAACCCACCGCCGGGTAGCCCAGCACGCGCGCCGCCTGCATGGTATCGAACAGATTCGCAAAAGTGAAACCGAAATCGCGCCGCAGGCAGATCAAATCGTATTCCGCGGCATGGAAGATTTTTTCGATCCCTGAATCGGAAAAGATGGGGGCAAGGATGTCGAGGTCTTTCAAGACCAGCGGGTCCACCAGATAATCGGCCTGGCTGGTCGAAAATTGCAGCAAACATACCTGTTCACGAAAGGCGTGCAGACTGTTCGATTCGGTATCCACCGCCACACGGGTCTGCGAAGCGATGTCATCCGCCATGCGTTTCAATAACTCGGTTGTATTCACCCATACGGGCGGCTTAAGTTCTTCGGACATATTGGCTGATTATAAACCCGATGGAAGAGGGAGGAATGTTACATCTTTATCATGACTATTTCAAACGCAGAACCGCCAGCAAACGGTCATAACCCCGCTGGAGAAAATATCCGACGATCAACGCAATGAGGGAGCCGGGTATCAGGTGAAAATATACTTTGTATATTCCCGCCTCCTCCAAGCCAAACGCAGTATCGAGAATCTTCCAGATGGGACGGTGATACAGATAGGCGAAGAAGGAAGCGGTGGAAAGGAACGCCCAGATCCTCCATCCCCCCGCTGCGGATCGAAATATGGACAGCAGCATCCATACCCAGCCGAGGATGAAAAGGTCGGCGGTCAGGATGGAGATCGGGTCTGTCACCGGGTATTCACCCGCCGATACGAGCCAATATGGAACGATAAGGATCGCGGCGGCGGCAACCGCATACAGCGGATTTACATCCAGCAGACGTTTTCGCACGGCTTCAAAGCGGTAAAAATAAATCCCTGCGAGAAAGATAAAAAAATATTGAAAGAAACGCGGCTCGAACAGCCCGGCGGTCCCATTTGCCAGATATGCCGCCGCGAACATCACTGCCGACGAGATGAGCAATCCCAGGTTGGATTTGACCGTAAAAAGCAAAACGCCGAACAGGATGTAATATCCCACCAGCACGCTGATGTACCACAAGGTCAATACCGGTTTGACGAACACGGGCGAAAAGAGCCACTGCATGTTCAGGGCATAGATGGCGGTATCGAAACGTTTCAATGTGTAACCAAGCACAAAAATGAACAGCGCCAGCGCCAGCCAGTAAGGCGGAAAGATGCGGACAACCTTCGATTTTATGAACGCAAGCGCATCCGACCGCTGACGGGAAAACTCCGCAAAGAACCCCGCCAGAAAGAAGAACGACCCCAGCAAAAGGGAAGCCACCACCCCCGCCAGCGGACCGACCTCAAAGCCCATCACGCCTGAGTCGAACACCTCGCTGTGAAGCGCCAGCAGCAAAAGAATGGACAGCCCGCGCAAAGCCTCGAATTCCTGCATCCGCCTGGGTTTTTCGCTCATAAGGTTTTCTCCATCACGATGGCATCCTCCCCATCGTTGTAATACGCCCGCCAGACATCAATGACCTGATAGCCCTCCCTCTCGTAAAGGGAGATCGCGCCGTTGTTGGACATCCGCACCGTCAGGCGCGAACGCGGCACGCCCAGCCGGCTCTCACACGCATGCAGGAGCGCCGTGCCGATGCCGCGCCGCTGAAAGCGTGGATCCACTGCAATGGTGGCGATCCAGCCCCACCCGTCGCGCGGATGCGGGTCTCCCGCCACAAAGCCGATCATCCTGCCGTCCTCCACCGCCTTGAGTCGAATCACCTCCGGGAACGTCAACACGGCGATCAAATCGAACAGGGGCCACGAATCCCGCGCAAAGGTTTCCCTTTCGAGCCTGCGAAGCGCGTTGAGGTCGAGGATGGATGCGGTTACGATTTCCATAAAAATAAGGTCTCTCGTTTTGAGAGACCTTATTGTATACCGAAAAACGCCCGCGCCGCAGCCTCGGCGAGCGGGCTGTGCGGGGTTTACTTCTTGGTTTCCTTGCCGAGGAAGTTATCCAACATGCTGGTGAACTCCATCGGGAAGATGTACTTTGTGGACGGGCTTGCGCCGATGGACTTGAGCGTCTCGAAGTATTGCAGGGTCATGGTCTTCTGGTCCACGTTCTTTGCCGCGCCAAAGATGGCTTCGAGCGCCTGCGCGAAACCTTCCGCGCGCAGCAGCTGCGCCTGGCGTTCGCCTTCGGCGGCGAGGATGGCGGCCTGCTTCTGACCTTCGGCGCGCAGGATGGCGGCTTGCTTTTCGCCTTCTGCCACGTTGACCGCGGCTTCGCGCGTACCGGTGGATTCGGTCACCACGGCGCGGCGGATGCGTTCGGCGGACATCTGGCGGTTCATCGCTTCCTGCACGTCGCGCGGCGGGACGATCTCGCGGATTTCCACGTTGGTCACTTTCACGCCCCAGCGTTCGGTCACTTCATCGAGGCGGGTGCGCAGCATGGTGTTGATATGCTCGCGCTGCGAAAGCACATCGTCGAGCGGAATACCGCCGATCACCGCGCGCAGGGTGGTCGCTGCAATACCCGCCGCGGCGGTTTCAAAGTTGGTCACCTGCAGCACCGACTGGGTCGGCTCCATCACTTTGAAATACCACAGGAAGTCAATCGAGATCGGGGCGTTATCCTTGGTGATGGAGGTCTGCTGAGGCACCTCACGCACCTGCTCGCGCAGGTCTACCTTCACGCCGCGGTCAATGACCGGAACGAGAATCACAATGCCCGGTCCCTTTGCGCCGACGCTGCGTCCCAGCCGGAAGACCACGATACGCTGATATTCCGGCACAATGCGGATGGCGTTGGCAAGAAACACAAAGCCAATCAGGATGATCGCGCCGATGATACATGCAATACTACCACCTAAAAACTCCATTGTTTTCTCCTTTCAATCGGTTATGAATTGGATTTCTCTTTTTCCACAACGAGGACAAATCCCTCGCGTCGAACGACACGGATGCGGCTCCCGGATGGAATCTCGCCGTCGCTGCGGGCGGTCCACATCTCGCCGCCGACATACACGCTCCCATCATCCTTGATCGAGGTGCGAGCCTCCCCCACCCGCCCTACCAGCGCGTCGAGGTCGTGCGCCGGGCGCACAGACGCCGCCTGCACCGACTTGCGGACGATGATCCACAGGAAGACTGCCAGCGAGCCGGAAGCTAAAAACGCCACCAACGGATGAACAGCGGGACGCCAGCCATCCACTGCAAAGAGGAACACGGAACCGACCAGAAGCAGAAGGATGGCAAGCCCCAGGTGGATTTCGCGCCCGGGCTTTTGGGAGGCATAAACGAACGGGATGAAACTCAGGACGATCAGGAGAAGCGCCCACCAGTTGAACGACAGGTTGTACACGGCATATCCCGCCAGCACAAGGCAAAAGAACCCGCCTACTTCGAACAGCCCCGTCCCCGGTGTGACGATTGCCATCAAGCCAAGCAGAATTCCGCCCAGCAGAATTAGATAGGCAATGTTTGGATCGAGCAGGAAATTCATACGTCCTCCATTTGATTATACATCAGCATCTTCACCAATATCTACGGCGGACGGATTGCAATGTTGCAGGAGCCGTTCTGCCCGGCGGTTGTATAATGGGCGGGGCAGCTCTCTCTCAAAGGGAGAGCCCAACTTCGCGGGCTGTGCCGCCAGGGGCACCAAAGACCCAGAGTTATTCCCTCAAAGTGGTCGGTGAATTCTGCGGCAAAAAGCAGCCCGTCAAAACAGGTGCATAGTGAACTTCAATAAAATTTGTGTCATCGGGCTGGGATATATCGGACTGCCCACCGCCTCCACCTTCGCCGCACAAGGCGTGGACGTGCTCGGCGTGGACGTCAACTCCTCCATCATCGAAACCCTCAACCGGGGCGAGATCCACATTCACGAGCCGGGTTTGCGCGACGCGGTTACGAAAGCCGTTCAATCGGGAAAATTCAAAGCGGCGCTCAAGCCGCAGGAAGCCGACGCCTTCATCATCGCCGTTCCCACGCCTTTCCACGAGGACAAATACGGCGAATACAACGGCAGAACGTACAAACTGGCGGATATGACCGCCGTAATCGCGGCGACGGAATCCATCCTGCCGGTTTTGAGGAAGGGAAATCTCGTCGTGCTGGAATCAACCTCTCCGCCTCGCACGACCATTGAGCTGGTTGCCCCCATTTTGGAGCGTTCCGGGCTGAAAGCGGGCACGGACTTCTTCCTGTGCTATTCGCCGGAGCGCGTCCTGCCGGGACAGATCATGCGCGAGTTGATCGAAAACGCGCGCGTCATCGGCGGCGTGACGCCCGAATCCGCACAGGCGGGCGCGGACCTGTACTCCATCTTCGTCAAGGGGCAAATCATCAAAACCGACTCAAGCACCGCCGAGATGGTCAAACTGATGGAGAACACCTACCGCGACGTCAACATCGCCATCGCCAACGAATTTTCCCGTCTTGCCGATAAATTCGGCGTGGACGTGTGGGAAGCCATCTCCATTGCCAACCTGCACCCGCGCGTGAAAATCCTCAGCCCCGGTCCGGGCGTGGGCGGTCACTGCATCAGCGTGGACCCCTGGTTCTTCGTGGAGACCGCGCCGGAACTCACCCCGCTCATCTACCAATCCCGCCAGGTGAACGATGCGCAGCCGAATTTCGTCGTGGATATCGTCCAGCGTACGCTCGGCTCGTTGAAGGGCAAAACGATTGCCGCGCTTGGGCTCGCCTACAAGCCGGATGTGGACGATCTGCGCGAAAGCCCGGCGGGCGGGGTGGTTCACCTGCTTCAAGAACAAGGCGCGCGCGTCCATGCGTGGGAGCCGTTCAAGCCGGACGCGCACCTGCCCGGCATCTCCATCGCCCCCGCGTTTGAAGACGCCATCCGCAATGCGGACGCGCTTTTACTGCTGGTCAAACATTCGGAGTTTGTCAGCCTCGTCCCCGCGCAGGTCGCCCAAAAGACCGGAGCCAGAATCGCGATTGACGCAGTCAACGGCTGGAAAAAAACCGAATGGCAGGCTGCCGGTTTTACGTTCGTCCGGCTGGGCGCAGGGAAGTAACAGGACTCCATGAAGATCCTTTCCGTTTTCGGCACAAGACCCGAAGCCGTGAAAATGGCGCCGGTGGTCATGCGGCTTGCGGGAACCCCCGGCGTGGAATCGCGCGTCTGCGTGACGGCGCAGCACCGCCAGATGCTCGACCAGGTATTGGAACTCTTCGACATCCAGCCGGATTACGACCTCAACTTGATGCGCGACAACCAGTCGCTGGCGGAGTTGAGCGCGGCGATCTTCACCCATCTGGACCCCGTCCTCGCGGATTTCCAGCCGGATTGGGTGCTGGCGCAGGGCGATACCACCACCGTCGCCATCACCTCCCTGCTGACGTATTTCCGCCGCATCCAATTCGGGCACGTGGAGGCGGGTTTGCGCACGCACGATAAATGGCAGCCCTTCCCCGAAGAGATCAACCGCCGCATCGCCGGCGTCACCGCGGACCTGCACTTCGCGCCCACGGAATGGTCGAAGCAGAACCTCCTGCGCGAAGGCGTGGATGAACGCATGATCAAAGTGACGGGCAACACGGTCATTGATGCGCTGCAATTCGTGGCGAAACAGCCCGAACCGAAAGAAATCACCGAATTGCGAAACGAAAAACTGGGAACGAAAAAACTGATTTTAGTCACCGCCCACCGCCGCGAAAACTTTGGGAAGCCGCTGGAGAATATTTGCCGGGCGCTGATTCAACTGGCAGACCTCGGCGATGTGGAGATCGTTTACCCGGTTCATCTAAACCCAAATGTGCAGGAACCGGTCAATCGTCTGCTGCGAGGCGTGGAACACGTCACCCTCCTGCCGCCGCTGGATTACCTGCCGCTCGTCCATCTGATGAAACACGCCGCGCTCATCCTGACCGACTCGGGTGGAATTCAAGAGGAAGCCCCCGCTTTTGGCATCCCGACCCTGGTTTTGCGCGAGGTAACTGAACGACCCGAGGGCGTGCAGGCAGGGACGCTTAAACTCGCAGGCACAGAGACCAGCCGTATCGTCCAGGAGGCGCAGCGCCTTTTGACGGATGCCTCCGCCTACGCGGCGATGTCGCGGGCGGCGAATCCGTATGGCGATGGTCGCGCCGCCGAAAAAATCGTCCACGCCTTGCTGGAGCCATAATCCCGTCCCTTCCTACCTTTCATAAACGCAAGAAGATAACTGGTTGTAATGTTAGCGTAGGAATTTTGGGGGATTTCTGAGTATAATGAAACAGGCGGAAGTATGCGAAAGAAACTGTTTGCGCTCGTTCTTGTCTCAGCCCTCCTCAGTTCGAGTTGGGTTTTTGTTCATGCGCAGACGCCGGAATCGCAATATTTCAGCGAGACGGGACATAACGTAACCGGAGAATTCCTCAAGTTTTACAATAGCAATCCCAACGCCACGTTTTTATACGGCTATCCGATCACGGAGCAGATCACCAGCAAGGACGGAAGGACCGTTCAATATTTCCAACGCGCGCGCTTTGAATATCATGCCGACCTGCCCGAAGGCCAGCGGGTGACGCTTACCCCGCTGGGACGCGAGACCTACGTCAGCGCGGGAATGCTCAACGTCAATAACACCTTTGCCTGCCGCACCTATGTGGAGACGGGCTTCCCGGTCTGTTTTGCGTTCCTTGAATTTTTCGACAAACACGGCGGCGTGGCGCAGTTCGGTTATCCGATTTCGGGATTCGAATATCACGAGAACAAACTGGTGCAGTATTTCGAAAAGACCCGCCTGGAATGGCAGCCCTGGATGCCCGAAGGTCAGCGTGTGGTGGTCTCCGACCTGGGGCGCGTGTACTTCGACAAACTCGGCGAAGACCCCGCCCTGCTCACCCCCACCAGCCCCATCGGCAACGCGCCGCGTGTGATCACGTCTTTGCAGGTGCGCGCCTTTGCGTGGAAGGCGGTTACGCTTGCAAGCGACAATCAATTGTTCTTCGTCATTTTGCAGGACCAAAACATGCAGCCGGTGCCCGACGCCAGCTGCACGGCGGTTGTCCATTGGACCAACGGCATAAAAGATTCGACCGTCATCCGCACCAACACCAACGGCGTGGGCATCATTTCGCTCTCGTTCTCGAACCAGCCATACGGCAGCCTCATCTACACCGACATCCTTTGTACCTACCTCGACCTGAGCGCCACGACGACGACCTCCTTCAGAATTTGGTACTAAATCGAAAAATCTCCCGCTCAAGCGGGAGATTTTTTTACAGCCATTCCCCCAACCCAAACACGGGACCATCCCTGCAGATCATCTTCCATTCACGGCGGAGCATCAGAGCGCAGACTCCGCATTCTGCGAGCGCGCCGCAAGGCATGGGCGCACGAATCAGGACCTGCGCTTCGCTCTTCGACGCCGCCTGCGGGTCCCTTTCGAGCCTTTCCCTCAGCCCGGGCAGATTCTCCCTTTCAATATCCAATGCGGCATAATCCGACCAGCGGAGCACGTCCAGCATGGCTTTCAGCGGCTGGACTTCCACGATCTCGGGCAGATCCGCCGCCGTCGAATTGCTGACGAGGACGATCTCCGCGTTTTGTTTGAGCGCAAGCGGAATCAGCCCCAGCAGGCGGGCGGGTGAATCGTCAAAGGCGAGCAGGGCAAGCCGCCGCGCAGATGATGGGACGACGAAGCCGTGACCGATCGGTCCGCGCAGGGCAAGCGAATCGCCGGGACGCCAGGAGGAAGGCACGGGCGGGGCGGAGCGGAATCCATGCAGGGCGGAGAGGCTGGAGAAAAGAGGAACAGGCAGAGGGTGGGACGAAGCGTCTGCATGGGCGAGCAGGTACTGCCCGGGGGCGGGCATCAGTTCGGGCGGGCAAACGATGCGGGCGGAGCCGTCCAAATAAATTTCTGCAACACTGCCTGCGGCGGTCTTCATTGGAAAAATGTTAACATGCTTCAAGGCGCAAGGCAAGGCGGTTATAATTTTTCAAATTGAAACGGAGGAACCATGAATATTTCCAGTTTGCTTCAAGGAATTGCTTCGTTCGCATGGATCGGTTTTATTGGGGTCCTTGTGGCGATTTCGGTGCGCGCCAGCCGCAAGCAGCCGGTGAAAGGGCTGAGCAGCGCCGCGATTGTTTTGCTGGTATCCGCCATCCTGCTGACTTCGGTGGGCGCGGGTCTGGTTTTCGTGGAGCCGGATGAACTGGCAGTGGTGATCACGGTGCTGGGTCAGGGCGGCATTCGACCCGAACCGCTCGAATCCGGTTTGCATTGGATCATTCCATTTGCCGAGCGTGTGGAACGCTTCCCGAAACTCAACCAAACCTATACGATGTCTTCGGTGGCGGATGAAGGGACCACCGAAGGCGACGACTCCATCCAGGTGCGCACCAAGGATGGGCAGCAGGTGTACATTGACGCTTCGGTGATCTATGCCGTGGACCCGGTCAAGGTGGTGAGTCTGTACAGCACCTGGCGCGCGAATTACGAAGACGGGTTGGTGCGTCCGCAGGCGCGCGGCGTGATCCGCGATGTGGCATCGCAGTATGGCGTGGAGGAGATCGTCAGCACCAAACGCGCCGAAATGGAGCAGTTGATCAGCGACGAATTGACGCAGGTCTTTGCGGAAAACAACCTGGTCCTGCGCGATTTCGTCCTGCGCAACATCCGCTTCAGCGATGAATACGCCGCGGCGGTGGAACAGAAGCAGATCGCCGAACAGCAGGCGCAGCAGGCGGCTTTCGTGGTCGAGCAGAAAAAGCAGGAAGCCGAGCAGGCGCGCCAGATCGCGCAGGGTCAGGCGGATGCAGCGGTGATTGCGGCGAAAGGCGAAGCCGAGGCGCTGCTGATCGAAGCGCAGGCAAAAGCCGAAGCCAACCGGCTTCTGGCTGCCTCGCTCACGCCGGAATTGATCCAATATCAATACATCCTGAGCCTCGCCCCGAACGTTCAGACCATCTTCATCCCAAGCGGTCAGCAGTTCATTTTGCCGCTGCCGAACACGACACCGCCCATCTCCCAGTAGTTGATTTACGACCCTAAAGGCTATCCCTGAAGATGACAGAAGCCTTTAGGGTCATTCGGTTATTTTGACATGCCCATTCCCCAAACCGGACGCGAAATCCGCCTTACGACTCTTTCCGCCTGCGCGGGTTGAGCGTCCAAACTAAGCGCAGATGCGCTGACGCAGGTTCTGCGTCCCATCAAGGATATCTTCGACCCCGCCTCCCACCCGGACCTGTTGGTTGGTCTGTCGTCCCCGGACGATGCGGCTGTCTGGCGTTTAAGCGACGAGCAAGCCATTGTCATCACCACCGATTTCTTCACCCCGGTGGTGGATACGCCCTACGAGTACGGCGCGATTGCCGCTGCGAACAGCCTTTCGGACGTGTACGCGATGGGCGGGAAGCCGTTCCTGGCGTTGAACATCGCGGCGCTGCCCGATACCCTCCCCGCCGAAATCTCCAGCGAGATTTTGCGCGGCGGCGCGGAAAAGGCGCGCGAAGCGGGCGTGGTCATCGCGGGAGGGCATACCGTCAAGGACAAGGAGCCGAAATACGGTCTGGTGGCGGTCGGCTTTGTCCACCCGCAGAAAATCATCGGCAAAGGCGGACTCAAGGCTGGCGATGCGCTGGTCCTGACCAAGCCGCTTGGCGCGGGCGTAACCACAACCGCCATCAAGCAGGAAAAAGCCGCGGAAGAACACGTGCGCGAAGTCATCGAATGGATGTCGCGCCTGAACCGGGAGGCGGGTCAACTGGCGCAGGAGTTTGGCGTGCGCGGCGGGACGGACATCACCGGCTTTGGTCTGCTCGGTCATGCCGCGGAGATGGCGGAGGCTTCCGGCGTGTCCCTGCATTTTGATTTCACTAAAATTCCGCTCCTGAGCGGCGCGCGTGGATATGCGGAACGCGGCATCTTTCCCGGCGGCGCGTTCGACAACAAAGGTCATTTCGAGAAGGGCGTGACCTTCGCCGGGTTGGATGAAGCCGCGCAGATGCTTTTGTTCGACCCGCAGACCAGCGGCGGGCTGCTGTTCGGCGTGGCGCGCGAAAAACTGGATGCGCTCCTCCAGCGCGCCGGGGAGTTGGGGCAGCCCGTTTGGGTGGTCGGCGAGGCGCGCGAGGGCGCGGGAATCGAGGTCAGGGCATAATGTTTCGGATTGGCATTTTTGAACTGGGGCTGACGTGCGGGCTGCTTGTTCTGCTCGTCGTCATCCCGGCTATCGTCGTCATTTTTGCGCGCCGGACCGATAAACGCCTGGATGAAATCGAAAAGAAACTGGATAAGAGAAAATGATCCGGGAGATCACGCCGCCGAGGAGACAGCGGAACGAGTGCGCGGGAAGTTGTCAATTGGCTTGTCAATCAGGTACAATAGGGATGCAACGTTTCTGCAAGAACCGTCATGTCTGAAATCCCCATAGAACCGGACTCTAATTCCCCTTTTGTCGTTTCAACCAAACTGACGCATTTTTCACCTGCCTCACGGCGGGTCATTTTACATTTCATCCAAAACCGACCGACAGGAACCAATGAGTATTAGCAGTGAAATCGTAACGATCCTTGTTCTGATTCTGATCAACGGGGTGCTGGCGATGTCCGAAGCCGCGCTGGTCGCCTCGCGCAAGGCGCGCCTCCAGCAACAGGCGGGCGAAGGCAACAAAGCCTCGGCGCTGGCTGTCAAACTGATCGAAGACCCGAACATCTTTCTATCCGCCATCCAGATCGGCATCACACTGATCGGCGTGCTCTCCGGCGCTGTCGGCGGCGCGACGATCTCCGAATCGCTGGCATTCGTCCTCAAGGATGCGCCGTATATCGGTCAGTACAGCGATTCGATTGCACTCGGCATCGTGGTTGTATCCATCACCATCCTGACCATCTGGCTGGGCGAACTCGTCCCCAAACGGCTGGGCATCAACAGCCCGGAGCGGATCGCCCAAATCGTGGCGGGACCGATGCTTTTGATCTCGCGCATCTTCTCCCCCTTCATCAAACTGATGAGCGGCGCAACCAACTTTGTCCTGCGCCTGATCGGGGTCAATCCCTCCGCCGAACCGCCCATTACGGAAGAGGAACTTCAGATGCTGATCAGTCAGGGCACGCAGGCGGGGGTCTTCGAGGAATCCGAGCAGGATATGGTGGAGGGAGTATTCAGCCTCGGCGATCAGCGCGTATATTCCCTGATGACTCCGCGCACCGAGATCGTCTGGCTGGACGTGAACGACACCACCGAGGAAATTCTCGAAAAAATTGCAAACAGCCCCTACTCGCGCTTCCCCGTCCGCCAGGACTCGCTGGAGACCATCGTGGGCATCGTCAAATCGCGCGATTTGCTCGTGGCAACGCTCTCGAAAAAAGAAATCAACCTGAAGGAACTGGCGAAGCCCGCCTACTACATCCCGGAGACCACGCTCGCCTCGCGCGCGCTGGAGGTGTTGAAGAAGAACAACACCGAAATGCTGCTCGTGGTGGATGAATTCGGCGGCGTGCAGGGCTTGCTCACCATCAACGACATCCTCGAAGAGATCGTCGGCGTGATGGAAGGCGACGAGCCGCAAGCCACCCAGCGGCAGGACGGGTCCTGGCTGTTGGACGGCATGCTGGAAGTGGATGAGTTCAAGGAAATCTTCCACCTGGACGACCTCCCGCACGAGGATGAATACGAGACGCTCAGCGGGTTCGTGATGACCTCGCTGGGGCGTGTCCCCCAGACATCGGATCACTTCGAGTGGAACAACCTGCGCTTCGAGGTCATGGATATGGACGGGCGGCGTGTGGACAAGGTGCTGGTTACGACCAAGCAAAAACCCGTCACTGAACAATCCTGATCGGCGGTCATGGCATTCTAAAGAGGAGTGTCTAATTGTGCGGGTTTACAAAAAGATGGCTCTGCCGTTTTTATGTGTACCTGGTGCCCTTTGTGTTTAGGCTCCTTCCCATTAATTACGGAAGACCCAAAAAGATTCAGCCACGGAGATCACAAAGAGCACGGAGAAAAAACCTTGAAACCTCTGTGTCTTCTGTGCGCTCGTAGTTTGCTCCCTGCGCTGTCCCCGGCGCAAAGAGCACTAAGGCGGTCATGATATTCTAAAGAGCGCCTTAAAGTCGTCCTTCTGTTCGATGGTATAATCCTCGCCCGTATGACTCCCGAACCTACTTCCAGCAAGACAAAGGTTTGTCCCACCTGTGGAACGCGCCTGAGTGAAAATGCCGTGCGCTGTCTCGTATGTGGGACGGAATTCACAGCGCAGCCGGAAGCGAAAGCCGCCAAAAAGACCGAGAAAGCGGTGCAAGCCACCCGTATGCCGGAGATCAAACTCAGCCTGCCCGCAGCGGTCGGCATTCTCGCTGTCGTGGTCATTGCGGTAGCCGCGATCGTATTTTTCTCCGTCCGTGCGAGCGCGCCCGAAGGAACCTTCGAAACGCAGGATACCCCCACTCCCACCGAAACCCCAACGGCATCGCCCACTCCCACCGTCACCCTGCCGCCGACGGATATTCCAACCCCAACGCCCCAGCCTCCATTCGAATACACCGTATCCGCCTCGGACGGCTCGTGTTCGCAAATTGCCTTCAATTTCAACATCTCGGTCCAAAGCATCATCGTTCTAAACAATCTCCCTTCGAGCTGTCCGATCTCGGTTGGGCAAAAACTGCTGATTCCATATCCCACGCCCACCGTCCCGCCGCCGCCCACCAGCACCCCTCCGCCTGATGTCGCCACCAAGGAAGCCTGTGAGACCGTGGTCATCACCGTGCAGGCAAACGACACCCTTTCCAGCATTGCGGCGAATTATGCGGTTTCCCCTGCCGACATCAAAGAATACAACGGCTTGACGACGGACAACGTCTTCCTCGGCTCGACGCTGGTGATTCCGCTCTGCCGGCGCGCCCCGGACCCAAACCAGCCCACTCCCACGGCGACACTCCCGCCTCCCTACCCCGCCCCGAACCTGCTCCTGCCTGCGGACGGCGCTGCCTTCACCCTGGCAAATGACGTGGTCACACTGCAGTGGGCATCGGTTGGCGTGCTGCGCGAAGGCGAAGCCTACCAGATTATTGTGGAAGATGTCACCGCCAGCCAGACCCACCGCATCACAGACTACGTCACCGACACAAAGTACATCGTGCCGACTTCCTTCCGCCCGAAGGACAACGTGGCGCACGTGATGCGCTGGTGGGTCACTCCCGTCCGTCAGGCGGGCGTGGACGATCAGGGACAGCCGATCTGGGTTGCCGCCGGAACCGTCAGCGAGAAGCGCGTCTTCACCTGGGTGGGAGTCGCCGTCCAGGGCACGCCCAACCCATAGTCCGGTTTGAAGCGAAAGATTTTCATCCCACTCCCTGTCTGAAAAATCAGCAGGGAGTTTTTTCAAAATCAAATCATGGAGAAAATATGCTGAACACATTAGGAAAAGTCGTCGCTGTATTGCTCGCGCTGACGGGGCTTGTCTGGATCTTGCAGGGAGTGAACCTCCTGCCCGGCAGTTATATGACCGGCGACCCGCAATGGGCGGTCAACGGCGCGATCACCGCCGCGATTGGAATCGCGTTGTTCTGGTACATCCGCCGCAGGAAATCATGACCGATTCGATTGAGATTGGGGATCGCGTCCGCATTCGGCTGGACGCCAAATTCGGGGAACGCGAAGGCTGGTATGAAGGCACGGTCTTCAAGATCGAACCCTACTCCCAGCACCGCAGTTTCTACTGGGTGGCATTGGACGAGCAAGCGCAGTCGGTTTTGAGAATCCGGGAAATCTCGGTCTTCAACCCCAAAAATATTCAAAAGATCGGGTAACGCTGCATTTGGGATAACGGTGAGTTCTAAATTACAATGTGGTGACTCTCCCGTAACGAACGGGAAAACGTCTTACCACAAAGGACACAAAGGGGAAAAGAGGGCTGTTTTTCGAGATTTCTCCTTCGTAACCGTCGTGTCCTAAGCCCTCAGCATGAGGGTCGTGTTGAAGAATGGTTTTCCCGTTTAAAACGGTAGAGCCAATGTGGTTTTATCCCGCCAAGGAGTTTGGTATGAGTCCGCAAAAGCGTACTGTAATTTATCGGTTGATCGTCCTCTCCTCCGTTCTCTTCGCCTGCGCCGGTCTGCCAGCCTTCGGAACGGACGAGGAAGCGGCAGACATCGCCTTTGGACCTCAACTCTCGGCAACAGAACACCAAACCGGCGTGTTCGAAGACGTCCTGAAGCACATGCAGGAAAACTATGTGTATTACGAATCCAGCCAAATGGATTGGGCTTCCCTGCGCGAAACCTACCTGGATGAAATCAACAAGGGGTTGACCACCGCCGAATTCGAAGCGCTTATGACACAGTTCGAAGCGGAATTTGCGCAGGGCGAGGTCGTTTACGTTTCAAGAGAAGAACGGATTCAAGCCGATACCGCCGTCAACACCCCAACCTACGGCGGGATCGGCGCATTCGTCAGTTTTCAGGCGGAAGACGTGCCTCACGTGGTCATTCTGGATGTGATGCCCGGCTCGCCCGCGGAAAAATCCGGTCTGCGCGCGCACGACAGCATCTACGCCGTGGACGGGGAAGAGGTGCGCCTGGAGGAAGGCGGCGATGTCGTCCTGCGCATCCGCGGCGACGCCGGCACGACCGTCTCGCTGACGGTGCAGTCGCCCGGCGGGGAAAAACGCGAGATCGAAATCATCCGCGCCCCATTGACCGGGCTGGGAAAGGTCAAAGCCAGCGAACTGCCCGATGCCGACATCGGTTACATCCTGATGCCGACAACGCTTCCAGCCTCCCCGGTGGAAGAGATTGCGGCGGCGCTCGAAACGTTCTCTCAAAACAGCGAGCTCAAAGGCGTGATCCTGGACTTGCGCATTTCCAACAGCGGCACGAACTGGCCCATCGAAGAAATGCTCGCCCTCTTTCTCGACAACGCCACCATTGACATCTACAGCCGCTCCCAGAGCGAACCGTATCACGTCAACGGGCAGAATCTCTTCGGCTCACAGGAAATTCCGCTGGTGGTGCTGGTGGGCGAACACACCAGCGGGCTGCCCGAACTCTTCGCCGCTGCCGTCCAATCCACCGGCAGGGGAATTGTCATCGGCTCGAACACCGAAGGGAACATCGAAGCCCTCAACGCATATCCGCTCTCCAACGGCGGGCAGATTCTGATCGCAAGCGCGTCCTTCCGGGTCAGCGGGGAGGAAGAACTCGGTTTGCACGGATTCCAGCCCGAGGTCCGGGTTGAAGCGCGGTGGGATGAAATCCTGCCCGAAGCCGACCCCGTCCTCGAACAAGCCATCCTTTCACTGGAGGTGCAGGAATGAAAAAGACATCCCTTCTGGTTTTGGCGTTCCTGCTGGCGGCTTGTAATTTTCAAGTGCCGCAAAGCCCCGCCCTGCGCTTCATCGAGCGGAAATCGGGCTTGATCGCCTACATCGGCAACGACGGCAACGTGTACGTTACCGATCAGGGCGCAACCAGCACCACCCCGCTCACCGAGGACGTGACCGAAGCGACACGATCCCAAATCGCGTATCAATTGCCCACCTGGTCGCCGGATGGAAGCCGCGTTGCCTTCGTGCGGCTGGAACAAACCGGCGCGGATTCGCTCTCCGCCGAATTGATGGTGGCAGACACCGACGGCGACACGCTCGCAAGCGTTTACGCCAGCGAAACCGAACTTCCGTTTTATATCAACTGGTCGCCGGATAATGAAAACATCGGCATCCTCAGCACCACCGCTTCGCGGCAGACGCTGGCATTGCAAAGCATTCCCGCCAGCGGCGAAGCGCGGCGCGTGCTGGATACCGGCTCGCCTTTTTATTGGAGCTGGTCGCCGGATGGACGCGCGATGATCGTCCATAAAAACGGCGCGGCGGCGGGCACACAGAGCCAACTCTCCTTTTTGAAACTGGACGATGAAGTGACCGAATTTGTGATGGATGAAATCCCCGCATCTTTCCAAGCCCCAGCCTGGTCGCCAGACGGAAGTTTCATCCTGCTGACGACGCTCTCCGAAAACGGCAGCCAGCAAATCGTCCTGGCAGATGCGGCGGGCAGTGTGCAAAAGACAATTGCGGAATTCGAGGTCAACGCCTCGTTTGCCTGGGCGGCAGATGGGGAACAGTTCGCCTACATCCTCGGCAATGAACAACTGCAAAACGGCGCTTTGGGTCCCCTGCATGTGGGCGATGTGTTTGGAAGCGAAGAAGTCATCGTGGATGAAGACGTGGCCGGCTTCTTCTGGTCGCCGGATGGAGGGGAAATTGCCTACTTCCTGCCGCAGGTCTTCACGCCGGAGGATTCGAGCGAGCAGGTCTTTTACCTTGAAATGTACATCCTGGACGTTGCAAGCAGCGAGAGCCGCCTGATTGCCACATTCCAGCCGACCCAGCAATTCTTCTCGCTCCTCCCCTACATGGACCAGTACCACCAATCCGTCACCATCTGGTCGCCGGACAGCAACAACCTTGTCATCGCGTTCATCGCTTCGGGAGGCGTCCCCGCGATTGCCATCGTCCCCGCCTCGGGCGTCACCGAGCCGAGGCTTCTGGCAGAGGGCGTCTTCGCCGCCTGGTCGTGGAAATAAAGTTTCGCCGCGCAGGAGACTTCCTGCGCGGCGTTTTTATTTACTCCTTCTTATTCTTCCCCTGAGTCACTTCCTCGACGATCTCGTTCAGCGTCTTCCCCGAATCAGGCGGGCTGTCTGTATTGCCAGCCGCCGCATTGCGGATGATCTCGACACATTCGCGCCCGGTCAGGTCGCTGCGCTCCAACAGGGCTTTGGCGACCGCTTCCACCTCGCGGGAGTGCATGCGCAGCAGGTGTTCGGTCTGATCTTCCAATTGCTGCCAGAACTTCTCGACCAAATCCCCTTTGCCGCTGAAACTGCCATCCACGCCCATGGCGCCGTTCAACGCAATCGGCGGACCGAAATACCCGTAATGAGCCAGCTGCCACAGGCGCGCGCGGATGTTTTGAAAGTCGCCCGTTGCGCCCGTCCAATATTCGCCGAGGAAAATCTTGGTGGCGACATGCCCCGCCATCGAAACCATAATGTCCGCCACAAAGCGCCTGAGCGGCATGGCATACACATCGAAGTTGGAAACGGGCAGCACATACCCAAGCGCGTCGGCGCGGCGGATGATGCTCACGCGCACAATGCGTTCATCCGGGCGGAGGTAATGCTGCACCACGGCATGACCCGCCTCGTGGTACGCCACCTGCCTGCGCTGGTCTTCTTCCATCTCTTCGATGGGATTCTCCAGACCGATCGCCTGTTCCTGAAAGGCAAGTTCGATGTCGCGTTGGGAGATCTTATCCCGCCCGTCGAACAACGCCAGACGGACGGCATCCTTCGATATTGCAGACATGATGCGCGCCGGCGTCGCCCATGCCGTGTCGCTCACAATGGCTTCGATGTCCACCGTATCGTCATACTTGACCTTGCTTAGATAGTATTTCACGATCTCGCGGCGTCCCGAACGGTCCGGCATTCCCACCGCAATTTTTCGGTCGAAACGACCCGGGCGAACGAGCGCCGGGTCGAGCACGTCCGGGCGGTTGGTGGAACCCATGAACATGACGTGCCAGTTGCGCACCGGGGCTTTCCTGCCCAGCAGCTGGTTGATGCGCGCGCGCAGGCGTTCCCACGATGTCAACGCGCCGATGCCGTCCATTTCGTAGAGCAGGCGGGTGAGCGCGCCCGACCCGGCGCCCATCCCCATCAGACCGCCCATCATCTGACCGCCGCCCATCACCGAACCGCGCGACATGCCCACCGCGTCAATTTCATCAATGTAGGCGATGCACGCGCCGTATTCGCGCGCCAGTTTGCGGGCGCGGTTGACGAACTGAATCATACGCAAAACGTCCACGCCCCAGAACATGCCGCGGAAGCCCGACCCTTCGATGGAGATAAACGCAACGCCCGCCTCCCCCGCCATCGCCTTGGCAAGCAGAGTCTTGCCGGTGCCGGGCTCGCCGTACAGCAGCAGACCGGTGATGAACTGCCCGCCCATTTTTTGGAACTGCTCGCGGTCCGAAAGCAGATAAATCCACTGACGCACCATCTTGAGCAGGTTGGGCTGTCCCTTGTAATCTTCGAACGTGATCTGCTTCGGGTCGCCGGGGCGAATCACTTCCACGCGCGTCTGCGACATGAACCAGAAGATCGCCACAAACTGAATGATGGCAAATGCGATGGCGAACACAATGCGGAAGATGAAAACCAGCGCCACCAGCACGATGTTCAACACATCGGGATTCACCACCGCCCAAACCACAAGCGCATTGAGCAGCGCCCAGCCCAGGATCCCGAAGAAGAAGCGCCCGGCATTCCCCGATGCCGCCCACACAAAAACTCTCAATTGGATGTAGAGGAAGAAAAGTCCGAGCAGAACCAATCCGAGAATCCACAGCGCGCTGAACACCCATTCGCGCGCGGTCTCCGAAGCGATGGAAAAGGAAACCATCGCATTGATCAATCCCCACACCAGCAAGCCCGGCACAGTCCAAAACCGCCAGACGCGGATATTGCTCAACACGTAGAACAGACCGCCCAGCGAAAGCGGATTTAGCCACCACGCCGCCGCGATGCCGAGGGCAAGCATCTCATCCTGGCTGGCGCGCGGCGCGTTCGTTGTCAACAGCCAGATGACCGGCGCGGAAATGAACAACGTGATCAACAATCCGATCAGCCAGCCGATTCCGCCGTAAAAATCTGTGGCAGGTTTCGTGACCACCTTTGAGCGATTGGATTTCCCCGGTATGACAGGTTGAATGGCGGTTGCAGACATGGAACCTCTTTTTTGGGAGTTGGTTTGAAAAGTGTATCCCAAAATCGTGATAACGGCATGAGAAAACCGTGCAGGATACATAATGGACGCCCGCCCGGTGCAATTCTTACATTCCCGAAGAGTGTAGCGCAAACTGTCGGTGACCTATGTTCAAAGCCGCCACCGTTCGCCGGTGGGTGCAGGTGAGACGCAGTACTCATTCTGAACATAAACCCTGTGCCGTCCCGGCGCAGGGAGCAGTAAGAAAATTACCGATGCTTTTGCGTTATACCCATTCCTGAACTGCTCCGGGAAAATGAGCGGCGTTACAGTACAATCGCGTCATGACGTTCGACTCGATAAAACCACTGCTCGACCAGGCGCTCGCCTCACACCGGACTGTGAGCGGGTCCCGCCATGAGGAAGCGTTTCGCCTCTTCAACGGATTCTACGAAGGGCATCCCGATCTCGTGCTGGACATCTATGGGCGCACGCTGGTGATTCACGATTACGCCGAACAGCCCGATTCGGATTTTATCCGCGAAGTTGCCGGGCACGTGAAAACCGCCCTTGATTGGCTACGCGCAGGGCTGGTCAAAACACGGAACGGCGCAACACAATCCGCCAAATGCGGCGAATTGCTATTCGGCGATCTGCCGGACCGAAAAATCAAAGAGCACGGCGTTTGGTACGCGCTCGACCTGACCATGAACCGCGATACAAGTTTCTACCTGGATACGTCCAACCTGCGGAAATGGCTCATCGAAAATGCGCGCGGAAAAACCGTTTTGAATACCTTTGCCTACACAGGCAGCCTGGGTGTGGCGGCAGCGGCGGGCGGAGCGGCGCGCGTGGTGCAGACCGATCTCAACCGCCGGTTCCTCAATCTCGCCAAAGACTCATACTCCCTGAACGGCTTCCCCATCGAAAAAAGGGATTTCATCGCGCAGGATTTCTTCCCCGCCGCGGCGCGGCTGAAAAGCACGAAGCAGTTTTTCGATTGCGTCATCATTGACCCGCCGTTTTTCTCCAGCACCGAACGCGGCAAAGTGGATTTGATCCATGAAAGCGCGCGGCTGATCAACAAGGTCCGCCCGTTGATCAATCACGGCGGCTGGCTCATCGCCATCAACAACGCGCTCTTTTTGAGCGGCGCTGAGTACATGCGCACGCTGGAAGACCTCTGCAGGGACGGCTACCTGAGCATCCGCGAGTTGATTCCCGTACCCGAGGAATTCATCGGCGTCCGGCGCATCGAAAAACCGATCACCGACCCCGCTCCGTTCAACCACTCCACCAAGATCGCAATCCTGGATGTAAGGAGAAAATGAAATGAACGCCAAACAAATCGTCGAACAATTCTGGCAGACGATGGAAACCAACGACTTCCACGCCGCCGCCCAACTCCTGCACGACGACTTCCTCCTCGAATGGCAGCAATCCGGCGAACGCATTCGCGGCAGGGATAATTTTGCGAAAATCAACACCGCGTATCCCGCCGAAGGCAAGTGGCACTTCACGGTCAATGCCATCATCGCCGAGGGGGATGTAGTCGTCACCGATGTCACGGTCACAGATGGAAAGCGGCAGGACCGCGCCATCACCTTTTCCACGCTCCGCGATGGGAGGATTTGGCGGCAGGTCGAGTTCTGGCCCGAACCCTTCGATGCGCCTGCCTGGCGGGCGGAATGGGTGGAAAAGCAGCCTGACCGATGATACAGCCGCCCGCCGTAAAACCGATGCTATAATGCCATCATGAATTTCTTAATCACCGGAGCCGCGGGATTCCTCGGCTCTTCTCTTGCCAACCACCTCGCCCGCGAAGGACACCAGGTGCGCGGCTTGGACGACCTCTCCACCGGCGACCCCAAAGTGCTTTCGCCGGATGTCCATTTCACGCGCGGCGACGTGAGCGACCGCCCCAAGTTGTGGACGCTGCTTCAGGATGTGGACGTGGTCTATCACCTTGCGGCGCGGGTTTCCGTGCCCGAGTCCATTTTGTATCCGCGCGATTACAATGCCGTCAACGTCGGCGGCACGGTGGCGCTGATGGAAGCCATGCGCGACGTGGGCGTGAAGCGCGTTGTGCTGGCTTCGTCGGGTGCGGTGTATGGCGATATGACGGACGAGAGCCTGAAAGAATTGGATACACCCAATCCGCGCTCACCCTATGCGGTCTCGAAACTCTCGGCGGAGTACTACGTCCGCACCATTGGGGCTTTGTGGAACATCGAAACCGTCAGCCTGCGGATTTTCAACGCCTATGGACCGGGTCAACACCTGCCGCCTTCGCATCCTCCCGTGGTCCCCCATTATCTCAGGCAGGCGCTTCGCGGCGGGACCCTGGTGGCGCACGGCGACGGGAGCCAGACCCGCGATTACATCTACGTGGATGATGTGGTCAGCGCGATGGTTGCGGCTTCGACCGCACCCAACGTCAACGGGTTGGTCATCAACGTCGGCTCGGGCGCAGAGACCTCGATCAAGGACCTCATTCATGTCGTCCTGGATGTGACCGTCAGCAAAGCCAACGTGGTCTTTAACACCCAGACCTCCGGCGGCGTCTCGCGCATGAAAGCGGATCTGACGCTGGCAAGGGAAAAACTGCGCTTTACGCCTTCGATCAGATTGGAAGAAGGGCTGAGATTGACCCTGCAAAGGGATTCAAGGTTCAAATAACAGACCGTCCAATGGTCCGCCGTCCATCGTCGTCGCAAATGAAAAACATTCTCTCCAGAAAATTCTACAGCCGCCCTACGTTGACCGTCGCGCGCGAGCTGCTCGGCGCGCGGTTGGTACGGATTCTGGACGGCGTGAAGTTGGTGGGTCTCATCACCGAGACAGAGGCATACATCGGCGAGGAGGATTTAGCCTGCCATGCTAAAGCCGGCTTGACCAAGCGCACCGCTCCCATGTATGGTCCGCCGGGTCATGCCTACGTTTATTTCACATATGGGAATCATTGGATGCTGAACGCGGTTACGGAGCGGGAGGGCTTCCCTGCGGCGGTGCTGATTCGCGCGATCCAGCCGATCGAGGGCGTGGAGGTGATGATGGAGCGCCGTCTGGGGCGCGACACGTACGGACCGGGGAAATTGACCCAGGCGATGGGAATCACCGTCAGCGAGAACAATGCCGATTTAACGGAGACAGGCTCACGTCTATGGATCGAGGCGGGGGTTAAAGTCCCCGATACCAGCGTGACGATTAGTCCTCGTGTGGGTTTAAACAACACACCGGAACCGTGGCTCTCGAAGCCGTGGCGGTTTCTGGTTACAGGTCATGTCATTGCGAGCCGTTCTTTGGCGAAGCAATCCCCAAACATTGAGGAGATTGCTTTGTCGGGAAAATCACCCTCCTCGCAATGACAATAAACGGAGGAACGATGGGTTTACTCGAAGGAAAGAATGCTTTGATTTTCGGTCTGGCAAATGAACGTTCGATTGCGTGGGGCATTACGCAGGCGTTCAAACGCGAAGGGGCAAATTTGGGAATCAGTTATGCGGGCGAGGCGCTCGAACGCCGCGTGAAGCCGCTTGCCGAGCAGGTGGAGTGTAAGTGGTTGGAGGAATGCGATGTGACGAAAGATGAACACATCGCCGCTGTTGCGGAAAAAGCCGCAAAGCATTTTGGGAAGATTGATATTCTGGTGCACTCGATTGCGTTTGCGGGGCGCGAGGAATTGAGCAGACCCTACTACCAGACCAGCCGCGAAGGCTTCAAGAATGCGATGGACATCAGCGTCTTTTCGTTCGTGGCGCTGGTCAACGCCTTTTTGCCGATTTTGAACCCCGGCGCTTCGATCATGTGCCTGACGTATGGTTCGGGCGCGGTGAAGGTCGCGCCGCATTACAACGTGATGGGCGTCGCCAAAGCCGCGCTTGAATCTTCGACGAGGTATCTGGCGTATGACCTGGGTTCGCAAAAGATGCGGGTGAACGCGATTTCGGCGGGACCGATCCGCACGCTGGCAGCGGCGGGCGTGGGCGGCTTCCGCGATATGTACAAGCACTTTGCGGATATGTCGCCTTTGCGCGAAAACGTGACCATCGAAGACGTGGGAAATCTGGCGGTCTTCCTGGCTTCGGATCTATCCAAGCGGATCACCGGCGAAGTGATTTATGTGGATTCGGGGTTCAACATTATGGGCGTGCAGATGACGGGGAAGGAGGAGGGGAAGGAGTGATTGGGGGGATTGGTAATTGAGTAATTGAGGATTGGAGAATTGGAGGGGCGGGCTGCGGTTTTGGGGCGCAACCCGCCCTTTTGGTTTAACGGTAAAATTGCTTCCATGTTCAAACGCAACACTACTCCCGTTGAAACGCCGCAGCCCGTGCAAGCCGTGGAACGGATCACGTCTGTGCTGGGGTCGGGCGTGATCTGGCACGGCTCGATCAACGGATCAGGCGGCGTGCGCATCGAGGGCGCGTTCGAGGGCGAGATTGCCCTGCGCGGCATGCTCGTCGTCGGCGAGACAGGGCGCGTGACCTGCCAGAACGTGCGCGCCAACACCGTCATCGTGGCGGGCGCGGTGCGCGGAAACATCACCACGCAAAAACTGGAAATCCGTGCCACGGGACGGGTGTGGGGCGACGTGGTCACCACCGCTTTTGTCACCGAGGAAGGCGCTTTCCTGCGCGGGCAGATTCGCATGGAAGAGACCGTTGACCTCAACCTCGAACCAACTCCCGAAGCGACGCCCTCGGAAGCCGCCCAGGCGGAGTCCATCGCCCAGACGGCAATTCATATACCCGAACCGGCGTCCGTTGTCGAATCCTCACAGAAGATCGCAAAAAAGAAAAAATAAGCAATTGATTCCCGTCCGCGATATCGCCAATCAAATCCTCGATACAAACCCTGACCCCGTTGTTCGCCTCAGACTCCTGCGTGACGTCCTTCGCTCATCCCCCGAAGAAATCGCCCGGGCAAAAAAAGAGGCAAGTGAGAGCAGCTGGGTTGTCCAATTGGGAAAGGAACAGAGGCAGGACGGCAGCTGGGGGCGGTTTCATTCTGAAGACACCCGCCTGAAACAAAAAATCCCCACGACAGAATTCGGGGTTGCACGCGCCCAGGCGCTGGGGTTGGATGATTCGCACCCGATCACCAGAAAGGCGGTCAACTATCTTGCCTGTCTTCTTAAAGGCGAATTCGACTTTCCCGACCCGGCGGAAAAGAATAACCGCTGGTCAACAGGCGTGCGGTTATTCACAGCCTCCACCCTGGCACGTATCAGCCCGGGGCACCCCGCCCTGAAAGATTCCCTAGAATTATGGTCTGCGATTGCCGAGAGAACGTTCTCCTCTGGTGAATATGACCCGGGGGCGGAGATTCAAGCGCACCGCCAGTTGACCGGCGCATCGGTTGAAAACAGTTATCTGAGGCTTCACGGAAAATACCAGATCACCCTGCTGGGGTCGCAGCCAAATCTCCTTGCCCGCAAAACGGAAACCAACCTGCTCAACTGGCTCTGGCGCAGGGAAGATGGTCTTGGCTACCTGGATATGCCGCTCTCTCCGCCGAAACCCGGTTGTACTGCAAGCCAGATGGACAGATGGTTTACCTCCATGGAAATCGTGTCGCGGTTTTCCGGCTGGCATGAGCGGGCAAAAGAAATCACCCGCTGGCTCCGGGACCGGCTTGGGGAAAACGGCTTGTGGGACTTCGGATCGAAAGCCTTCCGCTCCACTTTCATGCCGCTTTCCCAGAACCGGCGCGGGAGGTACACACGCACATTCGACTGGACGACGAGAACGCTGATCCTGCTGGAAAGGTACAACGCATGAAATACACCGACCTCAAAATCCAAACGCAACGAGAGTTCCCGAACAACGCGCGGACAGCGGGCTTTGGCTGGCTGGTGCGCGCGGGGTATTTGACCCGCGAGAATCAACTCCTGCCGCTGGGAGAGCGGGCAATTGAAAAGTTACGAAACCAATCAAGCGATTCTTCCTTCCTTTTTCATCTTTCTCTGCCAATTCTCCAAAACGACCGCGAAACCTTCTTTCCGCTTTCCAGCGGCGGGCTCGAAATCGCCCATTGCGAATCCTGCAAGTACGCCGAACGCCTCGAACTGGCTCGATTCAAAAAGACGCCCCTTCCGCGCGAGGAGGAACTTCCACTCGAAAAGGTGCTCACGCCCAATTGTCACACCATCGAGGCATTGGCAGACTTTCTGCACATCCCCAAAGAGAAGACTGCCAAAGCGCTGATGTACACCCGCGCCGCCGATGGCAGGTTCGTCTTCGTTGTCGTGCGCGGAGATATGACGTTGAGCGAAGCGAAACTGCGGAACGCCGTCGGCGGAATAAAACTTGCAGATGCGGAAGCAGTTCAGAGGTCGGGTGCGGAGGCGGGGTTTGCGTCGCCGATCGGGCTGCGGGATGCGCTTATCGTTGTGGATGATCTCATTCCGCAATCGCAAAACCTTGTGGCAGGCGCAAACGAAGCGGAATATCATCTGAAGAACACGAATTACGGACGCGATTACACCGCCGAGATCGTGACGGACCTGGCGCTGGCGCAGGCGGGCGATGGCTGCGCGAATTGCGGAAATCTGCTGACGGTTTCGAGCGCCATCCTGCTGCGCACGCAATCCGGTTTTGATTTTGAGAACATCCTGCTTGCCATCGCGGAGACGCATCACGACGACAAGGGCTTGACCCTGCCGCCCCCCGCTTCGCCCTTCGACGTGTACCTGATGCACGTCCCCGGGAAGACGGTGGACACCCTGGGAAAAGCCCAAGAGATCTATGAGATACTGCAAAACGCGGGAGTTTCGGTTTTATTCGACAACCGCGACGAGCGCGCCGGAGTCAAATTCAACGATGCGGATCTAATCGGCTGCCCCCTGCGGGTGACGGCGGGCGAAAAGGGATTGAAGGAGGGAAAAGTGGAAATCAAGAGACGAATCGCCCTCGATGTTCAACTTGTGCCTTTGGAAGAAATTGTCCAATTCATTGCAAGTCGCCCCTGATGTTCCCAAAGCGGGAACAAATGATATAATTTGCCCATGCGAATCATCTCCCGCAAAATCCTGCGAGAGTTCTGGGAAAAACACCCTGATGTCCGTCAGCCATTACAGGCGTGGTTCGCGGATGTAAAACACGCAGACTGGAAAAAACCTTCCGACATCAAGAGCGTCTACCGCAACGCAAGCTTCCTATCCGGCAACCGCGTGGTATTCAATATCAAAGGCAATGACTACCGCATCATAGTCGTCGTGCAATACAGACACGGCATCGTGTACGTTCGTTTTGTCGGTACGCATAAAGAATACGACCGCGTTGACGCCAAAACAATCTAGGAGAGTTTGAATGGAAATCAAGCCCATTAAAACAGAAAAGGATTACAACGCAGCCCTCGAGGAAGTCGAAAGACTATTCGATGCAGAACCCGGCACGCCGGAGGGTGACCGCCTTGAGGTCCTCACAACCTTGATAGCGGCATACGAAGACACGCGGTATGACATCCCCGCGCCCGATCCCGTTGAAGCGATCCGCTATTATATGGAGAGCCGCGGATTGACCCGCGCCGATATCGAGCCGTATATCGGTAATCGCGCGCGCGTTTCTGAAATCCTGAACCGCAAACGCCCCTTGACACTGCCGATGATTCAGCGTTTACACGCGGGGCTGGGCATCCCGGCAGACGTGCTGGTTAAGCCATACAAGATTGCGGCATCCGGCAGGTCTCATCGCCATAAGTCCGTTGCAGCGTAACGTTACACTGAATGAATAACCACAGCACCGGTCACTTCCCCCCTCCCAAACAACGCGGATTGACCGTCCACGGCGCGCTCCTGCTCGTGCTGACGGTCATCGTCACGGCGGGGTTTCTCAACCTGTCGCGTGCCGAGGTGGGACCTGCCTTCCTGGTCTCGCTCCTCGTGTCCCTTGCCGCTTTCGCGCCGATTCCATTTCTGGCGTACCGCGCCTACTCCCTCTGGCGGGCGGATTATCACATTGACCGCGACAGCCTCGCCATCCATTGGGGCTTGCGCCTGGAAGACATCCCCCTCAACGACATCGAATGGATTCGCCCCGCCGAAGACCTGACCCACCCGCTCAGCCTGCCAACCTTCCCGCTTCCAGGCGGACTGCTCGGCTTGCGCCGCCACCCCGACCTGGGCGTGGTCGAGTTCCTCGCCTCGGATGCCGGAAAACTTCTGCTGGTCGCAACTGCGAAGCGCATCTTCGTCATCTCGCCCGACAACCCTGCCGGGCTGGCGCAGACCTTTGCCCGTGCCACCGAAATGGGAAGCCTGGCTCCCGCCGAAGCAAAATCGGTCTATCCATCCTTCGTCGTCTCGCAGGCTTGGGAGAGCGGGCTGGCGCGTTACCTGTGGCTTTCGGCTCTCTTCCTGAACATTGGTCTGTTCGTTTGGGCAAGCCTCATCATCCCCGGCACGCCGCGTGTGGCGCTTGGTCCGCAATTCATCGGCAGTGAACTGGAGACCGTTCCGTCTTCACAGTTGATCATCTTTCCGGTGGCGAGTCTCCTGCTTGCAGTGACCGGCTGGGTCGCCGGGCTGTACTTTTACCGCTGGGAACGCGAACGGATTCTCGCTTTTATCGTGTGGGGATCCAGCACGCTGACCAGCCTTTTATTTTTGCTGTCGGTTTTATTCATCGTTACGACTCCTGTTTAATAAGTTACAGGTTGCAGGTAACAGGTTGAAAGTTGGAAAACCTTCACCCCAACCCTTAACCTTATAACCTTCAACCTTCAACCTTCAATCTTTAACCTTCAACCTCCCCATGCAGTTCCCCCTCGGTTTTCTTCTTGCAATCGTCATCGCATTCCTCGCTTACAAAGCCCGCAGTTTGAATCAAAGCGGAGCCGCCGCCGCCGCATTCACAGGCACGATCATCTTCGGAATCGGCGGTCTGCCCTGGGCGGTCCTTTTGCTTACGTTCTTCATCACATCGTCTGCGTTGAGCCGCGCCTTCAAAAAGCGCAAGCAGGGTCTCGATGAAAAATTTTCAAAAGGTCACCAGCGCGATGCGGGACAGGTCTTCGCCAACGGCGGACTCGCCACACTCTTCGCCGCACTGCATTTCTTCTTTCCGCATCAACCCTGGACCTGGATTGGATTCGCCGCCTCCCTGGCTGCCGTCAACGCCGACACCTGGGCGACGGAACTCGGCGTGCTGAATCCACATCCCCCGCGTCTGATCACGAACCTGAGAAGACGCGTCGAAAAAGGGACTTCGGGTGGCATCTCCATCTACGGGACGCTCGCCTCCCTCGCCGGGTCCGGGCTGATTGCGCTTCTCGCAGTTCTGTTCATCCCAACGGATATACCGGTCACTGATCAATGGTCGCTTTTTCTCCTCATCACCTTTGCCGGTCTCGCCGGTTCGCTCTTCGACTCCTTCCTCGGCGCGACGGTACAAGCCATGTACTACTGCCCCACCGACGATAAGGAAACCGAGAAACACCCCCTGCACACCTGCGGCACACCCACCGCCCACATCCGCGGCTGGAAGTGGCTGGATAACGACTGGGTCAATGTCGCGTGTGGGGCGTTTGGGGTATTTATGGCATTATTACCCGGTCTTATGTAACAATACCCAATGGATAATCATGAACCATCTCCCCGCTGAATCGCGCTATACCTTCATGCAATACCGCCGCTCCGGGCGCAGCGGGCTGAAACTGCCCGCCGTCTCGCTCGGCTTGTGGCATAACTTTGGCGGCGTGGACGTATACGAAAACAGCCGCACCATGGTCCTGCGCGCCTTCGACCTCGGCATCACGCATTTCGATCTTGCCAACAATTACGGTCCGCCGCCCGGTTCGGCGGAAGAGACCTTTGGTCGGATTCTGGCAAAGGACTTGAAAAATTACCGCGACGAACTGATCATCTCCTCCAAAGCGGGCTTTACCATGTGGGACGGTCCCTACGGAGACTGGGGCTCGCGCAAATATCTCGTCGCCAGCCTCGACCAAAGCCTCAAGCGCATGGGCTTGGATTATGTGGACATCTTCTACCACCACCGCCCCGACCCGGAGACCCCGCTCGAAGAGACCATGCAGGCGCTGGATTTCATCGTCCGCAGCGGGCGCGCGCTTTACGCCGCCATTTCGAGCTACTCCGCCGACAAAACCCGCGAAGCCGCACGGGTACTACGGCAGCTTGGCACGCCCTGCCTCATTCATCAACCGGTTTACAACATGTTCAACCGCTGGGTGGAGGATGGTCTGCTGCAAACGCTGAAAGAGGAGGGCATCGGCTGTATCTCCTTTTCCCCGCTTGCCCAGGGCTTGCTGACCGATAAATATCTCGACGGCATCCCCGAAGGATCGCGCGCATCCAAACCGCATGGATTCCTCAAACCCGACCACATCACCGACGATAAAATTGCCAAAGTGAAAAGGCTGAATATCCTCGCCCGGCAGCGCGGACAAACCCTCGCCCAAATGTCGCTGGCTTGGGTCCTGCGCCACGAAGGGATGACCTCCGTGCTGATCGGCGCGAGCAAGGTCGGTCAGATCGAGGATGCGGTGGGGATGTTGAACAAGCGGGAATTTTCACCAGGCGAACTGCAAGAGATCGAGAATATTTTGGGGGGCTGACGATGGGCGATTGACAACGGACGATGGAAGAGGTTTGCGATCCATCCTTTACGGTCCATGGCGTATCACCCTCTCCAGATCTTGAAATCCTGCAAACTCGAACCGCCCAAAAACTCGCGGGCAATCGAATTACCGGGCACGAGACTTGCCTCCAGCGGCAGGAACCAATCGAGGAATGCCAGCAGTCTGCGCGCTTCGATGTATTCCGGCACGTTGTATGGAACCTGCCGTAAAAGCGGTTCGGCGAACGGCTTCAACGCCGCCAGTTCATACACCAGCGCGGAATTGAACATCACATCGGCGTTTTCCTGGTATGGGAAGATGTGCCGCTTTTCGCCGCGCCGCACCGACTCCCAGCGCGAGATGGTCGCCTGCGCGGAATAGCCCCGCTCGCGCGCATCGCGCACAATGCGCCGGATGAGCCGCGTGTCGGTGGTCGAGACGCGATTATGCCGGTCGAGGTTGAGCTGGGTCAGGGCGGAGACATACAGCCTGAAAGCAGAATCAGCCCAACGGTCCGGGATGAGGCGGGGGTTCATCCCATGGATGCCTTCGAGGATGAGCGGCTGCCCGTCTTTGAGTTGAATCGTTTCCCCTTCCTCGCTTCGCCCCAACTTGAAGTTGAATCGCGGCAATTGAACTTTTTCTCCCCTGAGGAGTTTCTCGATGTCTTCCGCAAGGCGCGCAAGGTTCAGGGTTTCGAGGGCTTCGAAATCGTGGTTGCCGTGCTCGTCGAGCGGGGTTGCGTCGCGGTCCACGAAATAATGGTCGAGTTCGAGCGGATAGGGCGAGATGCCGCGCGCCAGCAATTGAATGGCGAGGCGCCGCGAGGTTGTGGTTTTACCGGACGATGAAGGACCCGCAATCAAAATGATGCGCGCTTTTCGTTCGGCGATTTGCTGGGCAATATCGGAGACGTTCTGCTCATGCAGCGCTTCGGAAACGAGCACGAGTTCATCGGCGCGCCCCAATTCGATGGCGTCGTTGAGCGCGCCCACGCTGTCAATGTGCAGGGTCTCGAGCCAGTCGCCATATTGGCGGAACGTCTTCAGCAGTTTGGGATATTCGCCGAGCGGTTCGAGTTGGGTGGGCGCATGGCGGCGCGGGAACTGCAATATGAATCCGCTGTTGACGTCCTTCAGGCTGAACCATTTCAAGTAGCCGGTGGATGGGACCATGTAGCCGTGCATGTAGTCCATTTGCCCGTTGAAGTTGTAGACCGTGAGGTATTCCTTGCGGCGGTGCTTGAACAGGCGCAGTTTATCTTCATACTCGCGTTTGGAAAAATAATCCACCGCTTCCTGAATGGGGATTTCGCGGCGTTCAAAGGGATGGTCTTCCGCGATGATTTCCTTCATGCGGTTTTCGAGCGCGCGGATTTCATCGTTCGTGAGCGGGTCGCGTTCCTTCACTTCGCAATAGAAGCCGCCCGATGAGACCGAATGGTCAATGTTCAAACGTCCCTGCGGGAACATCTGGGCAAAGACCATCTCCAACAGAAAAACGAGCGAGCGGCGGTAGATGCGCGCGCCGTCGGCGGTATTCATGGTGATGGGCGAGCAGTTCGACTCGATGTTGATCGGATAGGTCAGTTCGCGGATTTCGTTGTTGATGACCGCCGCAACCACCGGCGCGGGAAAATCCTCCTGCACCTGCGTCAGGAACTCCCCCACTTTCGTCCCGCGCGGACCGGTAAGAGTCTTGCCGTTGGGCAGGTGGATTTGAACGGTTGAACTGGGTTGGGTGATTTGAATGGACATAAAGAAGATGGACAATGGACGATGGACCGTGGATGGTGCTTGACGGTCTGCCGTCTGCCGTCAATGGTCGGTGATTATTTTAATTTCGCCAATAACTTTTCAGGCTTTCCCGCAAACTCTTCCAGCGGGATTTCCCTGTGGGTCAACGCCAGCAGGGTCTCGGTCAATACTTTGTTGACGGGTGTGGGAATGCCGCGCGCTGCGCCTTCGCGGACGACCGCCCCGTGCAGGTATTCCACTTCGCTTTTGCCGCGCCCGGAATGCAGGTCAATATGAAAGGACGGCATCTTGCCGCCGCGCCCGCCGCCCGCCGCGCGGGAGAGGATGGGTCTGGAAAGCCAGGGGGGAAGTTTCGCGGCGAATGCCAGCGCCCGCACGGGCGTGCCGGGCAGGTCCACCACTTCGAGGTTCATCGCCCTCATCACGGCGAGACATTCCCTCAGCATTTCGATTTCAATCCGATACAAATCCTTGTTTGCAAAGACCTGCGCCGCGGTCATATCCAGGATTGCCGAGGTGGGGTTGGCGATCAGGTTGGTGAGCATCTTCGACCATTTCATGCTCAAGGCGTCCGGGTACAGGCGGCAGTTAAGAAAGGCGTTGTCAAAGACCGCCGTCAGTTTCTCCGAAAGCGGATGCCCCTCCGCAATGCCCACGCCGCGCAGTTTTTCGAGGACGATGTCGCCGGGTCCGCGCCTGCCAATGGCGGAAGTGACGGTGCCATAGATGACCTTGTCTGCGCCGAGGGTTTCCGCAATGATGGCTTCGTTTTCCACGCCGTTGGAAAGGCACAAAATAGGGGGAAGTTTTCCCGCGAAGGGCTTCAAGCCCTGCATGGCGGGTTCAGTATCGAAGGACTTCAGGGCAAAGATCGCAGCATCAAACGGACCAAAATTGAGCGCCTCCTCCAGCGATGGCTCGATGACGAACGAACGCGGCTCGACCAGAAAGGCGTCTTTCGTCCTTCTTTTTTGATCCATCGTCAGATCGAGGCGCAAGCCTTTGGCGAGCAGTTCCGTTACCATTTTCGGCTGTTCCACAAATGCCACCTGGTGACCGGCAAGCGCCAGCGACCCGCCGATGTACGTCCCGATGGCGCCCGCGCCGAAGACGAGGAATTTCAGTTCAGGAGATTGAGACGGAAGAAGACTCATACGATTTACAATTTGGGATTTGATGATTGATGATTTGCGATAACACCCATCATTCCGCTTCCTCGTCCCGCCAATGGGCGTGGTCGTTGAGCGAGTCAATTGCCCAGCGGTGCTGGTGCGGATAATAGACCAGTTGGGCGAACGCCGTATTATTGAAGCGGAAACGCGCGCCAGCGTTGTTCGCCTGCGGCGCGATTCCTACCACGGCGTGCATCACCTGGTTCAGCAGACCGCCATGCGAGACGATGAGGTAACGCGCCGGTTCGCGCTTCAACAGGTTGTGCAATGCCTGCCCCGCGCGCAGGAACAACTCCCAATCGCCTTCGCCGTCCGAGCCGACGGGGTCGTAGGGTGTGTAAAACTCCGGGTGGGTGAAATTCTGGCGCACTTCCTGCGCGGTCAAGCCGGAAAACTCGCCATTGTCGCGTTCCAGCCAGAGGGGTTCGTGCTCCACTTTCAGGTTCAGTTCAGAGGCGATGATCTCCGCCGTCTCCCGCGCGCGAGAAAGCGGACTGGAAATCACATGGTCGAACTGCATTTTCTCGCGCTTCCAACGCGCCGCGAGGGCGCGCGCCTGTTCGCGCCCCTTATCGGTCAGCGGAAAATCCGCCTGCCCCTGCCAGCGCGATTCGGCGTTCCCCACCGACTCGCCATGACGAAGCAGGGTGATAAAAAACAGTTTGGGTCTATTCTCCATCGTGCGAAAGTTTCCCCTTTATAAGATAAATTGGACGGCGTTTCACTTCCTGGAAGATATAACCGACATACACGCCGATAAAACCGAGCAAAATCATAATGATGCCGCTGGCAATCAGCAGGACGCCCATCAGCGAACTCCAACCCGGCTCCACGCGCTGGGTATTGCCCGTCAGCCAGAGCGAGAGGACGTAGATCAACTGCGCGCCGGCAAGGATGAAAAAGAGGAAGCCCGCGCTCAAGCCGATGTATAACGGGGCAAGTGAAAACGAAAAAATGGCGTCGGAAGCCAGCCGCACCATCTTGCCCAGCGAATACTTCGACTTCCCCGCAATGCGGGCCGGTTCGTGATATGGCAGGATGACGCTGTTATATCCCATCCATGAGATCATACCGCGCAGAAAGCGGTGGTACTCCTGCATCGAACGCACGCCGTCCAGCGCGGTGCGCGAGAGCGCGCGAAAATCCGCCGCGCCCTGCAGCACCTGCGTGCCGCTGATCTTGTTGATGAGCCAGTAGAAAAAATTCGAGGTGAGTTTCTTGAACGACATCGCGCGGTCGTCTTCGATGCGCTGGGCTTGCACCACGTCGTAGCCCTGCCGGACGAGGTCAATCATTTTCGGGAGCATCTCCGGCGGGTGTTGACCGTCGCCATCCAGCGAGATCATCACATCACCCTGCGACGCATCCATGCCGGCTGTCAGCGCCGCCTGATGCCCAAAGTTGCGGCTGAGTTGGAGCAGGGTCACTCTGCGGTCGTTCGCCAGGATTTCTCGAAGCGTATCCGCCGTCCCGTCGTTCGAGCCGTCGTCCACATAGATAAAATGAAAATCGTACGGCAGAGCATCCACCACCCGGCGGAGGTCTGCATACGTTTGTCCAATCGCTTCCGCTTCGTTATAAACCGGGATGACGAGGTCTATCTTGAGTTTGGATTTTTTCCTGGAAGGCATCGGGGAGGATTTTACCATGCGCCAAATGCCGGCGTTTTACGCCTCACAAGCGGACCTCATGCCTGTCTGCCAGCAATCGGAGCGTGCGCTCCACCTCGGCATTTTTCCGCTCCCCGCTCCAGCCGAGCGCCTCCTCCACAATTTCGGCGATTTCGATCAAGGCATCCCGGGTCAACCTGCCGAGCATGGCGATCATGGTGCGGCGCAGGAGGATGTCGTCGAGATGCTGCGCCTTCTCGTACTGGGCAAGGAAGATGATTTCGCGCCGCGAGTATTCCGGCAGGAATTTCAACGGCGCATCCGCGCCGCGCTTCAAAAATTCGGCGATGGTTTCGATGCGGGTCCCGTAGCGCGCGCACAGGATATCGAGCCGTTCCTTCGACAACCCCGTCCATGCGGCGAGACCGGTGATGTACTTTGCGCGTTCCTCTTCGCTGCGCGGATACCCCCGCCCGCCGCCGATGGGCAGGTCGCGGGTGTGCTTCTGGCGCTTCAACCCCAGGTGCGCCAGCGATTTATCCGTGACCTGCTCGGCAAACGCGCGGAAGGACGTCCACTTGCCGCCCACCAATGAATAGACCGGGAATTGCAGACTCGTCCAATCGCCGCTCAGCACTTCGATGTGATGGTCGCGGCTGAATTGACCTGTGGTCTTCCCGCCGCTATTCGCCGCCAGCGGGCGGACTCCTGTAAACCGAAACACGATATGTTCGCGCGTCACCTGGATGGTCGGGAAGACGCGCGCGATCATTCCGATGAAGTAATCCACTTCCTCTTCGGTGCAGCGCGCTTCGTCCGGGTGGTCAATCTTGATATCGGATGTGCCGACCAGCACCCGGTCTTGCAGGGGAAAGAGGAGCACGATGCGCCCGTCTTTGTTCTCAAAGAAAAACTCGTGGTCGCCAATTGCCTCCCTCAGTTCGGGATGGTTCAGCACGAGATGCGAGCCTTTGGTGCCGCCGATGTACCGGGTGGAAACGCCCAGGCTGTGGTTGGCAAAGTCAATCCACGGACCGGCGGCGTTGATGACCAGTTTCGGGCGCACTTCGCAGGTCTCGTCGGTCATTTCATCGCGCAGGAAGACCTTGTCCTTTTCACCGCCCACAAGGCTGAAGTAATTCAGCGCGCGCGCGTGGGGGTTCTCCGCTTCGGCATCCAGCAGGATTTCGAGCGCGAGCCGTTCGGGGTTCGAGATCAAGCCGTCGTAATAAACCGCCGTGTTGACAATATCGGGATGCAGACGCTTCCAGCGTTTCAGCGATTCGGTGCGGGAGTGGAACTTGTGATGCGGCACGGTACGCTGACCGCCGGTGTACGCGTCGTACATCATCAAGCCGAGTTTGATGATGAGCGAGCCGCGTTCCGAGGGTTTATCCAGCCAGCCCAAAAACTTGAGCGGCGCATTGAAGATGCCCGAAAAAACCTTGAAGATGGGAATGGCGGTTGGCAGGGGTTTGACGAGGTGCGGCGCGTTTTGAATCATGCGGTTGCGCTCCCCCACCGCTTCGCGCACCAGACGGAACTCGCCGTTTTCGAGGTAGCGAATCCCACCGTGCGCCATGTGCGAAGACGCCGCGCTTGCGCCGGAGCAGAAATCGCCGCGGTCTATCATCAAAACGTCCACGCCGTTGAGCGCCAAATCGCGGAATGTGCCAATGCCGTTAATCCCCGCACCGACGATCAGGACGGAAACTTCAGGGTTGTTCTTTATTGAATTGATTATCTCGCTGCGATTCATCCACTATCCTTTTCGTGAGGCTGCGTGTTTATTTTACGCCGATTTTTGCGTTTTTGTTTTTGGATTTTACGCTCTTGACATATATAGAACTATCTAGTAATATACCTATTTAGATATATATCTTGAAAGGAATAAAATGTCTCTCCCCCACGCCATCCTCGGTTTTCTCGATTACCAGCCCATGACCGGCTATGACTTGAAAAAATACTTCGACCAGTCCGTGGCGCATTTTTGGTCAGCCACGCAAAGCCACATTTATAAAGCGCTGGAGACGCTCGAAAAGGACGGGATGGTCGAATCGAAAATCATTCCACAGGAAGGCAAACCCAACCGCAGGGAGTATCACATCACCCAGGCGGGGCGCGCCGAACTGCGCCGCTGGGTGGTCACGCCTCTTCCGCTTGCCGCAACGCGCGAAGCCTGGTTGATTCAAATCTTTTTCTCGCACGCCAGTTCCAATGACGAGATCGTCGCGTTATTGCAGGATCGCGCCAACCAGATCGGCGCTTCACTCGAAGCCTTCCATGCCGAAACCCCTTCCCCGGAGGAGAATGCCGCCGCCGGGGGAAGCGAGCGCATGCGCCGTCTCTGGCAAATGACCGCCGATTACGGCGCGGCGTATTACAAATCCGAACTGGCATGGATCGAAACCGCCATCGAGAACGTTCGCAAACTTCCGTCATCATAAAACGGACCGCCTTTTCATCCCGCGCGAAAGGAAAAACATGAATAAAACGTTTCGCAACATCGTTATCTTCTCCGCCGTCGTCATCGCCAGCGGCTGGATCGGGGTGTGGGTCAACGCCCAGATCCCCAGCCCGAGCCCCCAGCAAAGTTTGGGCTTACTGCTTTGGATCACCCTGCCCCTGCTCGCCGTTCTCATTCTGCGCGGCATTGGCGGCGACGGCTGGGCGGATTTCGGACTCAAATTGAACCTGCGGGGGAACGGATTCTGGTACGCGCTTTCGATTTTGATCTACCCCCTCGCAACCGCGCTGACCGTTGGGCTGGGTGCAGCGACGGGAACGTTATCCACCCATCGAACGTTTTCCGAGCTGCTGCCCGTCCTGGGATTTGGGCTGGCGGCTTCGCTCATCAAAAATATCGGCGAAGAGTTTGCCTGGCGCGGGTACCTCACGCCGCGTTTCCAGACTCTTGGGTTGAGTGGTTTCGCCAACCATGCCCTCACTGCGTTGATCTGGGGATTATGGCACCTCCCCTACTGGCTGTTCTTTTTGGGAAGTGATGTCATCAATCAATACACAAGTCTTGGACAGGGCTGGTTTATCGCGCTCGGTTTGATAGGTCTATTTCCCACCTCGCTCGTATACGGCGAACTGCGCCTCAAGACGGGATCGCTTTGGCCCGCCTACCTGGCGCATAACATGACCAACGCCCTCAGTGCATCGCTGATCCTCGAAGGTTTCGTCAAACTGAAACCCGGCGCGGAATTCATCTTCTCGCCCAATCTCGATGGAATCCTGATGATGACGCTCTTCTGGGCAATTGGCTTGTGGATGCTGAAACGGCAGCCGGGTCAATGAGGAACGCAATGAACGAACCCTCTCGAAAATTCGCCCGCGTCTGGTGGACGCTGCTGGCGGGACCCCTTCTGTTCCTGGCTGCCATTATCGGCGCCTCGCTCTATTTCGGCTTTATCACCCGGGGGCAAAACGCGGAGGCGATTCCCGGAATGGTCGCCGCGTCCACGCCGTATCAACTGGCGGTCGTGCAAATCTGGCTGCTGCTGATACTCGTGAAATCCATGAAGCGCGACGGGATGACGTGGAAAGACATCGGCTGGGAAAATACCGGGGGTCAACGGTTCAGCCGCGAGGTCCTGATTGGAGGCGGGCTGGGAATCGCTTTGGGGTTGCTGTACGTCTTCGTCTTATCCCCCATGCTTGCCCGCCTTCAGCAAATCTGGGATTACGTCCCCGCAGGCGAATTGTTCACGTCGCTGGGCGCGTCGCTCGTTCCGTTTTTGATTGCCAATGTTCTGTTCGCGCCGTTCGTAGAAGAAAGCATTTATCGGGGCTATGGGTTTACCCGCCTGCTCGGAAGGTTCAGCCAGCCTGCTGCGATTGCAATAACGTGTTTCTTCTTCGGCATCCTGCATTGGGCGGGCGGATTCTAGTACGTTCTGGCGACGGGCATGATCGCGGGCGGGCTGTTCGCCTGGCTTCGTGTGTCGCGCAAAAACGTCATCGCCCCGTTTGCCGCGCACCTGGCGGTAAACATCGTCGAGGCGGTTTTTGTCGCCGCAACGGTTGGAATGTAAACTGGACGGTATCGGGATGAGAAAAACGTCCCGAAGGTTAATGCCTGCTTCTGATTTGCAGGAAAAGCCTTCGGGACGTTTATTGGTGACGTGGAGAGAGAGAGAGAGAGAGAGATAATATCCCGCTCTGCGTCATTCCACCCAGCCAAACGTTTTTGTAACTGCCTTCTTCCAGCCTGCATACAGCGACCTGCGGGCTTTTTCTTCCATGGACGGTTTCCACTCTTTATCGCGCCCCCAATTCTTTTTCAATTCCTCGGTACCCTTCCAAAAGCCGACGGCGAGTCCGGCTGCGTAGGCGGCGCCGAGCGCGGTGGTCTCCGCCACTTTTGGGCGTACCACATGGACGTTCAAAATGTCGGACTGGAACTGCATGAGCAATTCGTTGAAGACCATGCCGCCGTCCACTTTCAGGGCGCGGAGTTTGACGCCCGAATCCTTTTCCATCGCATCCAGCACCTCGCGGGTCTGGTAGGCAGTGGCTTCGAGCGCGGCGCGCGCGATGTGACCCTTGTTGACATAACGAGTCATGCCCACGATGACTCCGCGCGCATCGGACCTCCAGTAGGGCGCGTACAAGCCGGAAAACGCCGGGACGAAGTAGATGCCGCCGTTGTCCTCCACGCTGTTCGCCAGCGCCTCCACCTCGGCGGAGCGTTCGATGATACCGAGATTATCCCTCAGCCATTGAATCAACGCGCCTGTGATGGCAATCGAGCCTTCCAGGGCGTAAACCGGTTTTCGAGCGCCGATTTTGTACGCCAGCGTGGTGAGCAGTCCTGCCTTGCTTTGGACAGGTTTCTCGCCCGTGTTCAACAACATGAAACAGCCCGTGCCGTAGGTGTTCTTTGCTTCCCCCGCCTTGAAACAGGTCTGACCAAACAACGCCGCCTGCTGGTCGCCGAGGTCGCCGGCGACGGGAATGCCTTGTAATGGCAGGCTCCCGCCGCCTCGAGCATTAAATTCACCCGCTTTGATTTCGCCGTAAATTTCAGAAGACGACTTGATTCTCGGCAGCATCGAAAGGGGAATTTTGAGAATTTCCAGAATTTCATCGTCCCAATCGAGGGTCTTGAGGTTCATCAACAGCGTGCGCGAGGCGTTGGTCACATCGGTGACATGCTCGCCGGTCAATTTCCAGATCAACCAGGTATCAATATTGCCGAACAGCAACTCGCCTCTTTTGGCTTTTTCCTTCGCGCCCGGAATGTTATCCAATATCCATTTGATCTTGGGACCGGAAAAATACGTGGCGAGCGGCAGCCCCGTCTTTTTGCGAAAACGATCCTGACCGCCCTGCTTCGCCAGTTTGGCGCAAATCGAATCCGTGCGCGTATCCTGCCAGACGATGGCGTTGTAAACCGGCTTGCCCGTGTTCTTATCCCAAACCACGGTCGTCTCGCGCTGATTCGTCACCCCAACCGCCGCAATTTCACCGATCGCGGATAACTGATCACTGCTCACTTTTTGTAATGCCCCCCTCATCACCTCCAGCGTCCGCTCCCAAATCTCCAGCGGGTCGTGCTCCACCCAGCCGGGCTTGGGGTAAATCTGCCGGTGTTCCTTTTGGTCAACCGCGGCGATATTCCCGCCGCGATCGAAAATGATGAATCGCGTGCTGGTCGTGCCCTGGTCAATTGCGCCGATGTACCTTGTCATGGATTCACCTCCGGGCGCAATTGTAAAACAAAAGCCCCCGTAATGAAAACGGGGACTTCATCAATGCACCCTCAATGGCGGGGGCGATCACTTGAAATCGGTCAAGCGTTATTCGTTCGCCGGGCGGGCGGCTCCTGTTTATTTTTTCGCCGCCCTTGCGGGTTTCCGCGCCGGGCGCTTCGGGCGGGGCTTTGCGGGCGCCTCCTCCTTCACGTCCACCACTTCCGCATCAATCGTCCTGACCTCTTCCTCCGTCATGGATCGGAAGGCGATCACAGCAAGGATGGAGCCCACCAACGGACCCATCAGATAAATCAGGTAGGTGTATGTGCTGCTAAAACTGGGCGCAGTAAAGATCGCGGTGCCGAAGGTACGCGCGGGGTTCAACGACCCGCCGGTCAACGACCCGCCAGCCAGAATGGAGACCGCCAGCGTCAAGCCGATGGCAAGCCCGGCAAGCGCACCGCCTTTGCCCGCCACCGCCGTGTGCAGAACCGCGCTGACGAGGAAGAACGTCAACACCGCTTCCACGATCATTGCCAGCACGGGCGCGCTCTCCGTCAGCGAGCCGACCGTTGCGCCAGCCATCAGGCTGGCTCCCGATGCGTTCGCCACGACGTTCAGCACATATCCAGCCAGCGCCGCGCCGGCGAACTGCGGAAGCCAATACGAACCTGCCGCCTCGCCCCATTTGATGGTCCCGTTCGCCGCCAAGCCAAACGTCACCGCCGGGTTGACGTGCGCGCCGGAAATATACCCGAAGACGTAGGCAAGCACCGCCAGGGTGAGCCCATGCGCCAGCGCAACGCCCACCAGCCCGGCGCCTGCCATCCCTGCGCCGGCGCCAATGAACACCAGCGCAAACGTGCCGATAAATTCAGCCAGAAAAACCCTTGAATTGAACATGCTTCCTCCAAACAAAATGATTTGAAGGTTATAACCCGCCCAAGCCCAATCTGCTACGACGTTTCCCAGCCCCGCGCGCCCGCGAGGAACGACCTGCCGCTCATGGATTTCTTCCCCGGCGGCTGCACTTCATCGAGGATGAGAACCCCGCCTCTCACGCCGACCGCAGGTTGATTCTGCGCCACAAACCTTTGCCCCGCCTCAGCCTTACCCTCCCCTGCATGCGCACGGTGGACTTTGAGCGGCGCCCCATTCCATTGAAACCACGCCCCGGGCCGCGGGTTCATCGCGCGGACTCTGCGTTCCAGGTCAACGGCGGATTGATTGAAATCGAGTAAACCGTCCTCTTTTTTCAACATGGGCGCATACGTGACGCCCTCCTCGGGCTGGGGCTGGGGCGCGAGTTTCCCGTCAATGTAGTTGGGCAGGGTCTCGATGAGCAAATCCGCTCCCAGCGTGGATAAGGTCCCGGTCAGCGAACCAGCCGTATCGTCCGGTTGGATGCGAACCGCGCGCTTCGAAAGCATGGGACCGGTATCGAGTCCCGCATCCATTTTCATGATGGTCACGCCGGTCTCTTCATCCCCGGCAAGGATGGCGGCGTTGATGGGCGCCGCGCCGCGCCAGCGCGGGAGCAGCGAAGCGTGAACGTTGATACAGCCGTATTTCGGCAGATCCAAAACCTCTTTGCGGAGGATTTGACCGAACGCCGCAACCACGATCAGGTCTGGGTTCCAGGTTTGAAGTTGCTGCACGGCTTCGGGCTCGCGCAATTTTTGCGGCTGGATGACTGGAATGTTCAACTCAAGCGCAAGCGCTTTGACGGGCGGCGCTTTGAGCTCGCGCCCGCGTCCCGAGGCGCGGTCGGGCTGGGTGACAACGCCGACGACTTGATATGCCTGCGTGAGTGAGCGCAAACTGGGCAGGGCGAATTCAGGCGACCCCATGAATACGATGCGAATGGACATGCGCAGATTGTACCGCGTATCGGAAGATTGTTTATGTTGCGGCAAACAGTACCATTGGGTGAAGCGGGCTGGTTGCGCATTGGGTGGATTGGTTGTACAATACTGCAAATCCAAAATCAATTTATTCGGAGGAGCAAACCCATGTCTCAAGCACCCATGTCGGACGTCTCCCAGGACGATAAACTGTGGGCAATGCTTTGCTATTTGCCTTTTATCTGGCCCATCCCCGCAATCATTGTATTCTTGATGGAAGATAAGAAAAACCGCCCGTACATCAAGTTCAACGCCGTTCAATCCATTGCGATGGGCATCATTGCCTGGGTCACTTCGTTCTTATGTGTAGGCATCCTTGTCGGCTTGTACATGTTCTATCTCGCTTATCTGGCTTATCAAGGACAGGAAGTCAAGGTGCCGGTCGTTACAGACTTTATCCGCAACCAGGGCTGGGCATAATCCGAATATCCGTCGTTCGTGATACCCGCGCAAATGCGCGGGTATTTTTATTCCCGTTTGCGACCTCCCGTCCCTCCAACTCGTAGAAAGACGTGATAAACTCACCCGAAACAAGAAGGAGAATGCGAATGAACGAACAGATTCCTCAACCAGCCCCCCTCCCCCTTACCCCGCAGGAGGAGCGTCAGTGGGCGATGCTGGCACACCTGGGTGTGCTGGCAAATTTGTTTTCCGGCATTTTGGGTCCCGTTGTGCCGCTGGTAATTTATATGATCTACAAGGACCGCTCGCGGTACGTCGCCTACCAATCCCTGCAGGGGCTGGTCTTCCAGCTCATCTGGTGGGTCGGCGGCGGAATTCTGACGGGCATCGCCTGGGCGATCACAGGCGCATTGAGCGCGGTATTGATCGGCTTGCTTTGCATCCCGTTCGCCTGTGTGATCAGCGCCATGCCGCTGGCGGCGCTGATCTACGGTGTGTATGCAGGGATTCAGTGCAACCAGGGACAGGATTTCAAATACTGGCTCATCGGCGACTGGTTCCGCAGCACGTTGACGGGTTAAATCAACACATCCCCTTCATGCGAAGGGGATGTGTTTTATAAGCGCAGGATGCTTCCTGCGCACAGGTTACGGAATGCTCCCGGCAATATCCGAGCCGATGCGGATTTCGATATCCACCGTCTGGTTTGGGTCGGGCATGAAGCGGATCTGCCGGTTAGAAATTCCAAAGGTCGCCTGCAGCCACTTGATGGTGTAGAGTTTGGGTCCGTAGACCACAATAATGGTCTGGCTGTAAATCTCCGGCGACTGGACGATCTCCGTCACGTTCATGCCGTAGGATTGGAAGAGCGCACCTGCGCGCTGGTCGAGACCGGGGGTGAACGTGCCATCCATGATGCGCACGCGGGCTTCCTCCTGCTGCATCAGCACTGCGGGGTCGCCCTGCGCCATGGGGCTGGTGGGACCGGTGGTGGTGAAAATCTCGTCGCGCAGGATGCGAATCTGGTCCATGATCGGCTTGAGGATGCTGGCGTCCTCTCCGTTCAGGGTTGTCCGGTCGAAGATCGCCATGCCCTGCTGGGGGTCAATCACGCCGGTCTTGACGCTCTCCGGCGGAATATCCTTGCCGAGCACAGCCAGTTTAACGGCGTCTTCGAACGACATATCCGTCTTGATGCCGTAGGAGAGATCGGCGTACAACTGCGGCGCGGCGCTGATGAATTTGGGGAAGTTGTTCGGGTCAATGATAATTTCCTGCAGCGCCAGCACTACTTCCTGCTGGCGGCGGGCGCGGTCGGCGTCGCCGCCGGAGGTCTTGCGGTTGCGGGCATACGCCAGCACCTTCCAGCCGTCGCAAAGCCTGCGTTCGCCGCCGGGAGTGATGACGACCTTATCCGTCCCGGGACCGATGGGGTCGAGGGTCATTTTCTCGGTCGGCTCCACGTAAATACAGCCGCCGATCTTCACCAGCTCGTCCACCATGGCGACGAAGACGTTGAAATCCACCTGCACGTAATAATGCACCGGAACGCCGAGGAATTGCGAGACGGTTTTCTTGGCAAGTTCGGGTCCGCCGCCGGGCAGCTGCGAGCCTTCGCCGCTGGGGTAGGCGGTGTTGATGCGGCTGTAACCGAAGCCGGGGATGTTCACCCACATATCGCGCGGAATGGACAGCATGCCGGCGGTTTTGCTGGCGGGATCTATCGTGAAGAGAATCATCGAATCGGTGCGGGGCGGACCTTGATTCACTTCGAGGTCGCGCGCATCCAGACCGATGAAAAGGATGTTGATGCGGCTGGCGCCATCCCATGCGGGGGGCAGGCTCGCTTCGGGAATCAACTGCGGCGTGGGCGGCAGTTCGTTGGGCACTAAGGTACCTTCTTCGTTTGGCGTGAATCCGGGGTCATTTGCGGCAACGCCACATGCAGCGGGCGGGATGCCCGGAAGTTTGGTAAACGTCCAGCACTGCGTAAAGTTGCCGACCAGAATGTAAATGGTCACTGCCAGCGCGGCTGAAACGCCCCAAAAAATCATCCCCTGGATGGAGGGACGTCCAATTTTCAAGTTCTTCAGGAAATCAAGATTCATTTTTCGCTAAAACCTCAAGGCTTAATATATACCATATCCAGCCCAAGTCGTTCCAAGCCCTGCTGCGCCCAGTATTGAATCACAGCGGACTCGTTTTCGTCGTTCAGGCATTTCATCATGACGGGAATGGCGCGGTGATCGCGGATTTCGCTCAACGCGCGCAGCGCCAGAATGCGGATGCCGTTCTCCGCCTCGTTCATGACCTCGAGCAGGCGCGGCACGGCGGGGGCTCCGAGCTTCACCAGGGCATTTCCCGCCAGCCCGGCTGTGAGCGAATCTGCGTCGCCCAGGGTTTTGACCAATGCTTCGACTGCCTCCGCGCCGGGATGGGCGCACAAGGCAAGCGCGGCAGCGGCTCGCACTTCCGGGGCGGGGTCGCTCAGGCTGGGAATCAGGTCGCGGGTCTGTGTGTGAGGCGAAGAGGCAAGGGCGCGGATCGCCCACCAGCGAATATCCGCGTCGCCGGAGCGGGTCAGATCCAACAACGGTTGAGTCGCCGCCTCTCCCAATTCCACCAGGGCGGTGATCGCTTTTTCCGCGCGTTCGTCATCCCCGCTTGTAAGTTCAGCCAGCAGGGAAGCCATTTTGGCTCCGCTTATTGCGGACATTCTTATTTTGCAGGCGGCGGAACCGGCAGGGCGTCCTGCGCGGTGTTGACCCACTTATCGCCTTCGTCAATCAACATGACCGGGATGTCGTCCACGATGGGATATTTGCGTCCACAGTCCTGGCAGATGAGCCAGGCATCTTTGTAGAGAGTAAGCAGCCCATCTTTTTCGCGCACGCAGTTCGGGCAGCGCAGGATTTCGAGCAATTCAGTGCTAACCATGATTTCTCCTTGTTTGAGGAAGGATTGTACCATGCACGCCTGGATGATTACGAACCTCCCCCAAGGCAGATGTTGTTCTTTCTAGCCAGTTTCTTGGGACTATCCGAACCGGGACCGTACTGGCAGACCGCCGCCCAGGGCTCGTAGTGCGTTTGGAACTGGTCGGTGAAGTAGACCAGCCCGTTTTTCCAAACCGTGCGCGTCACGGTGACATCCGCACCTTCGGCGGCGTAATCCACCTGTTTGATCTGGTTTGGATCCAGCTCGGGGTTTTCTTCAAACACCGGCTCTGGCGGCGGGACGATGTTCATCGGTCCCGTCGTTTCCCAGGTCACTGTGCGTCCATCGGAGGTGGAGTAGATTTTCCATGTGAGCGTGCGCGCGCTGACGTTGACATAGGTTTCCATCAACAGCCAGTAGGGGGTGTCGTTTTTGAATTTGAAATCCACGAGCGGGAAGTAGACCGTCGCATCCAGACCTGCGTACTTGGTGTCTATGGAGCCGCTGGCGTCCATTTCGTAATACGAGACGCGATAGGCATGCGAATAGCGCTCCACCACCGGGAAGCCCGCCATGAACACGGTGCGGAAGAGGGTGGTGCTTACCTGGCACACGCCGCCGCCCACACCTTTAATGGTTCGTCCGCCGTAGATGATGAGCGCCTCGGCATAGCCGTTTTCCAGGCTCACGTCGCCCAGCACGCTGCCCATCGAGAAGGTCTCACCGGGCGCAACGAGCAATCCATGATATTCGCCTGCCGCAGTGACGATGTTTTGAATGCGCGCCTCGCTCGAGCCGTAGAAATACGTCGTCTGCTCGGCGATCAGTTGGATGATGCCCAATTCCGCGCCGGTGGCGGTATCCTGCACGGCGGGCGCCTGCTCGGCAACCACCAGGTTGACGTTGTGCTCGCCGCGCAAAAGCGCCTCGTTGATGGCGGCGATGCTGGCTTCCACATCCATCACGCGCCCGGTGGCGGAGGCGGAGATCGGCTCGATCTGCCCGGTTGAGTCGTTGAAAATGAAACGCGCATTCTGCGGGCTGCGGTCCACCAGCACCTTGAGGTCGCTCAAAGTCTGGCGCAAAGCCGCCGGGTCCAGCCCGACGCGCATTTCCGCCGCGCCGTTGTTATCCACCACTTCCACCGCCAGCATGTTGGCAAGCACGGGAATATCGAACGTCCACGGACCGGGGTCGCCCTCGCGGTGATTTGGGACGTTGATGGTGAGCGGCTGGCTGAGGATGCGCCGCGCGGCTTCCGCCTGCGAAGAAACATCCAACAGTTTCGGCGCGGTCTCCTGAATTACGAGCGGCACTTCGCCATCGCGGAAGGATTGCAGCTGCCCGGCGAGGTATACCAGCGTCGCATCGAGGTTGAGCGAGCGCCCCACCCGCCCCGGTTCGGAAACCACGTTCGTACCCTCCACGCGCAGGCTTGCCTCCACCACCTGTTGATTCACCTGCGAGGCGATATTTTGCAAATAGGTGTAAGCCACGCGCTGGTCGAAGATGATCACAGGCGGCACATCGGCGCCGAGTCCGCGCGCCCCAACCTGACCGGCAAGCGCCTTGAACAAGCCGCCTTTTCGTCCATGCTCATACGCCGCCAGGGCGCTGGCGGTCGGGTCGAAGACCATGCCCAACTCCGCGGGCGAAGCGACCCAAATCCTTTCGCCGTCGCGGAACAACACCTTTCCCGTGATCGGATAGGAAAGGGTCTGGCTCAACTTCAACGCCGCATCGTTCGGGGAAAGACCGGAAAGGTCCACGCCTGCCACCGAGACACCGGGAAAAACGCGCCCGGCGTACATCAGCTGGTAGCCAATCGTCCACACGAACACTGTGGCGACAAACAAGGTGAACCCGCCCGTCAGCACGGCGAGGATTTGTTTTGGCAAATGATGCCGGGGATTCAATGCGTTCATGAGGAGGGATTATAACGAAAAAATCCAGCCCGTTTTTGGGTGGAATTAAGTTTAAGATTAGCAAATCGCGGATACGGTACAATGTGGAACGCACGATTGCAGGATGCAATCTCCAAACGACAGGGAGATTGCTTTGTTTTCAGGACCCGATGCCGCCCGTTCCATTAACGACAATGAGATAGAACGATGAAACCGATTCTGACTTTATTGATTCCGCTCCTCATATTGACCGCTTGCGCTCCCGCCTCCACCCCGACCTCAGACCTGTTCCCGGCTGCGGGCGGGCTTAGCCAACCCGCAAGTTTTACCCCCGCCGCCCTCGCGCCGACAGAGACGCAAACCTCCACGCCCCTGCCCCCCACCGCAACCGACACCGCCACACCCACGCCAACCCCCGTAGACAGTTTGAAAGCCGCCGTCGCCGCAGATAAACTCGTCTGCCGGTATGGACCGGGCGCCAATTACCTGTACCTCATTGCGTTCAACAAAACGACGCCGTTGAGACTGATTGGGCGCGCCGCAGGAAACGACTGGGTCCTGGTGGAAAACGGCCAGCAGGACTGCTGGGTCAATTCGCAATTCATCGAGGTGAAAGACGGCGACCCCGACACGCTCCGTTCGGTATACCCGGACGGTTTCAAACTTATCGTTTCACCGTATTACGGTCCGACCACCGTCCTCAGCGCCGCACGCGAAGGCAGCGAAGTGACCATCACCTGGATGGAGGTCGTTGTCAGCCCGGGCAAGTATGAAAACGAAGCCATGTTCCCTTATCTCGTAGAGGTCTGGGTCTGCAGGGATGGCGAGATCGTCTTCGACACGCTCGGTTCCAGGGTGCCCTTCATCACCGTTACCGATGAGCCCGGCTGTGCCGAGCCTTCTCACGGACGGGTGTACATTCAGGAAAAGCACGGCTATGCCGGTCCCGCCGAGATTCCATGGCCGGGGCATGAGTAATTCACCTTATGGGCGCTGGGGGAATCCGTCAAATCACGGCACCCAAAACGACCACCACCCTTCGTTTGGAGGAATCACCTGGTTTGAAACGAAGTTTGCAAATACCGGATGCGCCTCTCCCGTGTTCAAGTTCAGCAGTTGGGATGGATACGCATAGACGCTGCTGCTATCGGGCAAATTTTTGCAGCCGTAGAAAAAAGCCCATTGCGCATCCGGTGAAAGGACGTAATCGCAATTTCCGAAATCCGGGTATTCCACCACGTCCATGTCTTCGATGTAAATCATTCGCTGTCCAAGCGACTTATCCAGCGCCGACATGGTTGTCAGCGTTTCCACGCAAACGGCAAGGAAAATACGCCGGCCGTCCGGCATCCATTCGGCGGAATAGCAATCCCCGGCATTGTAACTGGGCAGGCGCGTGATCTCGCCGTTCGGCGCAGACCAGGTAACGAAATATTTTTGAGGTCCCCTATCGCTGCCCCTCCAGCCATAACCGAGGATTTTGTCCTCCGTCGGAGACCAGCGATCTCCCTTATTGCAAAAGATGACGAGTCCGCCGGATTCCATTTTTGCAACGAGTTCCCCCGCAAGGGTCGCCAGGTAACAGCCGTTCCTGATCTTATCGGCGGGCGCCTCCCCATAGTACGCGGAATATGCCAGGTATTGACCCGACGGCGAAAGATAGACTTTATCGCCCGCGTTTTCGATCTGCTGCCAGACCTCCTGTTGACCGGAGTCATCCAGAAGCGAGAAATAATATTTTTCATTACAAACATCGCGTATGTCGCATCGGCTTCCCGTCACCCAATAGAAACCGCTCCCATCCGGCGATTCGAACAGCAATCTTGTCGTTTCCAGAGCCGAGGCGGAAGACAGTTCAAGCCTTCTGAGACCGCTCCCGTCCAAATTCACGACATAAAACGATTTACTCCCGCCGGGTCTATCTGTCGCCAGAAAAACGATTCTCCCGCCTGAGAGCCATATCATGCTTTTTGTGTAGAGAATCAAACGGTCGTTCCGAAAACCGTATGAGAGGTCCAACAGAGTATCTTTTCCCGTACCCAGCGGCACGGCGTTGGACCCATCCGGGTTGATCAGGGTGATTTTTTCACCCTGACGCACCAGCATTCGTCTTCCATCGGGCGAGACGCCATAGATTTCAAATTCGAGTTTTTTCAAATTCGTTCCATCCGCAGCCGAAGCCAGCCAGATAAAAGGGACTCCCTGATCAATGTCGTCTGGAACCAGCAGTTGGTTGATCCCCATCAAGATCGTACCGCCTCCGCCTTGGGGAGTGGCGGTGGGGGAAGGGATAAACGTGGGAGTGGGAGAAAGGGATGGAATTACGGATGAGGGAATATTTTCCGGTTCCGGCGGCAGCGCATCTCCGCCGCACGCTGCAAAGAGAATAACACCCGCCAGCAATACGAATAAAGCGACAAACTTTCCTGGTGCCATAGTATCATCCTTTCGATCCTTCGATGCTGCGAATATAGTCAAAGGAATGCGCCGGCAAAGACTTAATCCCCTAGGAGAGTGTTTTATAAATCAAAATTCACCACAGACACCGCACTTGCGTTTGGTGCAAGTGTAAACGCGGAGGAACGTTGATTTTTGACGGAAACGCCAATTTAAGGGCTTTAAATCCAATTTATCTGTGTTCATCTGTGGTTATAAACGAATTTCAAAACACTTTCTAAGTAGTCGGTCGAAATAAATTTTACAAAAATACGCTCCCGGCGGCGTCCCCGCCGCCGAGGACGGCGGCATGAGCAGGAATTTGTTTTCTAAA
>QMIW01000009.1 GCA_024434165.1 Chloroflexota bacterium | reverse complement strand
CGACGGGAACGGGTGTACCGGCGAAGATCATGAGGCTCGAAAGCGCCTCGGTATGACCGGGTACCTCCGCTTTGGCTTCGGAAATGAACTCGTAAAGGAGGGAGGAACGCCAATTCCCGCCGCCGAGGATGTCCGTGCCTTCAGCGGCTCCCTCAGCACGGCGTGACCCGGCGAGGATGCCCTCGTAACTGCTCAGGTCCAACTGGGCGGGCGAGACCGCCAAATCCACAGAATGGCAGGAGATGCAGGAAAGCGAACCGGAATACCAGAGGTTGGATTCCACAAAGAGCGGCTTGACGTCTTCAAAGGTCGCTTCGCACTCCCTTCCGTTCGCATCGGTGAATTGGAAAACCTCGGTATCCGAAGCGCCGGAATCCACCCACGCGCCCATCAAATCCGCGGCGGCAACATAGCACACGTCCGTTGCAGAGGCCATGCTTTCTTCCGGCTGCATGACGGGCAGGGTGGCGGGAATCAAAGTCGGAACGGGGGTGCGGGCAACGGGCAGGTCCCCGCGATTGCAGGACAGGGTAAAACCACAGGCATTCACGTAGATAAAACCCACCCAGACCAGTACACCCAGCACAAAGACGCTGATCGCGCCGTAAATATATTTTCGAACGTCGTCAGTCATTATGAATTCCCTCCCTATTCCGCGGTTTTGAGCGTGCGCAGGAAGTTGACAATATCCCAGCGCTCGCGAACGGTGAGGTTTTCGCTCAGGGGCGGCATTTGACCGGAGAACTCCACATCCGGGAACAGGCTGTTATTTGGATTAAAGATGCCGTTGGAAATGGTCAGGAACCAACTGCCATCGGACTTGGCTTGAACCGCTGCGCTGGTCAGGTCGGCGGGTTTCTTTTTGACGAGGAAGGCGGCAATCGTGCCGGTACCGCGTCCGTCCGCGCCGTGACACATCTGGCAGTGGATGGCGTACAGTTCCGCGCCGCGCGCGATGGACACTTCATCGGCAGGAAACGAGCCAGTCAATTTTGATGACGTCGAAGGAGAAGACCATCAACGCGGCAGCCAGAACGCCGAGCGCGGCAAATACGACAAGAAGTTGCTTCAGTAGTCTCATAGGTGTTGCGCCTCCGCAGGTTTCACGGATTCAGCGCCAAGTTTCTTCAAGGCGTCTGTGATCCTGTTTTCCTCCACGTGCGGGCACTCGACGAGGATGGCAATCTTGCCATCGCTCACTTCGGGCACGTACTTCATCGGGCGGTAGTTGGGGAAGAGGCTGTCCAGGAAGACGCCGAGGAAGGTGGAGAGTAACATGCCAAGCATGGTCAGTTCGAAGAGCACGACGGTGGTGGGAGGTCCAGGAATGACCGCCTGGGAACTGACCTGAATGGGATAGGGGTAGAGATGGGGAGAGATATAGGCGAGGAAGATACCCGCGCCGAGTCCCAGGATGGCGCCGCCGAGCGCAATGCGCGGCACGTTCGTCCATTGGCTGGGACGTCCCAGCATGGCTTCGGTGACGGGAACGCCGGAAATGATGTTCATGCAGTCGTCGTGAACGCCCAGGGTGCGGAGATGCTCGATGGCGTCCGCCGCAGGCTCGAGGTCCGAAAAGACCGCGAGAATATCTACAACTTTGGATTCAGCCATTGCGTCCTCCTATTCCAATTCGCTGACCGTTACGACGGTCTCGCGTCCGAACTTCTTGAGCTCGTGCGCCATCTGTCCTTCCTGCACCTCCCAAACGGGAATGAGCGGAATCAATTTCGACGCCGCCATGTAAAGCAGGATGAAGAGCGCGAGCGTGCCAATGCCCATGGGAACTTCGATGCCGGGCGTGTACATGCGCCAGGTGAAGGGCATGCGGTTGATGGTGACCGAGACGGGGATGATGATGTACCGTTCGAACCACATGCCGATATTGATGGCAATGCCCACGAAGCTGACGATCCACGGGTTGGCGCGCCATTTCGGATTCCACAGAATCGCCCAGGGGATCACGATGTTGGTGAACAACATGGTGAACCACATCCAGCCGAGCGGGCCCGCCTCGTGGAAGTGAAGCAGCTGCTTCGTCCACTTGTCGCCGCCGTACCACTGCACCATGTAGTCGTTGAAGAAGAAGTACGCCCAGCCCATGGAGATGATGAGCATCAGTTTACCGATGGCGTCGAAGTGTTCGGGGCGGATGAAGTACTTCATGTGTTTCATGGTGGCGCGGATGACGCCCAGCACCACGACCACCGCGCCCATGCCGGAGTGCAGGGCGCCGATGACGAAGTACGGACCAAAGATGGTGGACGACCAGCCCGGACGGGTGGCAGCGGCGAAATCCCAGGACACGATGGTATGCACCGAGAACATGACTGGGATGATGGCGAAGGCGAAGATGTTCATTGCGTTGCGCAGGTGGGTCCATTCGCCTTCGGTGCCGCGGAAGCCGAGCGCCAGAACCTTATAGAGATTCTTGCGCCAGCCGGTGGAGCGGTCGCGCGCCATCGCCACATCGGGGATGAGCGGCAGGAAGAGGTACATCGTGGAGGAGAGCAGGTAGGTGGTGATCGCCAGCAGGTCCCAGGTGAGCGGGGAGTGCAGGTTGGGCCACAACATGCGCTGGTTGGGATACGGCATGAGCCAATAGGCGAGCCACACACGACCCATGTGCATGAAAATGGAGAAACCAGCCTGCACCAGACCAAACGTGGTCATCAATTCTGCGGCGCGCGTGAACGGACGGCGGAATTCCGCCTTGAAGACGCGCAGGATCGCGGAGATGAAGGTGCCGGCATGGCTGATACCGATCCAGAACACGGTGTTGACGAGGAAAATACCCCAGTAGTCCGGGCGCATCACGCCGGCTTCACCCTGACCTTTTGCGATCAGCACACCCCATTTATAGAACAGGAAGTATACGACTACAAAAGCGAGGATACTGAAGACCACCCACCACTTCCAGGTGGGGGGCGTGGTCATGGCTTCCATAACCATTTCATTCATCTGCCCGCGGGGGAGCGGGTCGAGCATGAGGTGCTTTTCGCGGAAGTGCGCTTCGGTATGCTCCGCGTGTTGTTTGTGATCTGCCATGATTAACCTCCCTTGAAGTAGGTCACGTTGGGAAGCGTGCCCAGTTCTTCAAGATGTTTTACGCCATGCCCCTGGTGCATGAGCTGGGAAACCAGGCTTTCGGGGTTATCCGTGCGCCCGAAGGTGATGGCATTCGCCGGACAGGCTTGCGCGCAGGCGGTGGTGAACTCGCCGTCCATCACTTCGCGTCCTTCCGCTTTGGCTTTGTCCTGTGCCCGGTGGATGCGCTGGATACAGAAGGTGCACTTCTCCATCACGCCCATGCGGCGAACGGTCACATCAGGGTTAAGCTGATTGGGAAGCGGTTCAGGGCGCTGATAATCGCGCCAGTTGAAGGCGCGCACCTGGTAAGGGCAGTTGTTTGCGCAGTAGCGTGTGCCCACGCAGCGGTTGTAGACTTGCAGGTTCAACTGCTCCGCCTGCGAATGGACCGTTGCAAACGCCGGGCAGACCGGTTCGCAGGGGGCGCTTCCGCACTGCTGGCACAGCATCGGCTGCTGCGGCGTCATCTTCACTTCGGGATATTCACCCTCCCAGAAGCGTTCGATGCGGATCCAGTGCATCGAGCGTCCGTAGCCCGCATCCTCCTCCCCGACGAAGGAAATATTGTTTTCCATCGCACAGGCGGCGACACAAGCCTGACAGCCCGTGCAGAGGTCCTGGTCAATGACCATGCCCCACTTGCCGGTCTCTTCTGCGCTCATTTTGACTTCGCTGATTTTCACATCCATAATTAATGCTCCTCACCCAGGGCTTCGCCGTACACGCCAATGCGGCTTTCCATACGGGCAAGTCCGACGCCGGGTTTGGCTTCGCGGACTTTTTCGATTTTTACTTTCATACCGGCAAACGCCAGGTCGCCCGCTTCATTGAAGTGGGCGCCGAACAGGTTGGCAGGGTTCGCGCCGCGGTTTTCGGCGTAGCGCCCATAGGCGGTATGACCCTGACCAAAGGGAATCGCTATCGTATCGGGGCGGATCGCCGGATACAAATACACGTAGGCTTCCAATTCACCCGCTTCGCTGGTGACCCTGACCATGTCGTCATTGTGCAAGCCGAGTTCATGCGCCGTTGCAGGGTTGATCTCAACCCAGGTATTCCACATGACGGTCGTGGTCGGGTCGGGCAGTTCCTGCAGCCAGGGCTTGTTCGCGCCCGCTTCCGCCAGCGTCGGTGAGATGAACGGCACGAGGAAGAACTCGCCTTCACCGGCAAATTCCGCTTCCGCGCTGCTGAGGTTGCTGTTCAGGATGCTCGAAGCGGGAGCCTGGCGGGCGTCTGTGTTCTTCCACCAGCCGCCGTATTGCTGGAAATACGCCATGAAAGTAAACGCATCCGGCGCGGTGAAGAAACCGTCCGCTTCGCTCATCAGGGCGGAGATCTTCGTTTGCAGGAACTCGACCTCATCCTTGTAAGGCAGGGCTTCGGCAAACTTTCCGCCCGCCAGTTGAGCGGCGGCGATCAACACATCGGCGGTGGCGCGGGTATCGTAATATGGCGCGACCACAGGCTGCGCGCCCGAAAGGACCGGCTGCGCTGTGCCGGTGGCAACGCGCTGGTAGCCCCACGATTCCAAGCCGTGATGGTCGGGGAAGACGTAATCTGCTTCGGCGGCGGTTTCGTCGGGGAAGGTGGCAAACGAGATGACCTGCTCCACTTTGCCCAGCGCACCCTTGAAATCAATCGCCTTGGGCAGTTCAAAGACCGGATTGACGCCGTGAATAAACAGCACTTTGAACGCGCCGCTCGCCATTTTCTCGACGAACGCCTGCATTTCTTTCGCGGAAGCGGGGCGGTGATAATCGGTCTGGCTGGGAGCCAGGGCGGAAAGGTACACGCCGCCGGGCTTGCCGATGTTATCGGCGAAGGCGTTCAACGCCAGCACGGCTTCGGCAACGGCAAGACCATTGCTCTGACCCAGCGCCGCGCCGCCGGGAATGGCAAGTACGCCGGTGGAATGAGCAACCATCTCCGCGATGTGTTCGAGCGCTTCGATCTTGACGCCGGACCTGGACGCCGCTTCGACAGGGTCCACGCCGGAAAAGGCGCGCGGCATTGCGCCGCCGCGAATCTCGGCGGCGAGCCGCCCAATGGCGAGGGCAACCAGCGCCTCGGTCCCGGGGCGAAGCGGAACCCACTCGTCCGCTTTTGCTCCGGTGGCAGACATCCGCGCTTCGAATTGGATGAGCGTGCCGCGCATTTTCGTCTTCTTTTCGCGCAGACCGGCGAACCCGCGAGTGTACGAGACGGGCGAAAGCCAGGTTTCGAGGAAGTTCGCGCCAAAGGAGAGGACGACCTGCGCCCCGCCCACGTCAAAGAAGGGCAAGCCAGCCTGACCAAAAAGGGATTCGGCGGCTTTGCTCAACGTGGCGCGGGCTTCGAACATGCCCAACGCGCCGTAACGGACCGGGGCATTCATGCCGGTGGCGCTGGCAAGGTCGGTGACAAGGTCGAAGAGGTGATCGGGAGCCATGCCCATCAAAAAGGCGACTTCATCCGGTTTGTAGTTCGTGAAGGCGTCCGCCACAACCTGGATGGCGGCATCCCAGTCTCCATTGGAAGGTCCCTGAATGCGGTCGGGGTTGTACAAGCCGTGCAGGGTGGCTTGTCCGCGCGCGCAGGTCTTTCCGAGGTTGAGCGGATGGCTGGCATTGCCCTCGGTTTTGATCGCGCGTCCCTGATAGGTGCGGACGATGAGACCGCATCCAGCCGCGCACTCGCGGCATGTGGTGGCGTAATACGTGCTCTGACCGACCGTGTTGTATTCGGGCATCTGTTGATACGGCTCACGCTTCACATAGCGCGAAGCGGGACCGCAGCCCGTGAGGACCGCCGTGGTCGCCGCGCCCAAACCAGCCAGTTTCAGAAAATCACGCCGGGAAAATTGTTCACTCATATTGATTTCCTTTCGCCCGGTTTAGTAATGACATGTGCCGCAGTCGCTGAGTTTGATCAGTTTTTCCTGATCGTCGCCGGCGGCTTCGATGTGACAGTTCAAACACCACCCCATATTGAACACCTGTGGGTTTTCCGCAATGTTTACCTGGGACATGTCGCCGTGACATTCCTCGCAATTCCTTCCGGCGGCGACGTGTGCGCGATGGTTGAACTGCACAAAATCGGGCACGATAGCGACCGGGACCCATTCGATGGATTCGCCGTTAATTACCGCATCCTTCAACGGGGCAAGCAGCGCGCTGGTTTGCGTCTTGGCAATCTGATTGTGGCATGCCCAGCACTTTGCCTGTGAAGGAAGCCCGGCGGCAGGTCCCTTGGAGGCGCCCGGGTGACAATACAAACACTGGATCCCGAAGGCGACATGGGTCTTGTGCGGGAATTGGATCGGTTGTTCCGGCGTCTGCTGGGTCAGGTAGATCCCATACGCAGCCGCGCTGAACAATCCAAGGAAGACAATCCCCACCGCGATCAGACCGAGAGGCTGTTTCAGCCAGTCAAGAAACTTTTTGATCATGGATGCTCCTAAGATGAGTTCTAAGCGTAACGCCGCCGTTGACGCGAATCAACGACGGCGAATACTGAATTAGCGAATTCCTGGCTTGCAGGAATGGAAGCGTGCAGGACTTCCTTTACCTTTAACAGAAGAAGTTGAAGCAGACGGGATACCTGTAATAAATAGAAAACCTGCCCCGGGTCGAAACAGGGCAAGGTTAAACACCCCAACCGTCAGACTCAACTCCATTTTGCTCTCCATTTAAACACATTTGCTGCTCCCTGTCAGCAAATAACTCGGCGGATTATACAACAAAAGTGCAAAAAGGTACAAGTAATCTCCAAATTGTCCCAATGACACAACCAGGCCGCCGATTCGCTGCAGGATGGTCAAAGAGGAATGTGACGCAAACTGCTGGTGACCTGCCGTCGTTTCGACGGCGTATGGAGCAAATTCATTTGCAACTTTTGAAGGCTCCCGTCCAGGACCCGGGCTGCCGCCATGATACAATTGCAATCAATACAACGATGAAAGCAATTTCCAGTTTTGGGATTATAACCGTTCTACTCGTTATTCTCATCGGCATTCTGGCATTGACGAATTTCAGCCCGTCGCTGGCATCGGCGCCGGTGGCGGGGGCGGCCGGGATACAGCAAACCACCCCCACCCCGCCCGGCGGCGACGCATCTGAAATCGGCTCGACAGACGGCATCCTCGTAATGGGCGTGGTCATCACTGTCATTATCATCCTCCCGCTGCTGTTCCGCAAAAGAAACAAGGCTTAACGCCGGTCGTCCGCGCAGGCTGGCTGCTTTAACATCGCCTTAACAGATTGACCATGCCTTTATGGTATAGTCACTGCCATGCCTGAAAGAATTCTCGTCGTCGAAGACGAACCCGCCTTGCAGGAAACCCTTGCCTACAATTTGAAAAAAGAGGGATATATCGTGGAGACCGCCGGCGATGGACGCTCCGCGCTCGAAACCGCCCGAAAAACAAAACCCGACCTGATCGTACTGGACATCATGCTCCCCGAAATGGACGGCTTCGAAGTGGCGCGCATCCTGCGCAAGGAGATGACCACCGCCATCCTCATGCTCACCGCCCGCGACGATGAAATTGACCGGGTCGTCGGTCTGGAGGTGGGCGCAGACGATTACCTGACCAAACCATTTTCGATGCGGGAGTTGATTGCGCGCATCAAAGCCCAGATGCGGCGCGCCCGCCTCCTGCGCGAGGAACTGGGCAGGGCGACGGAATCCGCACCGCACGAGACGCTGACGTTCGACAATCTCATCATTGACCTCACCCGCCGCGAAGTGACCCTGAACGGCAAACCCATTCAACTCAAACCAAAAGAATACGACCTCCTGCTCTTTCTCGCCGAACACCGCAGGCAGATGCTCTCGCGCGAATTCATCCTGGAGCGCGTGTGGGGCTGGGATTACATCGGCGACAGCCGCACGGTGGATGTACATGTGCGCTGGCTGAGACAAAAGATCGAAGAGAACCCGGGCGACCCCAAACGCATTGTGACGGTGCGAGGCGGGGGGTATCGGTTTGAGAGATAGTGGGCAGTGAATAGTAAATAGTGAATAGTGGATAGTGAATAGTGGATAGTGGATAGTGAATAGTGGATAGTGGAAAATGGATCAATTTCTTTTCTATCTCGCCATCGTTTTTTTCCTCATTGCTGTCTGGTTTGCCTGGCGATATTATGGATTAAAGCGCGGCATGAATCAGGCGGCGCGATTCCTGCGGGAAAATAAAAATCCTCCTTCGCACTCAATTGAGATTGACGAACTCATCGGCATCTTTGAATCCCGAGCGACGGCTTTCAAAGAGGAAGTTATAGCGCTTCAAGCGGAAAACAAGCGTCTTTCCACGGTGCTGGAACAACTCACCGACGGCGTCCTCATCGCCGATGCCGGCGGGCGCGTGCAGTTCGCCAACCCGGCAGTTTGCAAACTCTTCGGCACGAGCAACCCCATCCACCAAAGCGTGGCGCAGGTGGTGCGCAGCCACCAACTCATCGAAGCCTGGAAGCGCTGCCAGCAGACCCGCCAGCTGCAGGTTGAAACAGTGGAGCTTTCCACACGCAAACAATATTTGCAGATCATCGTCATCCCCGACAGACACGAAGGCGGAAGTTTGATCCTCGCGCAGGATTTGACCCAGGTGCGCAAACTCGAAACCGTGCGGCGGGATTTCATCTCCAACGTTTCGCACGAACTGCGCACTCCGCTCGCTTCGCTCAAAGCCCTGACTGAAACCCTGCAAAACGGCGCGCTCGCGGACCCGGAGGCTGGTCCCCGCTTCCTGGACCGTATCCACACCGAGGTGGATACACTGACCCAGATGGCACAGGAACTGCTCGACCTCTCGCGCATCGAATCGGGACAGGTGCAGTTGAACTTTGAATCCATTTCGCCGCGCCAGCTGATTTATTCCGCGGCGGAACGCATGAAGGCGCAGGTGGAGCGCGCTGATTTGAGATTGAATGTCCGCTGCGAAGACGGCTTGCCAAACATCCGCGCAGACAAGGCGAGGCTGGAGCAGGTGCTGGTCAATCTGATTCACAATGCGGTGAAGTTCACAAAGCCCGGGGGAGAAATCACCTTGGCTGCCGAACCAGTTTCCGGCGGGGTGCGATGCGCGGTTCAGGACACGGGAATCGGCATCCCGGCGGAGAGTCTCAGCCGCATCTTCGAGCGTTTTTACCGCGTGGATACATCCCGCAGCGGTTCGGGCACGGGGTTGGGATTATCCATCTCAAAGCACATCGTTGAGGCGCACGGCGGGCGGATTTGGGCGGAGAGCGAAGAGGGGCGCGGCAGCACGATCCAATTTACAGTTCCAAGCCAGGCGTGAATTCATGAAACCTTTCAAACATGTTTACCGGTTGTTAACCGGTTCTTAAGTGCATGGGGAACGATTTGCTGTATCATACAAGCATGGAAACGATTACCGCCTTCGTTTTATTCCTTTCCCTCCTGACCATCTTTGGGATTGACGCTTCGCTCAAGCGCCGCGAGTTCCTCCAAAAACTCTGGCGGGAAAGCCTCGTCCCGGAGGTCGTCAAAACGCCGGAAAGGCTCTCGAAACGAGCGTAATTTTTTTCATTCTTCCTTCTCCTCCTTCTTTACTCCACCCGCTCACCGCAGCGGGTGGAACCTTTAATTGCAGAGCCTGCTGCTTCTCCAATTCACAGGGCCGCCCCCACCGCACAGGGTGAGTTAACAGGAAAGACTCAAACCCTTCAAGCGGTCTTAACATCAATCCGCTACACTGAAACAAAATGAAACTTATTCGCGTATTTAAGGTCTAACGAAGAGAGAAACGGAGCATCTCATGGGACTCGCAGACCTGCACTTGCACACCGCCTACAGTTACGACGGCACAGCCTCCGTCTCTGAAGTATTGCGGCGTGCGCACGAAATCGGATTGAACGTCATCGCCATTACCGACCACGACGAGATCGCCGGCGCGCTGGAAGCGGCGCGCCTCGCCTCTCACTACGACGTGGAAGTGATCCCCGGAATCGAAATCACCACCGCCGAAGGCGACCTGCTGGCGTTGTCCATCACCGAAAAGATCGAACCCGGTCTTTCGCTCATCGAAACCCTTTTGCGCGTGCGCGAACGGGGCGGCGTGGCGATCGCCGCACACCCCATGGCGGGCGGCATGGGCATGAAGAGCCTCACCCCCGGCTCGATCCTCAAAGCCTTGAAACACCCGCTTGCGAAAAAGGCGCTGGTCGGAATCGAAACCTACAACGGCACCGCCATTGACCGCCTGAGCAATCACTATGCGCGCATCTTCGCCAACGGTTTGAACATCGCCCAAACCGGCAGCAGCGACGCGCACATCGTGGATACCATCGGCTTTGGAGCGACGGAGTTCCCCGGCACATCTGCCGCCGAACTGCTCAAAGCCCTGCGCGAACGCACCACCCGCGTGCGCAAAATGAAGGAATGGAGCGCCCTGCGTGTGCTTGGCAGTTGGGGATTTCGTTATCTGGCAAGCGCTTTCCTCCGCATGACCGGGCTGGCGCGCGCGTAAACATCCCGCCCGCTACACGCTGGCTTTCAATACCCGGCTTTTCACCAACGGCTGGATTTGATACGCTCCGCAGCAGGCGGGCATGAGGAGCGTATCGAACTTGTTCAAGACGAACGCCTCCGACTCCGCCGAAACCTGCACCTGCCCCTCGATCACGGTCAACCCGTGAAAGGATTCTCCCCTCGTATCCAGGCTGACGGTTTTTTCCTCGACCCGAATCGCATCCAAATTGAAATACTGACATTGCGTCAGCGTCGTTACTTCGCCATCGTTCATCTGCGGCGGCTTGACGACCAGCGATGCTGCGTTTGGATTGACAACCTCAATCGCCTTTTCGATGTGCAGCCTGCGCTTTTCGGTTTCGGGGCGTCCCCAATCATAGACGCGGTAGGTGATGTCGGAGGTTTGCTGGATTTCGTAGATAAGCAACCCCGGTCCCAGCGCGTGGATGGTGCCGGGATTCATGAAGAGCGTGTCGCCCGCCTGCACTTCCAGCATTTGCACCACATCCAAAACGGCTTCGCTCCTGCTTTGAATTGCGGCGGTCAATTGTTCGGGGGAAACATTCGGCTTGACGCCCGCGATCAATTGGGCATTTGGCTCGGCTTCCAGCACGTGCCAGGCTTCGGTCTTGCCGAAGAAACCCCCGCCCTCCAATTGCTGCGCCTGCTCGTCATTGGGATGGACCTGCAATGACAGCCATTGCGCGCAGTCCAAAATCTTCACCAAAACGGGAAAACGATTCCCTGTTTGAGCGTATGCACGCGCGCCAAGCAGGTCCGCGCCGAATGCGAGAGAAAGGTCGGAGAGGGCGCGCCCGGCATAAGGTCCGGTTTTGATGCGATTTCCGGCATAGATGATCCATGCCTCGGCGGTGGGAACAACTTCCGGGCGGAGCCTCGATCCTCCCCAAACATAATCTCGATATTCGGGAATGAGGAAGAAAGGGGATTTGTTCATGGAGCAATTGTAACTGAGGACGATAGACGATAGACGATGGACGATGGTCAATGGTCAATCGTCCATCGTCGTTCTTAACAAGATGTTAACCCATCCTTCCCTTGACTTTAAAAGCGACTTGATACCATCACGGGCGTAGAAAAATTCAAAGGAGATTAAGAGAATGTCCAAATTTGTTCGATCGTTTGTTTTCGTTTTGGCGGCGCTGAGTTTTACGCTTGCCGCTTGCGGCGGCCAGCCGTCGGATGTGTCTGCCACCGAAGCGCCAGCCGCCGCGACCGCCACCGAAGAACCCGCCGCCCCTGAAAACCCGATGGCAATGTACGCGCCCGATGCAGTGACCGGCGATGTGATTACCGCCGGGTCATCCACCGTCTTCCCGCTCTCGGAGCGCATGGCGGAGTTGTTCCAACAAGAAGGTTATACCGGCAACATCACCGTGGACAGCATTGGTTCCGGCGCAGGCTTTGAACGCTTTTGCGAAGCCGGAGAGACCGACATTGCCAACGCCTCCCGCCCCATCAAAGAGGAAGAAGTTGCCGCCTGCCAGTCCATTGGGCGCGAACCGATTGAATTCCGCGTCGGCACGGACGCCCTGGCTGTGGTGGTGAGCGCGGACAATGATTTTGTCACCAGCCTCACGCTGGTACAGCTCGGGCAGATCTTCTCCGGCGCGGTCACGACCTGGGATCAGGTTGACCCGTCCTTCCCTGCCGAAGCGATTCAGGTCTATTCCCCCGGCGCAGACAGCGGCACGTTCGATTACTTCGTCGAAGAAGTGATGGAAGACTTCGGCGGCGAAGAGGCGCTGCTCGGGCTCGAAGGCGCACAGTTCTCCGAAGATGACAACGTCCTCGTGCAGGGTGTGGAAGGCAGCCCGTATGCCATTGGCTACTTCGGTTACGCCTACTACATGGAGAATCAGGGCGCGTTGAAGGCGCTCAACATCGAAGGCGTCGCGCCCAACCAGGAAGATGTTGATAACGGCACCTACCCGCTCGCCCGCCCGCTCTTCATCTACTCCGATGCGAAGATCATGCAGGAGAAGCCGCAGGTCGCCGCGTTCATCTACTTCTACCTCACGAACGTTAACGACAACATCACCGACGTGGGCTACTTCCCCGCCCCCGCCGCGGACCTCGATGCCGCGCTGGAAGCCTGGAAGACAGCCACTGGCAAATAGACGATAGACCACAGACAATGGACGATGCACTTGCGCCAGGTGCAAGTGTGGATCTTCAATGGTCTGTCGTCCATCGTCTGTGGTCAAACATTGTTAAGTATGAATCAGATCAACCTCAGAAAAAAATCGCGCGTCGGTGAAAGCATCATCCAAGCCCTGCTGTTTCTCGCAGGGATTTTGTCCATTTTCACCACGATTGCCATTGTGTACGAACTGGGCAAGGAAGCGATGTTGTTCTTCAACAATCCCGATGTGACGCTGGCGAAATTTCTGGGAACCGCCAAATGGCAGCCAGGCATCGGCGAATTTGGCATTTGGGCGCTGGTCTCTGCCACGCTGACCACGAGCGCCATCGCCATCTCCATCGCCCTTCCGCTTGGGCTGGCATCCGCCGTTTACCTGAGCGAATACGCCTCTCCCAAAGCGCGCGGAATCCTCAAACCGATTCTCGAAATCCTTGCTGGCATTCCCACGGTGGTGTACGGTTACTTCGCGCTGCTGTTTGTCACGCCGATTTTGAAGAATATCTTTGGCGATAACATTCAAGTTTACAACATGCTCTCGGCAGGGATGGTGATGGGCGTCATGATTCTGCCGCTCATCTCTTCGATGAGCGAAGACGCGCTCAGCGCCGTGCCGCGTTCCCTGCGCGAAGCCGCCTACGCCATGGGCGCCACCAAATTGGAGACCAGTTTGCAGATCGTCGTCCCAGCCGCCCTGTCTGGCATTGGCGCGGCGGTCATCGTTGGCATTTCGCGCGCCGTCGGCGAGACGATGATCGTTGCCGTCGCTTCGGGCGCGGGACCCAACTTCACCTTCAACCCGCTGCAAGCCGCCGAAACGATGACGGGTCACATTGCACGCATCAGCGGCGGCGACCTCTCCTACAATTCCATTGACTACACCAGCCTGTTTGCCATCGCGCTGATGCTGTTCCTCGTGACGCTGGCGTTGAATTTGGTGAGTCAATGGGTTGTAAATAGATTTAGGGAGAGGTATGAGTAGGCAGGCAGGTATACAGGTATACAAGTAGGCAGGTACACAGGTACACAAGTCTACGTATCTACCAGTTTACATGCTTACGTGTTTACCTGTTTACGTGTCTACGTGTTTACCTATTACCAAACACCATGAACCCACACGACCACTTCCCCGAAGGCTCTGACTTCCACGCCTCTTTGCGGACCCGATACCGTACTGCCGCCATCTGGCAGTTTCTCTTCCTTTCGGCTTTGTTGACCGCCATCCTTGCCCTCACCGCCCTGCTCTACAACGTGGTGGATGGGGCGTTCGGCTACATCGCCTACGAATACAAAGACAACCCCGCTGAATTTACATCCACACCTGTGGACGAACTGACGAAAGAAGAATTGCTCATCATCCTCAAAACGAATCTTTCTTCGGGCGCATATAACAAACTCGATAATGAACAGCCAATGGAGAAACGCTCCCAAGCCGACCTGATGAATCTCTTCCTCGAACGCCTCGTGCGGATTGACACCAAAGGCACGTGGAGCCTGACCGAGTCCATGCTGCGCGGCGCGGAGATTCGCGCGGAGGCGGCGGAGAAATATCCAAACGCCATTTTGGAATTCCGTTCCTGGCTCACGCCGCAGTTTTTGGTCGCTCCCATGTCTTCGCGGGCGGAGTTTGCGGGAGTCCGCACGGCGGTTCTGGGGTCGCTGTGGCTGGTGGGAATCGCCATCTTCTTCGCCCTGCCCATCGGCACGGGCGCGGCGATCTACCTTCAGGAATATGCGCCGAAAAACTGGCTCACCAGCCTGATTCAAACCAATATCAACAACCTGGCGGGCGTGCCGAGCATTGTGTATGGAATGCTGGGTCTGGCGGTTTTCGTCCGCACGCTGGAGCCGCTCACCAGCGGCGCGATGTTCGGCGTGACCGATTCCAACGGGCGCACCATCCTCTCGGCGGGCTTGACGATGGGCATCCTCGTCCTGCCGCTCATCATCATCAACGCACAGGAAGCCATCAAGGCAGTGCCAGATTCGCTTCGGCTGGCAGCCTTCGGCGTGGGCGCGACGCGCTGGCAGACCGTTTGGCATCACGTTCTGCCGAATGCGCTCCCAGGCATTCTGACGGGAAGCATCCTCGCCATCTCGCGCGCGCTCGGCGAGACCGCCCCGCTCATCGTGGTGGGCGCGTCCACTTTCATCAGTCTTGACCCAGAGGGACCCTTCTCGAAATTCACCGCCCTGCCGATTCAAATCTACCAGTGGACGACGCGCGCGCAATCCGAATTTCACGCCATTGCGGCGGCGGCAATTATTGTGCTTTTGATCTTGCTGCTCACCTTGAACGCTTCGGCAATCCTGCTGCGCAATCGCCATCAGGTTAGACGATAGACCATTGACCACAGACGATGGACGGCAAAAGATCGTCAATGGTCCATCGTCAATCGTCCATCGTCGTCACAGGAAATTGAATATGACAAACTCACAAACTCCCTCCTACTCCATCGAATCAAACAACCTCTCGATCCATTACGGCAATTTCACGGCGGTCAAAGGCGTGAACATGAAGATCGAAAAACAAAAAATCACCGCCATCATCGGTCCTTCGGGGTGCGGCAAATCCACGCTCCTGCGCGCCTTCAACCGCATGAACGACTTCGTGCCGAACTGCCGCATCACAGGCGATTTGCTTCTGCACGGGGAAAACCTCTACGGCAAAAACATTGATCCCGTGGAAGTGCGCCGCAAGATCGGCATGGTGTTTCAAAAGCCGAATCCCTTTCCCAAGTCCATTTATGAAAACATCGCCTGGGGCGCGCGCATCAATGGCTTCAAAGGGGATATGGATGAACTCGTCGAACAATCCCTGCGCGGCGCGGCGTTGTGGGATGAAGTGAAAGATAAACTTCATCAAAGCGCGTACGCCCTTTCGGGCGGGCAGCAGCAGCGCCTGTGCATCGCGCGCGCCATCGCCATCCAGCCTGAGATCATTTTGATGGACGAACCCGCCTCGGCGCTCGATCCCATCTCCACCCTGCGCATCGAGGAATTGATGCAGGAACTCAAGAGGAATTACACGATCATCATCGTCACGCACAACATGCAGCAGGCGGCGCGCGCCTCCGACTATACTGCCATGATGATGATTGACGATGCGCGCGCAGGCGGCGTCATCGAATTCGATGAAACCAAGACCATCTTCACCCGTCCCAAAGACAGGCGCACCGAAGATTATGTGACGGGGAGGTTTGGGTAAATAACATGTATACACATAGGCACGTAGACAAGTACACACGTCACCCAAGGAGCAACCATGAACAAACCCAAAGTCCTGTTCCTTTGCACGGGCAACTCCGCGCGCAGCCAGATGGCGGAAGGACTGCTCCGCGCGATGGCGGGAGAGCGCTTCGACGTTTTCAGCGCAGGCACCGAACCGAAGGGCAGAATCCTGCCCGAGGTCCAGGAAGCGATGCGCGAGATCGGGATTGATATCTCAGGTCAATGGTCGAAATCCGTCATGGAGTACCTCGGCAAAGCCGTCTTCGCGCACGTCATCACCGTATGCGCCGACGCCGAGGAGAATTGTCCCGCCGTGTTTTTGAACATGGGGACTCACGAGCATTGGGGATTCGACGACCCCGCCAAAGCGGATGACGAGCGCCGCCCCGCACTGACCCGAGAGGTGCGCGACCAAATCGAGCGGCGCCTGCGCCTGTGGCTGACCGAACAGGGCATCACGCCGCGCGACCATCGTCAGATGTGATTGAAGGTAGTAAAATGAACGCAACCAACGCCAAGAGGTCTTATGATTCGAAAAACTTTTGAGAGCGACATTCAACAGGTGAAGGACGAAGTGCTTTTGCTCGGCAGCATGGTGGAACATGCCATCATCGGTTCGGTGGAGGCGTTGAAGAAACGCGACATCAAAGCCGCCGAAAAAATCATCGCCGAGGACAAGGAGATCAACAAGAAACGGTTCGCCATCGAAAACCAGTTGATGATTCTGATCGCCACCCAGCAGCCGATGGCGCACGACCTGCGCCTGCTCGCCTCCACGATGGAGATCATCTCCGAACTGGAGCGCATGGGCGATTACGCCAAGGGCATCGCCAACATCAACGTCCGCATGGGCGACGAGAAACTGCTCAAACCGTTGATTGACATCCCGCGCATGGCGCAAAAAGGCGCGGACATGCTCCACCGCGCGCTGACCGCCTTCGTCAACGAGGATGTGGAGGCGGCAAAGACCATCCCGATGGAAGACGACGAGGTGGATGCGCTCTACAATCAGATCTACCGCGAGTTGATGGTGTTCATCATCGAAGACCCCAAGAACATCGAACGCGCCAACTGGCTGTTGTGGGTGGCGCACAACCTGGAACGGGTCGCAGACCGCGTGACCAATATTTGCGAACGGACGATCTTCATCGCCACGGGCGATCTCGGCGAGATCAAAAACAGCGACGATGAATTTTGGAAGAGTCAGAAGCAATGAGTAGTGATCAGTAACCAGTGATCAGTAACCAGTGGTCAGTGATGAAAACGAGTGGATGAGGTTGAAACCATCCACTCGTTCGTTTATATACCGCGAAATTCATTTCGCATCCTTCAATGCAATATAAACCTTGCCGTACCGCCCTCATGCCGCTTAGCGGTCGTTCACACATGATTCAAACACGGATCGTCACGAATATAGGCAAGCTGCTGTCCCAAATATTCAAGGCGCGGAAGTCCCTGCCAGCGGCGCAGCAGGTGGTAAGCGGGGGATGTCAGGAGGCGGCAAGCGTCAATTGCATTTTTCCACTCGCTCTTGCGTACTTCCGCGACCGTGTCGGTATTCGGGAGGAATCCAAAATCCCATGCAGCGCATAAACGCGCAATGAAATCCACCTGCTCCGATAGGCTGTCCAACCCGCTGGGAGCTTCCATGTCGGGATACAAAGAACCGTCAAGCCAGAGGGGATTATTCATTTGTACCCTCAAGGAAAACATGTAAAAACCAATCGCGCAACTGCCTCGCCCGTTCCTGCTGTTGGCCATCCGCAATTTTTTCCAGCGGACGGTGCGTGGAAATACGTTCGAGATGCGTTTCGATGGCAAGCCGCGCGCGGAAAAAATCCGCATCACTGCCCGCGAGTGTTTGTCGTTTACGCCACAACTCCCAACATTCCGAGACGGTCAACAACCCCGATTGGCAAAGATTAAAGATATCCAAAAAATCACGCGGTGCGCCGCGCTCCACCAGGGCTGTCATCTTGCTTGCCGACAAGTCCGCCAAACTGTCCAGGGGAACGTTGATCCATCCAGCCGAAACAGATCCTTCAAGCCGCACTGTGCGCGCTGCAATTTGAAAACTGAAAACCGTTTTCCCTTCCTCGGACAATTCAACGCTGATCACCTCCCCCCATTTGCGGGTTCGCACAACTCCAAAAACAGAGAGCGCATTTACAAGCGTTTGGACGACCATCTCCTTTTGCGCTTCCGTTACGGAATCCGACCACCACGCATCCACATCGTGGGTCGGACGATAATCAAGATAGTGAAACAATCCCAGCCCGCCGCCCAATGAGATGCAATCTGCAAGGTTTGCATTTACCAATGCGTTCAAACAAGCCCGCGCGAACGGCGAAATGTGAGACGGCTGTTGGGGCTGAATGGTTTTCATCTCAGTTACTTTTCCGAATCATATTATAAACTTTCCAACCAGGCATTACCCCATCCTACCCGTGATATACGCCTCGGTCAATTCCTGCCTGGGGACGGTGAACAATTCCTTTGTAGGCGAGAATTCGACCAGTTCGCCAAGCCAGAAGAAGCCCGTGTAATCGGAAACGCGCGCGGCTTGCTGCATGTTGTGCGTGACGATGACGATGGTGTAATCCTTTTTCAAATCCGCGATCAATTCTTCGACCCGCAGCGTGGCGATGGGATCGAGCGCGGACGTGGACTCGTCCATGAGGATGACTTCGGGCTGGACGGCAATGACGCGGGCGATGCATAGTCTTTGCTGCTGCCCCAGCGACAAGCCCATCGCATCGGACTTGAGATCGTCCTTCACCTCGTCCCAAAGCGCGGCGGCGCGGAGCGATTTTTCCACCACTTCGTTCAGGTTCACGTCCAAGCCCATCACGCGCGGACCGAACGCCACATTATCGAAGATGGACTGCGGGAACGGGTTCGGCTTCTGGAACACCATGCCCACCCGCTGACGGAGCGTGACCACGTCCATGCCTGGGTCGTAAATATCCTCGCCGTTGAGGAGAATCCTCCCGTCCACGCGGGTGCCTGGGATGGTGTCGTTCATACGGTTGAGACAACGCAGAAACGTGGACTTGCCGCATCCCGACGGACCGATGAGCGCGGTTACTTTTTGCGGCTGGATTTCGAGGTTGATGTTCGAAAGGGTTTTCTTCGTATTGTTGTAGTAAAAGTCCATGTTCTGGACGGTGAAGACGGGGTGTGTTGCGTTCATGGCTGTGATTGTATCAAAAAGAAAGATGAAAGAGGAAAGAAATTCCACCGCAGCAGAATCAAGCCCCAGTCAGTGTGCACGGAAAACATGTCAGGCAGTTTGCTCCCTGCGCCGTCCTCGGCGCAGGATCCCCTCGCAAAACGCCGCCGGGGACGGCGGCTGGAGCGTGCCGTTGACAACCTTTGCATGCACACCCCAGTCCAGGTTGAGGCGGTATAATTCGTCCCGATGAAACGCGCGCTGATTCTCTTTCTTCTTTCCGCTTTCCTGATCGCCTCCTGTACATCCAATACAGCAAACGCCAGTTCCGATTCCCCCGCTCAATACATCGAAAACAAAGGCTCCGATACCATCGTCAACCTCGCGCTGGCGTGGGCGGAGCGTTATCAAGCGATGCATCCCGATGTGAGAATCTCCGTCACGGGCGGCGGCTCTGGCACGGGCATTGCCGCGCTCATCAACGGCACGGTGGATATTGCCAATGCTTCACGGCAGATCAAGGAAGAGGAAATCGCCGAGGCGCAATCCAAAGACGTGAACCCGATGGAACACATCATCGCGCGCGATGCGATTGCGGTGATCGTGCATCCCGAAAATCCCGTCAGCGAATTGACGCTGCAACAAATTTCGGATATTTACAGCGGCAAGGTCACCAACTGGAGCGAGGTCGGCGGCGAAGACCGCCCGATTGTCAAACTCTCGCGCGAGACGAACTCTGGCACGCACGTGTATTTTTTGGAAACCGTTCTGAGGCTTGGGGAAAAGGAAAATAAAACCTTGTTCTCCATGGATACGCTCCTGCTCCCGTCTTCGGAAGGCATCATCGCCGAAGTGCGCCAGAACCCGAACGCCATCGGCTACGACGGTCTCGGTTACGTGCCAGACGATTTGAAGATGATTGCCATTGCCGAAGAGGATGGCGGCGCGTACGTATTGCCTTCCATCGAAACCGTGAACGACAAAAGTTATCCCATCGCGCGCGACCTGTACATGTATACCGACGGCGAACCGACGGGCATCGTGAAGGAATATCTCGATTGGATTCTCTCCGCCGAAGCGCAGCAGATCGTGGCGGAGTTGGGTTTTGTGCCTGTGCATTAACGTCATTGCGAGGGCGGAGCCCGAAGCAATCTACTTGCCAATCTGGAGATTGCTTCGACCCCTATCGGGGTCTCGCAATGACTGTGGAGACGTATGGAAAAGTCCTTAAACTGGCGCGAATTTATCATCACACGGGCGATCAAAGCGAGCGGATATTCCGCCATCGTTTTCGTCCTGCTCATCTTTTTCTTTCTCATGCGCGAAGGCTTGCCCGCGCTTGGCGAAGTGGAGGCGGGCAACCTGCTCAGCATTCGCTGGTATCCCATCGAAGAGATGTTCGGCATCCTGCCGCTCATCACGGGTTCGCTCATCGTCACGCTCGGAGCAACGCTGATCGCCGTCCCGTTTGGGATCGGCGCTGCCGTGTACATCTCCGAGATCGCTCCACGCTGGATGCGTGAAATTTTGAAACCCCTCGTGGAACTGCTTGGCGGACTCCCTTCGGTGGTGCTGGGATTTCTCGGAATCCTGGTTGTCTCTCCCAACCTTCGCATCCTTCTGGACCTGCCAACTGGTCTGACCGCCTTTACAGGGTCCTTGCTCCTGGGCGGGATCGCCGTCCCCACCGTCGTCTCCGTCGCGGAAGATGCGCTCGATGCCGTGCCGCGCTCGTACCGCGAAGGCGCATGGGCGCTGGGCGCCACTCAATGGCAGACCATCTGGCGTGTGACGCTGCCTGCCGCGCGTTCAGGCGTGCTGACCGCCATCATGCTCGGTGTGGGCCGCGCCATCGGTGAGACAATGACCGTGATGATGGTGACGGGCAACGCGCCCGTGCTGGCGACCAGCCTGGGCAGCCTCTTCTCCCCCGTCCGCACCATGACCGCCACCATCGCCGCCGAAATGGGCGAGGTCGCCAATGGAAGCGTCCATTACCACACGCTGTTCTTCATCGGCATCATCCTGTTCCTAATCTCCCTGACCGTGAACGTCATCGCCTCGTCGGTCGTCTTCCGCGCGAAAAAGAGAGCGGAGAGGATATTATCGTAAAAGTCAAAAGTGTTTTCACAAATAAAGATTCTGGAGCGTGATCCATGGATACGTATCGTGTTAGAACCAAAGTTTCAAAAGACGGGCAACTCTCAATTACAGGGCTTCCCTTCCGCGCAGGTGCGGAAGTGGAAGTAACTGTGCGGGCAGAGCAGCAGGATCGCCAGGCGCTGGCAAATGACTTGAAGGCATTGTTCAAGGAAATGCAAGCCCTGCCGCAAGCACAGACCATCACCGAAGAGGAAATTGCTGCTGAAATTGCCGCTTATCGGGCTTCCAAAGAAAAATGAAGGCAATCATAGACACCAATGTACTGCTTTCCGCAGCATGGAAGAATAAAACCCCTGAAGAAGTCGTTCTTTGGATTGCCACGCAGGAGGACTGGGAATGGGTGGTTTCGGAAGCGATCCTCTCCGAATACCGCGAAGTTCTGCGCCGCGAAAAATTCGGGATGGCGTCGGAAATACTGGAACGCTGGGAATTCATTATTTCCAGGCTCACCACCCTTGTTGATATAAATGTTGACATCGAATTCCCGCGCGACCAAAAAGATGCGAAATTTCTTGCCTGCGCGCTGATCTCCAAAGCCGATTATTTCATTACTGGGGATAAGGATTTCGGCGAGGCAAAAAAGATCATGACCACAACCATTATTTCCGTTTCCACGTTTAAGAACTTATTCATTCAACTATGATGAAACTCCTCGCCCGCAACCGCCATACCGTCCAGCGCATTGGATACAGCCTGATCACCCTCATGGCAGTCGTGACCGTGCTGCCCATTGTCGGCACGGTTTTGTACATTCTCTATCAGGGCGCGCCTGCCGTCTCCTGGGAATTCCTCGCAGGCTTCCCGCACGACGGGATGCGCGCAGGCGGCATCCTGCCCGCCATCATCGGCACGCTCTACCTGACCATCGGCACGGCGGTCTTCTCCGTCCCGCTTGGCATTGCCGCCGCGATCTATCTCTCCGAATACGCCAAAGACAACTGGTTGACCCGTCTCATCCGCCTGGCGATCATCAACCTGGCGGGCATCCCTTCGGTGGTGTACGGTTTGTTCGGCTTGGGATTGTTCGTGCTGTTCCTGCAATTCGGCACGTCCATCCTCGCCGCCTCGCTGACCCTTTCGATCATGACCCTGCCCGTCATCATCAGCACCGCAGAGGAGGCGCTGCGTTCCGTGCCGCAAGCATTCCGCACCGTGAGCATCTCCCTGGGCGCGACAAGATGGCAGACCATCCGCCGCATCGTCTTGAAGGAAGCCCTGCCCGGCATACTCACGGGGGTCATCCTCGGTTTGGAGCGCGCCGCGGGCGAGACCGCTCCCATCCTGTTCACGGGCGCGGCGTTTTTCCTCCCGCGTTTGCCTCAATCCCCTTTCGACGCGACCATGGCGCTGCCGTATCATCTCTTCGTCATCTCCACCCAGGTTCCCGAAATGCCGATTCAAATCCAATACGGGACGGCGCTGGTTCTTTTGGTCTTTGTGCTGACCATGAATGTCATCGCAACCATCATCCGCTCGCGGGCGCGTGCAAAGCGGCAATGGTGATTTGACGATGGACGACAGACGGTTGACCATGGACAAGCCTCATGCCGTATAAATTTGAGCAATTGGACGTCTGGAAACTATCGCTGGAATACATTGACTCGATCTATCAATTGGCTGAAAAAATGCCGAAGAGTGAAGAATACAACTTGAAATCGCAAATCGTTCGAGCGGCAACATCCATTTCGCTGAATATTGCCGAAGGCTCGACAGGGCAATCGGATGCAGAGCAGGCGAGATTTTTGGGCATGGCGATCCATTCCCTCATCGAAACCGTCGCCTGCCATCATATCATCCAACGCAGAGGATATATTCAAGATAAGTCCCTGCTCGATAAAATCTACGAAGACTCTCAAGTCCTTGCCAGAAAATTACAAGCGTTTCGCAATACCGTTTCTCCCTACCAGGTTAGGGAAGAACAATTACGATATGGAGAAGACGATTTGCACTAGGGATTCCATCGTCCACGGTCCATCGTCAATCGTCTATATGGTTCAATCATGAACAAAATAATTATCGAGAACTTATCTTTGCAATACTCCGACGGCACCGAGTCCCTGCGCGGCGTCAGCATGGTGATTCGTCAGAATGCCGTGACCGTGCTCTTCGGTCCCGCGGGAGGCGGAAAATCCACCCTGCTGAGATGCCTCAATCGTTTGAACGATCTCACCGAAGTAAAAGCCAGCGCGGGGCGCATCCTGCTCGACGGCGAAAACATCCTCGACCCCAAAACGGACGTCATCGCCCTGCGGCGCAAGGTGGGCATGGTCTTCGCGCGTCCCGTCCCCCTGCCGCTGAGCATCCGCGAGAACATCACCTACGGCTTGGAACTGGCGGGCGAAAAACGCCGCTCGAAACTGGATGAAGCGGTGGAACGCAGTTTGAAACTCGCTGCGATCTGGGACGAGGTCAAAGACCGTTTGGATGAACCCGCCGCGGCGCTCTCTGGCGGACAGCAGCAGCGCATCTGTCTCGCCCGCGTGCTGGCTCTGCAGCCCGAAATCGTCCTGCTCGACGAACCCACCTCGGGGCTCGATCCCATTTCCACAGGCAAGGTCGAAGCGGCATTGCAGGAACTGAAAAAGAATTACACCATCGTCCTCGTGCCGCACTCCATCCAGCAAGCCGCGCGCACCGCCGATTACGCCGCCTTCTTTTTGCAGGGCGAGTTGATCGAATACGACGAGGGGAAAAGGCTGTTCACAACGCCGAAGGAAAAGAAAACCGAAGATTACATCATGGGACGGTTTGGGTAACAGCATGTCATTGCGAGGCGCGCTCTTTTTCTTCCCTGGCACCGCCCGCCAGGGCAGGTGTGCGCCGAAGCAATCTCTAAATTATCATGAGATTGCTTCGCGCGGAAGGTCGCCGCGCTCGCAATGACATAATCACCACACCCGTTCCAAATTCTCATTCTCCCCCACCTTGCGCCCGACCTTCGCCATATCAATCCACTCGCCATGGACTTTCACGCGCACCACGTCCGCCGTGAAGTCGGTCACGGTCGAGCCGTTGTTATTGAACAAATACGAACCGACGGCATAAATATCCGCTGGGACGTTCAACTTCTCGAACTTGCGGATTTTCTCTGGATTGAACCCCCCTGAGACGACGATCTTCACATTGCGGCAAAAATCCCTCGCCGCCTCTTCCCAGGACCTGGGCAGGCTCCAACGCTCCCAGGCGGAATCCAACGCCGAGCGGACGTTGAACACCAGCCGCGGGTTGACTCCCAAATCCAGCGCGGGTTCGCCCAGCGGCGGCACGGAGACGTCGCGCAGGCTCCCGCTGGTGTCGAGGCGCACGCCGTACAATTTATATTTCTCCGCTTCTTCCTTATTCCCCGCATCCATCAACTCGCGGTATCTGGCAAACATCGCATCCAGCACGCGCAGGGTATCCTGAATGGAATCATTGTTGAAATCCACCAGCGCAATGCGCGGAATGCGCGCAGGCAGGATGTGCGAAAACCGCATCATCGCCTCCGCTGTATCGCCGAGGAAGGATGCGATTGCTGCGTGTGCCACCGTCCCGCCGCCCGCGCCGCCCCACCAGTCGCCCTGGGCATCGGTCGAAACAAAGGGACCGAGATCATGTGCATGGTCGCGGTTGAAGCGCTGGACGGCGATGTTGTAGGCGTAGCCGTCCGCCGCCTGCACTTCATGCACATCGAAGCGCGCGGGGAAGAACAGCACAGGCTTTCCGCGCGCCGCGACCAGCGTCTCATACACGTTTGTGGCGACGCGGCTGGAACGGGTCAAAATTCCGAGCGTTGGGGTTTCGAGCATTGCGAAATCGCGGTAACGTCCGCGCACTTTGATGACGGGCTGGATCTTCATCGGGTCGCCGTCATACTTCACGATTGTCCCGTCATGCACCGCCCACACTTCGAGTTTGTCCGATGTGTCCACGAACCTGCCGCCGTCGAAATACCCCGTGCAGTGACGCAGCATCGCCAGCGCCTTGTCCACACCGACGATGGTGGTCTTGCCCATGCGGCGCGTGAACCACTGCATTTCCACCTCGATATCGCCGACCGCAATATTTTCGGGCGACATCCCCTGCGGCAGGTTGTGGTGCTTGCCCGAATAAATGTAGCCTTCCTTCGCCAGCGCGGTCAACATGCGGTTGATGTTCTCGAAATACTTGTCCGAATACCAGCCGCGCCTCATGCGCTCGATGTCGAGTTTAAAGGTTTCGTTCGTCAATCGTTTGTTATCAAAAATGGACATGGTTGCTGGAAACTGGAGACTAGGGACTGGAGACTGGAAATTACTCGATCTCATCTGTGGATTTGACAATGCGCATCCCTGCCTTTGCAAAACGGGAATACGCCTCATCCGCCGCCTGGGTATGATCCACCACCCCAGGCACTACCACGGGTGAAGAGCAATCCTCGATCAGATGGACCTTCTTTGCCAGTTCGGGTTCGGTCGCTTGAATATCATCCAGCAGGTCTGCGATGGTCCACGCTACACAATGACTCTTCGCCTGCCCCGCGATATACAACCGATCCACCTCGTGCAAATGCTGGATGAACCTGGGATTTCGCTCGCCGAGCGTTTCGCCCATGGGACCCGTCAGCACCTCGGGACCGATGACCGAATAATTTTCGGTGAACGGCTTATTTCCCTTGATCTCGAAATCGGGCGGAGCCATGCGTGCAATGGAGTGGAAGAAGACGGCTTCCTCCACCGCCGAAACCAGCGCGTGACCGATGCCGCCCAGCATGGCGTGGTAGGGCCAGATGGTGAGCGCGTATTTGCCCTTCTTTTCCAGCGTTTCGGCGTAATGAATCATCATCTGCTGACCGTATTCGGGAGCGACGCCGAACTGTGGCGCGAGCGCGGCATTGAATTTCCATTTGCCTTCGCGCAGGTCTGCGACATGAATGTCGCTGTATGGAGCGGGATGATTCCCGTCTTTATCCACGAAAAAGATGGGATGGAAAATCTGGTGCGCAGTGTGCGTGTCCATCGTGGCGGTGATGTGGGTAATTCTGCCGAGGTTGCGATAGATGAACTCGCACAGGCGGATGTTATCCTCGACAGCGCCGCGTCCGCTGTGCCCGCCGACGAACAACTCGAAGCCAGGGATGCAGAACGTGTTTTGCACGTCCACCAGCCAAACGGAGATTCGCTCCCTCGAAGCAGAAACAGGTTTGAGGTCGTGTTGAAGCGCGTACTGACGGGCGTCCTCCGCGCGGGCGGCGTAATCCACTTTCCACACTTCGCTCACGCGGGCAGGATCAAAAAAAGAAGGGATGGGTGTTTCAGTCATATCAACCTATTATGTCTGGGGTTTTGTTTTTCTTGCGCAAAAGAATTGGCGGAATGATGAACGCAAGGAGCGCGCCAGGGACGAACAGCGGCAGGAAACACGCAAGAAAAGAACCGGCCAGCGATACCATAATGGCTGTGCCAGTCACATCCTTGACGACGGTTCCGTCGGGAGCGACGCACTCGACGAACGGCGTGGACTCGCCGGGGCGGTGATAACTGTAACGCTCTTCGCGGTATTGCATCTCCGTGCCTTTATCGCACAGCATGGGGGCGAATAATTTGAACGTTGATTCGGGAGCGGCAGCAATTGAAACGCCGCCCACCGCGCCGAAGGTGGTCAATGCGACAAAGCCCGAAATGGCGCAGACCATGACAAGCAGGATGATCTGTCCTGCGAGGATACCGCTAAAGCGGGTTTTCATGGAATTCTCCTTCCGCCGATAAAAGTTGGAGGCTGTCACTGTGCAAGCGACAGCCTCCTTAATATTACTGCTTTTTGAGCGCCTTGGGCAGAGTCTTTATGTTTTTTTATCACAAAGCAAACTTGTTCCCGCTGGGACACGTTCTCTTTATCTACCAGCACACACGAACAAATGAAATGAAAACCCGCCCTGAGTTTATCGAAGGGAAGCGGTGTGACAATCGCCTATTGGTTCCAAACGCAGGATTCGCTATCCAAACGGCAAAACCCTGACCCTTGATTTGCTTTCATCAACCGTCAGCAACGCGCCTTTTTCCAGAACGGACTCGTGCTCCCGTAAAACCTTGACTAGTCTATCTCCCAGTGCTTCAGGAAATATATCCTGTGTGCGGACCTGGACCACGCTTGGGCTTTCGGCGCGGGTCAGGGCAAGCAAAATGCCGAAATCAAGATCATGGGTAAAGACGATATATCCATTTTCCCGCGCCTATGACATGATTTCCTCGTCAGGCGCGCGCATATCTCCCACCATTGACCAGTGAACTGCTTCCCAACCCGCGCGTTCCAGAAGCTTCACCCAATCGGGCGAAAGGTTCATGTCCACAGGAATTTTCATGCGCTGGCCAGCGGCAACTCGATTTCCTCAACGCGCCAGGCGGCATACGTGAGCGCCTCGCGGATATCCTCTTCTTCCAGGTATGGATAAGCTTTGAGAATTTCCTTCGTATCGTGTCCCGCCGCGATGAGACCGATGATCATGCCCACCGTCACGCGCATGCCGCGAATGGTAGGCTTGCCGCCCATCACTTTGGGATCGAAGGTGATTCGTTTTAAGTTCTTCATAATCATGCTCCTCCCGTTATTTTACCCCATTGCCAAACATAACCTCCGCCAACAGACTCCTTTTTCTCTATTTTGGGGAGAGGGGATAGAGGTGAGGGCAATCCTGACCCACCTCTACACGCTGACTCTGGTCAGCCGCGGCGCGGATGAGATGCCTTCGGCGGGTCTTGAAAATGAAACAAAAATCCGAAGCCTTGCAGCTTCGGATTTTAATTCATGCGTCTACGTACTCGGCCGCGGTCACGCTTTTCAACTTTGCCAGATTCTTTCGGTGCAACTTAATCCTCTCAATCTCGTGCAATGTTTCAGCAGTGAGATAACTCTCCCCGCAGCTGGGACAGACCACCACGGGCACGTTCTCGATGATCAATAAATTCGCGCCTTTGCCGTAAGGACTTCGGCTCTTTTTTGCCGCAAATATCGCAGGTCATTTCAGCAATTTCATAAAATCATCGCGTTCTATTTCGCAGTCGCGCAGAATTTTCAGCATCAGCCCTGGGCCGACAACCTCCCCGCGGTGAACAGGAACAACGGTTCTTCTTCCGTCTGGATGAATCAAAAAGTGATGACTTCCTTTGACGCGCAAAACCTGAAATCCCACCTTCTTCAAAGCGGCAATGACCTGTTGCCCCGTGAGCCGCGCCAGTTTTGCCATCATACTTCCACTGCAATCCGTTGAACGCCTATAAACTCATTGGATGGCAAATCCTGTTCCACTTCCAGGCACAACTCGATGGCTTCACGGATTCGTACCATGAGTTTGTCCAGCGACCTGGCTTGTGTGTGACATCCTTGCAATTCAGGGACGCTGGCAACGTAATAGCCGTCCTCGTCTCGCTCGATAATGACGTTAAATTCCTTGGTCATTCTTTATCCTTTCGAGTTCCTGGCATATTATACCCTCCTCGCCAGCAGCCCCCCTCTCCCACTCGTTGGGAGAGGGGACGGGGGTGAGGGCAATCCTGACACACCTCCACGCGCTGACTCTGGTCAGCCGCGGCGCGGATGAGATACGCCAAGTCCGCGCGGAATGGAATTGGAGAAGGTGGAGAATATCCACAAAGCGGGTGTGAAGTATCCGCTTCCTATTTCTTCTTATGCCCCGCCTTCCCCTTCCCCAGCCTCCGATACGGCGGCATGTTGATGACCAGCACCTGGCACTTCTCGGGGTCGAGCAGTTTGTTCCACAGATTCGGATAACTCAGCGCAAACGATTCGGGGCGCAGCGTGGATGTGATCACCGTCGGCAGGTGTGCGTTGTAGCGGTAGTTCAGCACGCTGTACAGTTTGTCCTCCGCCCAGGCAGAACCTGCGCCGCTTTCTTTTAAGTCATCCAAAATCAACAGCGGCGTGGTGCGGATTTCGTGAAAGCGGCGGTCGAACGAAACGTCCGAATTCGGGCGGAAGGTCTGGCGCAGGTAATCGAGCAGGGCGGTCACTTCCACGAGCAAAGCCTGCCCGCCCAAGCCGATGCGATAATTACCGATGGCTGCGGCGAGATGCGTCTTGCCGCTGAAGGAGTCGCCCAAAAATACCAGCCAGCCTTCGGGATGCTCGGCAAAACTGACGGCGGCGTTGTGCGCCTCGTGCAGGGTCTTCACATCGTCTTTGGTGATTTTGACCCGCGTGATCTCCTTACTTTTGACCTTGTTCCCAAATTTATCGGTCTTTTCGGTTGTGGTCGTGGTCACCGCTTCCGTCCCAACCTCGTCATCGCGCGGCTGGAAGGTCTTGAAGGTCATCGCCTTCATTTCGGGCAGGGAAAGCATCGAAATACCCGGATTGCTGGTCTCTTCGGGGCGGCGGTAATCGGGCGCGGCGATCTTCACATACGCAACGAATTCCTCATCCTGCAAACGCGAGCGGATGCGCCCTTCGATTTCGTCCAGCATCAAATTGGTGGTGATGACCGTCGGCAGTTTATTGATGTAGCGGTAATTGACGATCTGGAATAATTTTTCCTGCGCCCACGGCGTGGCGTTTTGCGTTCCGAAGTCGTCCAAAATCAGCAAACCCGCATTGCGGATTTCCTCGAAGCGTTGTTCGAACGTCGTTTCGGGATCATCGTAGGCAAAGCGCAGAGAGTCAAGCAGGTCTGGCACGGTGATGAACAGCGTTGGCATTCCATGATTGACGGCAAAGTTCGCAATCGCCGCCGCGAGATGCGTCTTGCCGCAGCCGTAGCCGCCTTCGAGGAGCAGCCATCCCTGCGGTTGACGCGCGAACTCTTCACTCCGCTCGAAAGCCGAACGCAAATTCTCGCGTTCCTGCGCGGTCATGAACTTCGCTTTTTCGTTTCCAGTCGGGGAAAAATTCTCGAACGTCAGGTGGCTCAAACGGTTCAAATTGCTCATCGCAAACAGACGCAAACGTGCCGCCTCCGCCACATCCTTCGCGCGGCAGACGCACGTCTCCACCTTGCCAAACTTCTCGTGACCGAGCGGCACGTCATAGCGAATATAGCCCGCTCCCCCGCAGTGCGGGCAATTCGGGTCGCCCAGCGGTTTCGCCGCGCTAATCCCGTTTGAAGAATTCGGAGAACTCGCCTTCGGTGTATCGTTTTGCATCTTTGACAGAGTCTTGTGAATCTCTTCGCTCATCTTTCCCGTTTTCCTTCCAGCGCCGCAGGATCGCCTCGATGTATTTCCAATTCCGCACGTTGCGGCTCACGGCGATCTCGAACGCCTCTTCGATCCACGCGGCGGGATACTCCTTCTCAGCCTCCATCAACATTTCAGACAGGAGCGGCGTCAGCGGACCGATATTTTCCTCATACAATTTGAACAGGTTTGATTTGTTTGGAACATACGCCCGCGCCGCTTCGCGCCACTGACCTTTGGAGAACGCTTCCGCGGCGAGTCGTCCGCGCGGGGAGTTGAGGAAATAAAAAACACTCGCTTCATACTCGGACTTGAGCAGGGTCTGCCTCTCAAGGGCTTTTCCCAGCCCGCGCCGAATCTCCTCCCGACTCAACCCCAGCGGCTCGGGTTCGAAATCCGTTTCGCACAACGCGCGGAAGTTTCCCTCGATATGCTCGATGCGATGGATGGCAAACAGCGTCACCTTCAATTCCGCGATGTCGTCAATCTCATTCAACAGTTGAATGAACGAATCAGGAATTTGGGTGAACGTCTCGGAGGAGGTGAAGCCGGAAAAGGAGGTCATGTCATTTTATGTCATTGCGAGGAGGGAGTTGCCCGAGTAGGCGGCGTTCGCCCGCCGTATCGAGGCTAGCCCGACGAAGCAACCTCATGGCACAGGAGGAGATTGCTGCGGTCGCTGTCGCTCCCTCGCAATGACAAGATTATTCATTCGGTCGAAACACCTTCGTCGCCGCGTTCTCGAATTTCGCCAGCGCGCCGCGGAAGATCAATTCCACTTCGCCCACTGGTCCGTTACGATGCTTGGCGACGATGATCTGGGCGATGTTTTGTTTATCCGTATCCTTTTCGTACTGGTCGGGGCGGTAGATAAACATGACGATGTCGGCATCCTGCTCCAGGCTGTTGTGAACGATGATGTTGTTGGCAGCAAAATTATGATGACCAGGCACGGTCAAATCGTAGACCTGCTCCTCGCCGTCGGGCTCGATGGAAATAATGCTGTCCCAATAAACATCGCTTTCCGCAGGCAAGGCGAGTTCATGGGATTTAACCACATTTGTGACGCGCGCTGCGCCTTCGCGGCTCACATTTTGTTTATAGAGACCTGTGCCGCAATATTGCATTTCAATTGCGGCCTGCATTTGACGGCTTGTTATCCCAATTCGCTGCATGGCGGGGGCAACGTGCATACGCCAGATGTTGTGTGGGATGACATCGCGGTTTGTGTTGGCAACGCGCCCGTCAATGTGATCCAGAATTTCAGCAAGGCGCCCTCGTTTGTATTCGCCGACCGCGCCAATTTTCTCAGCAAATATTTCGAGATCGGATTTTCCCGTGACGATCACGTTATATTGATCGCGTCCCCTGCCATTTTGTGAGACATGTTTCAGAATAGCATTGATCCCCAGGCGGAGCAAAAGCGTCTGCACATCCTGCGCCAGTCCTGGACTGCTGGTCGCGTAGTAAGCAATCGGGCGGAACTTCTTCCCTTTCACCAATTGGATACTTCCATCCGTCGCCCAAAGATGACGCAGGAAAAGAGCAATTGCCTCGTTGGGCTGCTCGAACACCTGCGATGGGATTCGTTTTTCGTACGAACGCAAGCCAAACGATTTCAACTCCTCCAGCCACTCAGTGACCGCGCTATGAACATTGTGTGTATGTTGGCGCGTGGAACTCAGATAAACCTGATACCACTTTCGTTCAGGCGAAACGCGCGGTTTCACTTCCCCGCCAAAGACCTCCACAGCCAAGTTCGCCACCGTTTCCGCCAGGTCCTTTTCGCGAGTGGTGTATTGGATGACATGGCGCGGCAAAGTGCAGCCATCCCCAATTAAATGACCGAGGAGAGCCAGCTCAGCATTAGACATGGTTTGCTCGGTGGCGCTGACGGGAAGAACGCGCGGCAGGGCAATATAATCGTCCGTTGTTAACTCATCCAGTCGTTTCCAACCTGAGATGGTCAGAAATTGATGGTTTCCCGTCGCGCGGATTTCCCTGCCGAGCCGCGTCCTCATCCTGAACACAGGCTTGATCCCCGTGCAAAACGCGCGGCTGACGGGCATGGGTTCCAATTTGAGCGAAGCTGGATTAAGCGCCCAAATGTTGAAATTCGTTTTCCCCTCCAATTCACGGATTGGCACATGACGACCGTTTTCCAGCGCAATCAGTGTGTCGCCTGCCAAACAGCCCGACTCGCGCAAATCCGAAAGCACGGGACGTTTGTCGGTGCGCTGCTCCACAGCGCGGCTCAATTGCGCGGCGGTGAGGACGGGCACATTCAACTCGCGCGCCAGCACCTTGAGGCTGCGCGAAATCTGCGAAACTTCCTGCACGCGGTTATCGGTACGGATGTCGCCGCCCATCAACTGTAGGTAATCCACGATGACAAGGTCCAGCCCGTATTCCATGTGGAGGCGGCGGCATTTCGTCCGCAGCTGCAAAGGCGTGATGGCGGGAGTGTCGTCGAGGAAGATGTGCGTATCGGAGAAGACTTCGATGGCATGGGTGAAGAGGGGCCACTCGTTTTCCATGAGTTTGCCGGTGCGCAGGCGCTGGGAATCAATGCCCGTCTCCTGCGCGATCAAGCGCTGTACCACCTGTTCGTTGGACATTTCCAGCGAGAAGATGGCGATGTGCTTTTTGTGGGTCAAACCGGCGTTCTTGGCAATTGAAAGCAGGAAGCCCGTCTTACCCTGACCGGGCCGCCCGGCGATGATCAACAGGTCCGAGGGCTGCAAGCCGTTGAGCATCTTGTCGAGGTCGTAGAAGCCCGTCGGCACGCCGTGGAAATCCTCCGGGCGTTTGGAGAGGTCGTCAATGCGGTCGTAGTACGCCGAGAGGACGGAGCGGATCGGCTCGACATCGTGCTTGGTCCTTCGTTCGCTGACGCCGAAGACGGCTTTTTCCGCCTCCCCCATCACGTTGTCAATCGTATCGCCTTTGTAGGCAAGCGAGGCGATCTGGTTTGCGGCTTGAATCATCCTGCGGCGGATGGAGTTTTCCTCCACGATGCGCCCGTAGGCTTCCGCGTTGAGCGAGGTGGGCACCTGGTTGACAAGCGAGGTAAGGTACGCCGAGCCGCCGATCTCCGTCAGCTGGCCCGCCCGCTCCAATTCTTCGGACAGAGTCAACAGGTCAATGGGGATGCGCTGTTCGTGCAGGCGCACAAAGGCTTCCCAAATCCATTTGTTGCGGTGGATGTAGAAATCATCCGCGTTCAGGAATTGGGCAATGTCGTAATAGACTTCGGGGTTAATCAAAACCGCCCCTACTACGGCTTCTTCGGCTTCTCGGCTGTGCGGTACACCTGGGCTGGCGGGGGCGGTCGATTCTTCAAGGGGGAAGGGTTCGGTCATTGGGGGAGCGGGCTTTATGTGGAGGGCGAATCGGGTTTGTCTTTATCGGGGTTGTCAATATCCAGCTTGTCTATGAAATCCTTGAACACGGAGAGACGGCTGGTGTCGTCGGAAGACGGGGGCGGAGGCGGTTCCCGCCGGGCAGACGCGTTCGTTTCCGCAGGGACCTCGCGGTCCGGTTCCATGCCCGCCGCATCCATCACGCTGCGATGCACCATGATGGGGACATGCGCCCGCACGGCAATCGCAATCGCATCGGACGGGCGCGAGTCAATGTGGATTTCGCGTCCGCCTGCTTCGGCAACGATGTTGCCGTAGAAGATGTCGTCCTGCAATTTGACGATCTCCACGCGGACGATTCGGGACCCAAAGGCATTGAAGATGTTTTTGATAAGGTCGTGCGTGAGCGGGCGGATCATTTCCACTTCCTGCAAAGCGACGGTGATCGCTTCCGCTTCGTAGGGACCGACCCAGATGGTGAGATACCTTTCCGCATTGGCTTGTTTCAGCACAACCACGCGCTGGGGCGCCATTAAATGCACGCGGATGCTGTCTATGATCACTTCTATCATTTCGGACATAGGGGACTCCAATGTGTTTATTTTAGCATAAAGGCTGTTGGATGCGGATAAGAGTTGCGCTGAAAATTCGATTTGCCAGAAACCGGAAAGGCGGCTATAATCCGCTTCGCTCAATCGGGGCGTGGCGCAGCCCGGCTAGCGCACTTGCATGGGGTGCAAGGGGTCGGAGGTTCAAATCCTCTCGCCCCGACAGAGAGTAAGATAACCATCCTCACCGGGAGGATGGTTTTTATTTAACTCAAGTTGCCACCTTCCAATAGATTTTCTAGGTTCCCTGCCCAAAGCCCTCACCCTGCCCTCTCCCATCGGGAGAGGGAGAAGTCATCCCAGAATATATAACCTTGTTTGGGGTGAGGGAAGCCTCTTGAAACCAAGGCAGCAACTCGGGTTATTTAAGAGAGCCCTGGGAGGTAAAGGAGGACAAACATCGCGCGAAGCAGGGCGGACTTCGCTTGCTTGCAATTCTCTCTTCTCTCGGTTATCCTTGCGGGCGGGAGTGGTTAAGTCCCGGTGGGCTTCCTGGTCTTCAAAACCTGTGGCGGGTCGCGTTGCGGGTCGCGGTGGGTTCGACTCCCATCCACTCTCGCCTACGCAATTGAAACGCAGGGGCGGTCCTTCATGATGAGCCATCGTTTTCGATTGTTCAAGACGGGCCGCCCCTGTCCTGTTGTATATTTAGGAGAGCCATGTCCTTCCCTGAAACTGAAGTTTGCACAAGCCTTGTGGCGCGCGTCTTTCGCATCGAAGATGTCACCAGCCAGGACCCAGGCAAGGGTTTCTTCCTGCGCTACCGCGGACGGTTAATCAGCGAAGACTCGGCGCAGGCGTACGATCAACTTGCCGGGCTGCTGGCGCAATTCAATCTTGTGCCTCTCTTTCGCATCGAAGAGGGACGGCAGGTCATTTACCTCGCACCGAAACCAGCCGAAGCGCCAAAGGAGAAAATTTCCACCAACGTCATCCTCTTTGTGCTGACGGTGTTCAGCGTGATGCTGGCAGGCGCACAACCGGAGGGACCCATTCCAGAGGATTTTGTGGGGCAGATAGTCGTCCTGTTCAGGAGCATTTTGACGGGCTGGCCCTTCGCGCTCAGCCTGCTTGGAATCCTGCTCGCGCATGAACTCGGACATTACTTCATGAGCCGTTATCACAAGACGCCCGCCACGCTTCCATACTTCATCCCCTTTCCCTTCAGTCCTTTGGGGACCATGGGTGCGGCAATCCTGATGCGCGGCACGCCGAAGAACAAGCGCATCTTGTTTGACATCGGGGTGGCGGGTCCCATTGCGGGGCTTGTGGTGGCGATACCTATTTTGTTTTTGGGATTATCGCTCTCGAATTTAGATGTCATCGAATACGCTCCTGGCGGATTTATCGAAGGAAACTCACTCCTTTATCTGTTCATAAAATATGTTGTGTTCGGACAATTATTGCCCGCACCTGCGGAACCACAAGGGATACTGTACTGGCTGCGTTATTTCTTTACAGGCGGGCCCATCCCATACGGCGGCTTGGATGTCTTCATTCATCCCGTTGCGTTTGCAGGCTGGGCAGGGATTCTCGTCACCGCGCTGAACCTCATCCCTGCGGGCACGCTCGACGGCGGGCACGTCATCTATTCGCTGTTTGGGGATAAGGCAAAGAAAGCCTTTCCGTTCATCGTTGGGCTGCTGGTCGTGCTTGGTTTGTTCTGGAACGGCTGGTGGCTGTGGGCGGCGCTGCTCTTCTGGCTGGGGCGCGTCAACGCACAGCCGATGGACCAGATCACCGCGCTCGACCCCGCACGGCGGGCCATCGCGTACGCCATGATCGTCGTGTTCATTCTCGTCTTTACGCCCGTTCCCTTTGTCGTCATGCTGCCGTAAAACTCAATGAAAAAAATCATCTCATTATTTTTTATCGCTTCGATTCTTTTATCCGCCTGTGGGGCAAATCAAACAGAGACCGCTATCGCAAAGACGCCCACCGCACAAAGCGGAGCAGCCGGCTCAACGCCGGGACCAACTCCCGAAGCGGCGAGCAGGCTCGAGGTCCATGAAGAGGCGTTGAACGGACTGGAAGTCACCGTCTGGATGCCATGGTATGGGCTTGAGTCCAGCCTGTTCGAGACGTTTGCCGAAGAGTTCAATTCATCGAATCCATGGGGAATCAGGGTCGCGGCGCAGAGTCAGATCAACTTCACGAATCTGTACGAGACCGTAACCGCCTCGCTGGCAAAAACCGATCAGCCCGATTTGGTGATCGCCCTGCCCGAACACGCGCAGGAATGGCATGCCGAAGGCGTGGTGACCGACCTGACGGATTATGTGAAAGACCCCGTATACGGTCTGGATGCGAAGGACATTCCGTTTGCGTTTTGGAACCAGGATGTATCCATGAATGCGCGCGTGGGCGTTCCGGCTCAGCGCACGGCGACGGTCCTGCTTTGGAACCAGACCTGGGCAGACGAGCTGGGTTTCGGCTCCGCGCCCGTTTCACCCGACGATTTCAAGCAACAGGCGTGCCGCGCGCAAGACTCGATGCGCAGGGATGAATTTGCGGAGAACGATGCAATGGGCGGCTGGCTGGTGAGCACTGAACCGATGACGGCATACTCGTGGATGCTGGCATTCGGCGGCGGCGTGCTGGAGGAGGGCAATTACCGTTTCCTTGCGCCGAAGAACATTGACGCTTTCAAATTCCTGCGCGAACTTTCCGAAGCGGGCTGCGCATGGCAGGGTGCGAGCGACGCCATCGCATCGTTTGCAAACCGCGAGGCGTTGTTCGTCACCGTTGACCTCGGCGACCTTCCAGGCGTGACGCGCGCATTCGCCGGCGCAAACAACCGCGACGAGTGGGCGGTGCTGCCCTTCCCAAACAACGGCAGCGGCATCATCGCGGTCTATGGCTCGTCGTATGTGATCTTGAATTCGAGCGAAGAAGAACAACTCGCGGCATGGCTGTTTGTAAAATGGCTTTTGGAAAAGGAACAGGATGCGCGCTGGGTGGAGGCGACCCATCTCTTCCCGCTTCGCTCCTCGACGCTGGAACTGCTCGGCGACTACGAAAAGACTCATCCACACTGGAAGCAAGCCGTGGACTTGATCCCGCAGGGTGAGATGCAACCGCAGCTGGGTTCGTGGCGTACAGTTAAGGTGATGCTGGGCGACGGATTCGCGCACATGTACCGCGTCAACGTGGCAAGCGGACAGGTGGCGGCGATCCTCGCGCAGATGGAGACGATGGCGAAGGATTTGAGCAAGTGAACTTGACCTCACCCCAGCCCCTCTTCCAAAGAGGCTTGAGGGCGGATAGACGTCAAAATCCACCGCGAAGAGCGCGAAGAAAGAATTAGAACTTGGCGGGCTTCGCGGTTCAAAATATTAGTTGAGGCTCAAAACTGACCGTCCCTGAACCCGCTGGGAGAGGGGAGATTAGGAGAGAGTTATGGCTGCATCAGAATACAAAGCCCGCCAGGTGCGGGCGAAGACTCACGAAGTGTACGAGTATGACCATGACGATACCAAGCCGGGCAAGCCTTTACACATCCTTGTCCCCGGCGGGCTGATCGCGCTGGCAGCGCTGGCGCTGATTCTTTTCATCGCCTACCAGACCTGGTTCGAGGAAAGCCTCGCGCAGGAAACGGGACTGCTCCTGTGCTTGATCCTCGCGCCGTTCTATGTGGGCGGGGTTTTCCTGTTTAGTTACGGATACGAACTGTACAACCTCCCGCGCGCCATCCGCCTGACGGCGATCATTGTATTCGTCACGCTGGCGGCGGTGGTGATTCTGGCGGTCCTGTTCTTCGTGCTTGGAAATATGAAGGGCGGGTCGGGTTCTTCCAACAAATCGTCGCGGTCGTCTTCTTCGAAATCACGAGGCTCGGCAAAGTTATCGTCTGAATCCGGGAGCGCATTCGGCGGGATGATGAAAGATTCCTCCTCCGGCGGCGGTTCATCCTCATCGGGCGGGCATTATTCCAGCGGTCCGGTTTTCATTGGCGGCGGAGGCAGGACGCGCGTGGAAACCCGCGAGGTGACGAAGGAGGTCATCAAGGAAGTGCCGAAAGAGCCGATGCCCATCACCTGCCCGTTCTGCTCGCGATCATACATCCCTGTGGAGCATAACTATATTTGCCCGAGTTGCGGCGCGGCAACGCCGAAGAATTTGATCGAAGAATCGCAGATGCCGAAAGAGGACGATAGACAATAGACGATAGACAATAGAAGATGGACCACAGATGACAGAATATGGTCTGTGGTCTATCGTCAATGGTCGAAGGTTAAATTGCCTTATCAACAGGAGATGCACCATGCGCCCGATGTACATCAACGGTAAGTTTACGAATGGAAATTCAAAAGAAGCCATCGAGGTACAAAACCCCGCCACCGAGGAAGTTCTGGGCAGCGTCCCGCGCGGGACGGCGGAAGATGTCGAGGCGGCGGTGCAGGCGGCACGGTCCGCGTTCGAGGCGTGGCGCAAGATGGGAGCGAACGAGCGGGCGAGTCTTCTTCATGAAGTGGCGGAGAAAGTCCATGCCCATCGGGATGAAATCGCCCGTTTGTTGACACTGGAAGAAGGCAAGCCCCTGCCCGAAAACGAAGAGGAAACCGAATGGGTGATGAACACCTTCCGCTATTATGCCGAATTGGGGCGGCATCATCGCGGCAATGTGCTGGCGGCGGGGGCATCGTCGCAGTTCAATTTCATCATCAAGGAACCGTACGGCGTGGTGGGCTGTATTGTGCCGTGGAACTATCCGCTGCTGCTGATGGCATGGAAGGTCGCGCCTGCGCTCGCGGCGGGAAACACGGTGGTCATCAAGCCCTCCGAGATGACGCCGCTCACCGCGTTGTATCTCGCCGAGCATTGCTTCGATCATCTGCCCCCGGGCGTGGTAAATGTGGTCACCGGCTATGGCGTTGAAACGGGCGAGCCGCTGGTCAGACACCCCGATGTGCCGGTGATCGCTTTCACGGGCAGTTTGGCAACGGGACAAAAAATCGCCTCCATCGCCGCGCCGATGATGAAGAAACTGCATCTCGAACTGGGCGGCAAGGATGCAACCGTCATTGCGGAAGATGCCGACCCGGAGATCGCGGCAAAGGCGGTGGCGTACGCGGCGCTCATCAATGCGGGACAAGTCTGCACGTCAACCGAACGGGTTTACATCCCAAGAAGAGGCGGACCGAAGTTCGTCGAAGCCATTGTGGAGCATATCAAATCGCTTCGTCTCGGACCCGGACTTGATCCCGCGACTGATGTCGGACCCATGATTGGAGATTCCTACCGCGCCAAATTCGAGAAGCACATCGCCGACGCGAGGGAACGCGGCGCGAAGATCCTGGTCGGCGGCGGAAGACCGAAGGCTCTGCCCAAAGGCTTTTTCCATGAACCGACGGTGTTGAAAGACGTTGATCACTCGATGATCATCATGCGCGAAGAGACCTTCGGTCCCGCCGTGCCGTTGATGGAATACACCACATTCGATGAAGCCATTCGATTAACGAACGATTGTCAATATGGCTTGGGCGCAGTTCTGATTTCAAACGACCCAAAGAAAATCAAACAGTTCTTCGACGATGTGAAAGCAGGCACGATCTGGATCAACGACCCGCTGACTGACCATTACGCCGGTCCCTTCGGCGGGATGAAATACTCCGGCGGCGCGCGCGAACTCGGCGAAGTCGGTCTCGACGAGTTCCGCGAGGTGAAGCACGTGCATTGGGATTTCAATATGGAGGATAAGGATTATTGGTACCCGTATGGAAGATAGACGATAGACGATAGACGATGGACGATGGACGATGGATGATGGAAGATGGAAATGGTCAATCGTCCATCGTCAGTTGTTCGTTATATAATCAGAGCCATGAAAAACAGATCATGGCTCTTTCCTTTTTTGCTTTTAATTGGGGTTTTGGTTTACACCTTGCTTTCCCAGGTTCGACTACCCGGCGACGGCTTCGCCACCTTCGGCGCGGATACCGTCCGCGCGGAGGTGACGCAGATCATCGAAGAAGGTCAAATTGATCTGGGCGGGAGTCTGCAAACGTATCAGATTGCGCGCGTGAACATTCTCGAAGGCGAATATGCAGGCATCGTCATGGAAATTGATTACGGCAGGCGGCAGGTGCGCTCGGACGATTACCTGCTCGAGCCGGGCGATAAAATCATCGTCACGATTTCAAAGACGCCCGATAACGTGGTCAACGCCTACTTCGTGGATTACGTCCGCACCGCGCCGATTCTCTGGCTGACGCTCCTCTTTGCGGTCGCCATCGTGCTCATCAGCCAATGGAAGGGCGTCCGCGCGATGTTGAGCATGGCATTCAGCCTTTACATCATCATCGGCTACATCATCCCGCGCATCCTCACAGGCGGCGACCCGCTCACCACCAGCATCATCGGCTCGATCATATTGCTGGCGGTCACGCTTTACCTCACCTACGGCTGGACTCTCAAAACGCACGCGGCGGTCATCAGCATGATTTTCGTCCTGCTCATCACCGGCGCGCTGGCGGGTCTGTTCGTGGTCTTCGCCAAACTCAACGGCTCGGGCGACGAGAACGTGATGTTCCTGATGCAGTTGAGCGAAACACCCATCAGCCTGCGCGGGCTTTTTCTCGGCGGCTTGATCATCGGCGCGCTGGGCGTGCTGGATGATTTGGTGACGACTCAAGCCTCGGCGGTGTTCGAACTCCACCACGCGAACCCAAACCTCGGCTTTCGCGGTCTCTACGGAGCGGCGATGCGCATCGGTCAGGACCATGTAGCGGCAACGGTCAACACGCTGGTTTTAGCCTACGCCGGAGCCTCGCTGCCCATGCTGTTGATGTTCTCGCTGGGACGCGGCGACTACGGTTACATCGTCAATTTTTCGTTCATCGCGGAAGAGATCGTGCGGACGCTGGTCGGTTCGCTGGGGCTGATTGCGGCGGTGCCGATCACCACAGCGATTGCCATCTTCTTCGCTCAAAGGGCCGGGTCGCTTGGGAGGTGGGAACAGGTTCTCGGTCCAGAGGGAAGCGGGCACAGTCATTAGTCGAGTAGTCAGGTAGTTGGGTAACCTGTTCGTCGAAATTGGGAGTATTCTGTTAGTGGGCATGTTCCAGCCCAAAGCCCGGGTGTCTTGCATTCTGCATCCGTAATTTGTTCAGTCAAATTTGTGAAACTTTTCCTCTTGTGAAAGCGTAAGAGAAGGTAGAAAGCCTTCCGAGGAGAAACGTGAACGAAGAACAGTCCTGGGTCCTCCAGGCGCAACAAGGCAGTGACGAGGCGTTTACCAGGCTCGTCGAGACCTATCAAACCCCTGTGTTCAACCTGTGCTACCGCATGTTGGGCGAGCCTGAGCTGGCGGAAGATGCCGCACAGGAAACCTTTTTGCGCGCCTACCAGCACCTGCACCGCTATGACCGGAAACGCCCGTTCGCAACCTGGCTGCTTTCGATTGCGGCGCATTACTGCATTGACCGTCTTCGACGCCGCAAGTTTTCGATGTTTTCGATGGATGCCGAGGACGACGAAGGCAATTCGATTGAGCTGCCCGACCTCGACGCGCCCAACCCGGAAGCCGAGTCCATCAAAGGGCAGACGCAGGAACGAATCCATGCGATGCTCAGGGGGCTGGACGCCACCGACCGCGCGGCAATCATCATGCGATATTGGTACGACTATTCAGAAAAGGAAATTGCTGAGTCCTTGAACCTGACGGTGAGCGCGGTGAAAAGCCGCCTGCACCGCGCACGCAAGGAACTGGCAGGCATGTGGCAGGAAGAAGAAGACGACTTGCTTGCCGAAATGGAAAGGAGACATCATGAATCACCAGCCTTTTGAGACCTGGCTGTTGGACGATAAACACCTCACCCCCGCCGAGAAGCGCGACCTGAACGCGCACCTGCGAACGTGCAAGACCTGCTCTTCGCTTGCCGAGACGGGTCTGGCTCTGCGCTCGGCGCGCGCGGTTTCGCCTGCGCCCGGGTTTGCCCTGCGCTTCCAGCAGCGGCTCGCCGCCCAGAAAGTGGCGGAACGCCGCCGCAGGCTGTGGGGGCTGATCGTTCTCGCCGTCAGCGCGGCTGCCCTGATCGGTCTGTTTGTCGCTCCGTATGTGGTTGCCTTTGTCTCCGCGCCTGTGGAATGGCTCACGGCGGCTCTTGGCTATTTTCTAGTCGTATTCACATCCCTCCAGGCGTTCGGCGAAGTTGTGAGCGTTTTCGCGCGCATGCTGCCGAAATTCCTCCCGCCGTACGCATGGATGGTCATTCTCTCCGGTCTGGCGGGGGTGGGCTTGTTATGGATTGTGTCCATCTGGCGCTTCGCGCGCAGACCCCAAGGAGTTATGGTATGAACGTAAAAATAAATTTGATCCGCATCCTCCTCCTGCTTGGGCTGTTGACCCTGCCGACAGGCAGCGCCTACGCCCAAAGCCCCAACGGAGACATCATCCGTTTCGGCGAGGACTTTACTCTGGATGAGGGCGAAACCCTGAACGGGAGCATTGCAGTATTCGGCGGGAACATTGAAATTCAAGAAGACGCCACGGTGAACGGCGACATTGCCCTGTTTGGCGGCAACTTGATGGTCGAAGACGGCGTCGAGATCAACGGCGATATCGCTATGTTTGGCGGCAACATCACGATTGACGGCACCGTGGATGGCGACATCGTCATCTTTGGCGGGCAGGTCCTGCTGACTTCGACGGCGGTCGTGGACGGGGATATCGCCACCATCGGCGGACAGGTCACCCAGGAGCCTGGCGCCGAAGTCACCGGGAATATCACGAACAACGCCGCTCCTTCGATTGACGTGCCTGAAGTCAACGTTCCGCCCGTCAGCCCGAACATTCCGAACCCGGATGTGTCGGTGCGCGTGAACAATCCGTTTTGGGAACTTATGGGCGCCATTTTGCAGGCGGTTGTGATCGCCGGAATCGGCATGCTGCTTGCGCTCTTCCTCCAGCCGCAACTGGAACGCGCAGGCGAAGCCATTACCCGCCAGCCGTTTTTGGCGGGAGGCTACGGGCTGTTGACCTTCATCGCCGTGCCAGTCGCTGTAGTGATCATGGCGATCACATTGATCCTCATCCCGGTTTCGCTGCTGGTTGTCTTCCTGGTCATGCCGGCGGTATGGGTATTCGGCATGGTGACGCTGGGTCAGGAAGTGGGCGCGCGCTTTACGCGCGCCATCAACCAGAGTTGGGCGCCCGTCCTTGCCACCGGTTTCGGCACTTTTCTAATGATGCTGATCGTCGGTTTGGTGGATTTGATCCCCTGCGTCGGCTGGCTGCCATCCTTCCTTGTGACGCTGATCGGCATCGGCGGCGCGGCGATGACCTGGTTCGGCACACGCAACCCGCCCGGCTATGTGTCTGCGCCCGTGACGGTGGAACAAATTCCACCCGCATCGTAGCCTCCAAATGACCATGATATAATCCGCCCGCCCCGGGGACAAACCCGGGGCGGTTTTATTTTTCCGGCTCGCTTGATTCGTATGGAGCCGTTCGGAGGTAGTACATGTTCAAGCACGAAATCCCAAACACCCCCGTTCACAATACTCCCCCATTATTCATCGAAGTCTCCGGGTCGCACCGTGAGATGGGCAGGCAGATCGGCGAAGCCGCCCGCCGACAGATTCAGCACAGCATCGAAAACGCGCACGTCCTGATAGACGCCGCCTACGACACCCTCGAACTCACCTGGGAGGGCGCAAGAATTCAGGCACGCAAATACCTGCCCTTCGCCGAAGAACGCTACCCTCAGTATGTGGATGAAATGCGCGGCATTGCCGAGGGCGCAAACGCCGCCTTCGACGACATCGTCGTGTTGAACGCCATGGAAGCCGTCACCGTGGATGCGCTGCACCTTACGCGCTGTACCAGCATGGCGGTCAACGACGAGCGCACGGCAGACGGTCACGTACTCGCCGCCCACAACGAGGATTGGATTCCCGAGGATGAGGACGACGTCCTCATCATCTCCGCCAAACCGGAGAGGGAACCGCCCTTCCTTGCCATGACCTACGGAGGACTCCTCCCCAATGTCGGATTCAACGCCTATGGCATTGCCCAGTTGATCGACTCGGTCTACCCGAACGATTCGCGCATCGGGATTCCCCGACTGGTGGTTGCCCGCGCCGTGCTGGCTTCCCGCCGCATCTCCGGCGCGATCGGGCGAACGCTCGTCCCTCAACGCGCGGCTGGCTATAATCATCTGCTCGTGCATGAAAGCGGAGAAATCTATTCGGTGGAAGCCTCGGCGCGCAAATTTGAGATCCTCTACGCCCACGACGGCTGCATGGTGCACACCAACCACTACCTCGACCCCCACATGAAGCAGATCGAGAAAGACCCCGAGGAGCTGCTCTCCTCGCGCGTGCGCTACTTCCGCGCCTCGCGCTTGATTCGCCGGAACGAAAAACACACCATCAAAAGCCTGCAAGCCATTCAAAAGGATCACGTCAACGTGCCGAACTCGATCTGCAACCACAACATCGAAGGCGCAGACCCGCTCGACCGCGAGAAGACCATCAGCGCATTGGTGATTGACCTGACCTCACGCGAGATGCACATCACCTGGGGCAATCCCTGCCAGAACACGTATCACACGTTCCATTTGGATGCGTAATGGACGATGGACCGTGGACGGCGATACGGTCTACCGTCCATTGACGGTCACTCCTTCAGCAGCAGCGCCAGCGGCGAAGCGACCAACACCATGCCGGTCGTCAATGTCAGCACGTAGGGGAAGCCGTACAACTCCGCCAGGTGACCGGTGTAGAGCAAACCCAATGCCCCCGATGAGAAGATGAATCCCAGCACCAGCCCGGAGGCGAGCGCCATGCCGCCGGGAATGATGCGCTGGGCAAGCACCACCATGATGCTGTGCACGGCTCCGGTCAACGCCCCGGCGAGAGGGACAAGCACAAACAGCCACCACGACCACCCGATGAGGCTGGCGGAGTAGATCGGGATCGCCGCAAGGAACAAAACGCCCGCGGCTACGAAACGTTTGGGATACCGGTCGCCGAGATAGCCGCCGAACACATTCCCAAGCGCAGAGCCGCCCATGAACAACCCCGCCATACTGCCATAAATGGTTGCGCCCTGCCCCAGGTCCTTGATGTATTTTGGGATGAGGTTGACCATATTCGACTGCGCCCAGGATTGCAGCGCCGCCACCAGCGCCAATACCAGAATGAAAAGCAGCCCCGCCTTCGCACGGTTGGAGTGCATCCCCTGTGCCGGTTTCGGGTGCGGATGGTTTTCGCGCAGTTTCGCCAGCAGCGCCATGCCAACCGGAATGGACACAACCGGTAAAATGTACATGCCGGGGATCTTATAGGAAGCCAGAATCAAGCCTGTGACGATTGGACCGATGAAGTGCCCGATTTGCCCCGCCATGAAGAACAACGAAGTGGCGGTGGTCTCCCGCCCTTTGAGCAGGTCACGCCCGCGCAGGGAGGCTTGCACCGCTCCCACGGGATGAAACGAAGACGAGCCCAGCGCCGCAATGATGAGACAAATCAAGCCGGTGTTGCCGGGGAAATACAACGCCGCCGAGTAGAAGACCGTCATCCACAGCACCCCGCCCGCCGCCAGCCAGCGCGGACCGACGCGGTCGGAGATCCAGCCGAAGACGGGCTGGGTCAACGCCGAAGCCCAGATGTAGATGGTGGAAAACAACGCGATCTGCGATTCGGTCAAGCCGAGATAGGTGAGCAGGACGGGACGGCTGGCGTTGAAGGTATCCACCATGAAATGGCTGAGGGCGATGGAGGAAAAGAGAGAGTCGAGGAAGAGGGACATGGGGGAATGGGGAATGGGAGATAGGGAATGGGGAATGGGGGATAGGGGGTAGGGAATAGGGAATAGGGAATAGGGAATGGGGGATAGGGGGTAGGGAATGGGCTGGAAGGTTGGTTAGCGGTAAAGGCGGCTGCTTTCGATGTAATCGTACACTTCGGGTGCAAGGTAATAGCGGTACATCTCCCCTGCCGCGATGCGCCGACGCAGTTCGCGCGAGGAAACGGGCTGAACAAGCGCATCGAGGAAGCGGATCTTTCGCGTCACGCCGGGGAGTTTGGCTTCGAGCGGGGTGAGGTCCATGAAATCCCCCGGGCGGCGCATCACCCCAATTTTGGAAACGGCAGTCACGAGGTCCGCGCTGAGGCGCCAGGTGGGTAAATCCCAAAGCGAGTCACCGCCGATCAATAGATAAAGTTCCGCGTCCGGCTCCTGTTCCGCAATCAGCCGCACGGTATCAATCGTATAGTGTGGACCGGGACGGTCAATCTCGACGCGCGAAAGTTCGAAGACCGGGTTATGGCTGATCATCCGTTGCAGCATGGGCAGACGGTGCGCGAGCGGAGCGATGGAATTGTCCTGTTTGTGAGGAGGGTCGGGCGTGAGCACCCAGAGCAGGCGGGAAAGTTGGAATTGAAAGACGGCTTCCCCGGCAAGGATGAGGTGCCCGATGTGCGGGGGGTCGAAGGTGCCGCCAAAGAGACCGATTCGATTGACTGGCATGAGGGTAGTATATCGCAAAGTGTTTCGGGGGTGGATTCCCTGCTCAGTGTAGTGCGCACGCGAACCATGTCAGTAGTTTGCCCCCTGCGCCGGGGACGGCGCAGGGAGCGTTCAACGAAGAGTAACCGAGACTTTTACGTTATGTCATACATCAGTTACAAAGACCCGCCGCCGAATTTTATTTGGTATACTGATAAGAGGATGTCATCAAACGCGACAATCATCAGTTCCGGTTCGCCGCTCAAGCGAATCATGAACGCAGTCAACGCAATCGAAAAAGGGGAATATCATTCCGACCTGCTGAGCGACCTGGCAAAAGACTCGGGCGAGCTGGGTCAGCTGGCGCGCACATTGGATGCGCTTGCGACCGCCGTCTCGCTGCGCGACACCCAGTTGAAACTGTTGAAGAGAGTCATCCCCATCGGCGTTTCCCTCTCCGCCGAAAAGGATTTCAACCGCCTGCTCGAAACGCTGGTGATCGAGGCGCAGTCCTTCACGAATGCGGATGCGGGCACGCTCTATCTTTTGGAGAACGACGCGCTCAAGTTCGTGATCCTGCGCAACAAGTCATTGAACCTGCGAATGGGCGGCACGAGCGGAAACCCAATCGAGTTTTACCCGGTACGGCTGCATAACAAGGACGGGAGCGAGAACCGCGCCAACGTGGTCTCATACGCCGCATTGACCAAACAGCGCGTCAACATCGTGGACGCCTACGAAGCCGAAGGCTTCGACTTCTCCGGTACGAAAGCCTTCGACGCGCGCACCGGCTATCGCTCGAAATCCTTCCTGACCATTCCGCTCAAGAACACGGACGAGGAAGTAATCGGCGTCTTGCAATTGATCAACGCCAAGAACCGCAAGGACGGCTTGACCATCGCCTTCACCGACGACGACGCGCTCGAAGCGTTGATCCTGCTCGCCACCGCCGCGCTGGACGGCTACATCCGCGAAGAGGAACTGCGGCAGGAGATCGCCAAACTCAAAATCGTGATTGACCAGTCGCGCCGCGAACGCCAGGTGGCGGAGATCACCGAAACAAAGTTCTTCAGGGACCTGCAGGACAAGGCAAAGGATATGCGCTCCAGGATACAGAAATAACCGCGCGGGGAATCTTTCAAAACTGCAAACCCAACCCTAACCCTTTTGGGCGTGAATTCCCCACTAAAGATACGGGTATTCAATTATCAGCCACTCATAACCCTGCGAGAAATCTCTTGAAAAAACAAATATATTTCCTCCTTGCGCCCGCCCTGCTTGCAGCAGCGGCAATTGCCGCCTGCACCGACACAAATTCGATCCCCGTGATAGGCGCGGCGGGTCAGCAAACGGAAACTGCGGCAGCCGCTCAAACTCAAACCAGCGCAGCGGAAACCGCACCCCCAACCCTCACCCCCATTCCGCCCGCCGCCGGTCACATCCTCTTCGTTTCAGACCGCGAAGGCGCAAAGAACCTCTACCTGACCGCGCCGGACGGCATCGAAGTCATCCGCCTCACCGCGAACGCTTCGGAGGATTCCGCGCCGCGCCTCTCGCCGGATGGAACGCGGGCGGCGTTCGTCTCGACCGTCGGGAACAACATGGACGTTTACATCCTCGACCTCGCTTCGGGAGTCATCACCCGCATGACCGACGCGCTCGAAAAGGATGCCGCTCCAAGCTGGTCGCCGGACGGGCAGCGCATTGCGTTTGAATCCTTCCGCGATGGGAACTTTGAAATTTACGCCGCCAATGCCGACGGCTCCAATCCGATCCGCCTGACGAACGACCAGGCAGGGGACAGCCACCCCGTCTGGTCGCCGATGGCGGACGAGATCGTCTTCGTCACAGGGCGCTTCGGCAACTCGGACTTGATGCTGGTCGGTCTCAATGGGGCTCTCTCCACGCTGACGACGAGCCCCGCTCCCGACAACGCCCCAAGCTGGTCGCCAAGCGGAGCCATGATCGCCTTCCAAACCTTCTCCGGCGAACTTTCCAACGTGTGCGTAATCGGGCGCGACGGACTCAATCAGCGCTGTCTCACATCTGCGCCTGCGAATTACGGCGTCCCGGTCTGGTCGCCAGACGGCAACTGGATCGCCGCCAACTACGAAGAGACCGGCATCCAACTCTTCAACGTCACAAACGGCGCCACCCTGCTGCTCTCTGCGCCGGGCATCGAACCGCGCGGCGCGCCTTCCTGGTCGCCGGATGGACTGCGGCTCGTCTTCCAAGCCCGGTTCAACGGGGATATGGAATTGTTTTCAGCGTTGATTCCAACCGGCGAGTTTACGCAGATCACCGCCGCGCCGGGCTACGACGGCGAACCGGTTTGGACGGCAAGATGAATCACAACAGGCTGCCGCAGTGCGGCAGCCTGTTGATTTTCAAAAAGGTTAAGGCGCGGGAATTTGCATCCCTTCGCCTGGTATGGCGGCAGGGTCCCAGTAACCGGCAAACGGCTCAAGGGTTAGGGTCGTGCCATCGCTCGAGACGAATTTATACGGACCCGTCCCGCCATCGCCGCCGCCAAAAGCCCTGGGGCTGACGATGGAAAAAGCGGGATCGGATAATTTCTTGAGCAGGTCCGGGTCGGGCGCGTTCAGGTGCAGAAGCACGGTGAGGTCGTCCACTTTTTCGATGCCGTCGAAATGTGATTTCGGCTTGCCGTCTTCCTTCAGTTCGCCTTTGAAACCGCCGAAGTTTTCAACCCAGGCGGCAAACTCGCCGGAGCCGCGGTTGGGGTCGTTCGGGTCGAACCAGCGGTTGAAGTTTGCGACGACCGCATCGGCGTTGAGCGTCGAGCCGTCGTGGAAGGCGACGCCGGAGCGCAGGGTGAATATGTAATCCAGTCCGTCCTCCGAAACGGTCACGTTCTCAGCCAGAGCAAGGTTGACGATATCGTCCTGAATGCGCGACAACCCCTCGTAAAGATAGCCGATCACAGCCCGGGCGTTCTCTCCGCTTGCGTTGGCAGGATCAAGCGCGAGGTCCGCGCCCGAAGCGCCGCTGGATGGCGTCGCTTCGGACCCGTCTCCTGTCGTATTTTCCCCGCCGCCGCACGCGGCAAGGATCAATACAACAGCCAGCCACACTCCAAGCCAAACTCGAATTTTGTATCGCATACTATTCTCCTCTGATAAATATTTTGTGGTTTCATGATTGCATGAAACGGGATACGCTTCAAGTATAATGGCTCTTATGCTTCCCGAGTCCCCACTTACCACAATTGAAAGCCGCCTGCGATACCTGCTCCCCGCCGAGTTGTATGTGTCCATGTGGGGCAACCCATCGGTGGACATTATGATCGAGGTGCACAAACACCTGCGAACTCTGCAGCGAATTTTACACGACTACACCTCAAGACAGATTGACATTGCAAAGTTAAGACCGGGGGAGGTGAAGACCGAGTGGCAGTACGGGACGATGATGTTCACCGACCTGGCAGGGTTTACGAAATTGATGGAAGCCAACGCATCGAAGGGACGCGAAGGGGCAGAGAACCTGACCAGGGAATTGACCCGTTACTTTTCCACGATGATTTCCATCATCAGCAAATCGGGCGGCGAACTGGTGGAGTTCACCGGCGATGCGATGCTGGTGGTCTTCCCCAAAAGCGAACGAAACGACGATACCCTGCGGGCGGTGCGCGCCGGGCTGCGGATGCAGCGGGCAATGAAGGACTTTGCGGAAATCCAGACGCCGTCGGGCATCGTCAATTTGAAGATGCGCATCGGCATTCACAGCGGCAGGTTTCTGACGGCGGATATTGGCACGCCGCGCCGCATGGAACATGTGCTGCTCGGCAGGGATGTGCAGCAAGCCAAATTGACGGAGAGCCGCGGACGCAACGAGCGCGTCAATTTATCGGAGCAGGCGTACGAGATCGTCAAGGACCTCTTCCGCTTCGAAGACGGGGAGCCGGGCTACCACCTAGTGGTGGACGACCTGACGGAAAATCAACTGGGCGAATACGAGATCACACCGATGCGGCGGCGCATGGCAAGCAATGTGGTCATCGAACGCGATAAGACCGCGGTGCTGAACCAGATCGTCACCCTGCTCGACGCCATCGAACCCATCGCCAGTTTCATCCCCGACCCCGTCCTCTCCCTGCTGATCGAGAGCGCGGCAGACCGCAGAATCCCGGCGGATTTCCCTGAGCCGACCATCATGTTCGTCAACTTCATCGGTCTGCCCGAATCCGCAGACCGGGCATTGCCGGGCGAGGAGCGCAAACTCGCCATGAACTTTTCGCGCGTCTTCTCCCTGATTAATGCGGCGGTGGAAGCGCGAGGCGGCGTGCTCAAAAAAGTGACGTATCATCTCTCCGGCTCGGATATCGTGATCTATTTCGGGGTTCCGAACGCACACACGAACGACGAGCTGCGCGCCGCCTCGGCGGCGGTTGCCATCCGCGAGATCATCCAAAACCTGAAACCGCCCACCATCGGGAACATCCAGCCGGAGATTTACTGCCAGATCGGCATCAACGCCGGTCCCACCTTCGTGGCGGAGATCGGCGAGCCGCGCGGACGCCGCGAGTACAATGTGCTGGGCGATACGGTCAACACGACGGCGCGTTTGATGAACTTCGCGCAGAAGAACCAGATCGTCATTTCGGAACGGATACAAAAAGCGATTGAATCCAAATACGAGTGCAAGCCGCTCGGCGAAATCCCGCTCAAGGGCAAGAGCAAACCCATGCCTTTGTTCGAACTGATCGGACGAAAACCGAAGGAATAAAACCATTACGCCGCAGTACTGCGGCGTAATTGATTAACTCACCTTACACACTTTGCAGTACCGCAACAACTTGTCCCCACAGGGGATTCATGTCGCTTCTTACGGGCAGGATAAATCTTGCGGCACCGCGTCACATCAGCGATTAAATCACGTATCTTTCGGTTTTCCCTTCAATTTCGCATCCAGGGCAGACCAGATTCCCGCGGCGAGTTTGCTTCCCTCCTTGCGGCGCAGGTTCACCTTGTAGACGGCTTTTGCGCCTTCCCCAATGCGGATAAGCCAGAATTGTTCGGTCAGGTTGGCGAGGGCGGAATCCAGCTCGTCCCGCGAGAGGCGTTCGGCTTCGGGCATGGCATCCATCACTTCGCACAGGCGCGGGTAGTTCATCTGCAACTCCCTCAGCATCAGGCGCATGATCTTCCGCAGGGCGGGCGGCAGGGCGGCGAGATCGAGGGGCGTGATGCCGCCCTCTTTCTGCTTATCCTTTATCTCTTTATCCAGCCGATCAAAGACTCCGGGCATGGCGACCTCGCTCTCAGTACAACTCAGGCATGCTGATCGGTTCGGGCTGCGGCTCGCATTCCCCGCACCAGATGACATTCGCCACCGCCAGCCCCTTGGGGGTGTTATTCGCGCCCACAAACATCGTAATAAACGTGGACATGGTCGCGGCGTGATCCTTGCAGACGAACCGCCCGCAAAAGGCGCACGAGGCGCGCGCGTCCTCTTCACAGTGCCAGCATTTCATATCAACCTCTACTTCACAGAGAGAACAAAATCCACCACGCCCGTCAACGCTTTCGACCACTCGTGTTCAGGGAAGCGCAGCGAGAACAGGTCTTTACTGGCGTTATCCGCCATATCGAACGTGAGCGGCAGGACGCTCGTGACCGGCGCCTGGAACTCGTTTTCGATGTCCTTCCTGATTTCGGCAAAATCGTATTTGGGCAGGGCTTTGTTCACCAGCAGGAACAGGTTGGGCACATCGAGGCTGCGGGCAACGTCCACCGTTACAGAAGTTCCCTGCAAGTCCTGGTTGTCGGGGCGCAGGAGGATGATCAGCACGTCTGACGTGGCGATGGAAAGCAGGGTCTCCTCGTTCAAGCCCGGATGCGTATCAATGAAAAGATAGTCCAGGTCGAATTCCTTGATGGTGGTCTGCAAGCCTTCGTTCAGCAGGTTGAAATCAATCCCTTCGCGGATGATCTGACTAATCTCGCCGCCCTTGATGCTGGACGGAAACAAAAAGAGATTCTTCCCCGCCAGTTTGGCGCGTCCTTCGCCTCCGCCGGTGTGGTCGCCCACCGAAAAGCCGATCTCACGAATGGTGGCTTTGCCGTGCAGGAAATCGTTCATGGTCTTGCCCATCCTGTCTTCATCCAGCCCGAACAACACATGAATACCGGGCGACTGGATGTCCGTATCCACCACGCCCACGCGCCTGCCGGTCATGGCGACCTGCGCCGCAAGGTTGGCGGTGACGTTGGATTTGCCCGTCCCCCCGCGAAACGAATGGATTGATACGATTTTTCCTTTCATCATGCCTCCGTGTGCATTAACCCTGCTCGCGCTTCTGGCGGAGCGCCTTCGCCTGCGCCTTCAACTGGGAATAAAACTCCGTGCCGGTGATCTCCTCGAACTCGCGCCTGCGGCGTTCCTGGTCAATCTGAATCGTCAACCGCTCCAACTGCTGCTTCAAGCCCTCTTCGCGCGCCTTCACCTTCGTCACCATCGAGAAGAACGCGGAGAGTAACTGCGCCGCCTTGTCGTCGTCGGACCCGGCGTTTTCCACAACCTGCTGGGTATTCTCCAAGAATGAGTAATCGCCCTCGGCGGTCTTCTGCGACCAGTCAATCACTTTTTCGATGTACTTGGTGGAAAAGCGCAGGCGGGTCGAATACCCGCGCAGGATGCCGAGGGTCACATCGGTGCGCTGGGTCATCAGCGCGAAGAGCACATCCTTATCCAGTTCCAGCGCCTCCACGTCCTCCAGCGCAATCACCCCCGCCGAGCGCGGGCGTTCGTCAATCAACGACATTTCCCCCACCGTCTCGCCGGGACCCACCATGTTAATGATGATCTCCTCACCTTTTGCGCCCTGCGTGACGATCTTGACATGCCCGTTGAGAATGACAAAAAATGAATCGGCGGCATCGCCCTTGCGCAGCATGGGCTCATCTTTTGCATACCGCCGCACCGACGCTCCCGCGGTCACCGCCGCCAGCGCGTCGTCGGATAATTCCTCGAAAAAAACGGTTTTCCTAAGTCGTTTCAGGACGTCTTCGCTCATGACTCATCCTTCTTTATGGATTTTTCCCTGATCCGGTCGTTGACCCGGTCGAAGAGCCCGCCTCCTTTTTGACCTGTGCTTGATTCTGCAACCCGGGATTGAATCATCGCCCAAACCTGGAAATCCTGACCGAGATACACCTCCCGCACGAACATCATCGGGTACATGCCGATCCGCCTCCGCAAATCCTCCATTTCCCGATAAAGCGTTTGAATGATGGTTTCGATTTCCTTCCGTTTCGTGGGGCTGGGCGTGGTCTCCATCAGTTTTCGCTTGATGCCCATCTCCGCCTGTTTGTAAAGCAGGTCTCGAACCAGGGGGATCTTTTCCTCGCCGAACCGCTCCCGAAACGGCTGCAGCAGGGTATCCACGACCTTTTCGATGCCCGTCACTGCGCGCGTCTCTTCCTTTGTGACGCGGTCCTCCGCGCCGAGTTTCTCGCCCACCCATTGCTTTTGGGTATTCAATCCGCGGCGAATGACAAACCAGATCAGGATCGCGCCCACCACGCCGTACCCGATGGCGAAGACCAGGAACGTGCCCGCATTGACCATGGTATTGAATGCAGCGTGAAAAGCCATCGCGATCACATAGCCGCCAACAATCGCCAGTCCGCCGCGCCATTTGGATTTTTCCCCGCGAGAGAACGCCAGCGCCGTGCCGATCAACCCGCTGCCGGTGGCGTGCATCAGGTTCGTGGAAAACACACGCGCCAGCGCGACGACGAGCGCAATCTCGATATTCCCTTCCACGTACTCCACGTTTTCGATGACGGCAAACCCGATTCCCGCGCCAAAGCCGTACAGCGCGCCGTCCACCACGTAGTTGAAGTCGGCACGCGAGACGAGATAGAGCAGGATCAGCGATTTCAGGAGTTCTTCAACCATGGGAGCGGTGATCCGCACCACCTGGTCCCATGTCACCCAGCCTGCGTTGACCATTGCCGGGTTGATTCTCGCCGCCAGCAGATAAGCGATAATTCCACAGACAAGCGTAACGATATTTTTCCGAAATTTTGCGGTCTTGTGCAGGTCGAACGTCCGCAAAAATACCAGAAAGCCGATGGGAACGATCAACGCGATGAGGATCGAGACGGCAAGAATCATGGGCGAAATCATACCTTATCTGCAAACGACCGGCAAGGAAGGAAGAAACGCGGCAGCAGAATTCTGCTGCCGCGTCCTTTATCCGTTTGGGTTAGTAATTCATGTTACGCGGTTTACCCGTACCGCAACGACCTGCCCTCGCAGAGGATTCATGCCGCTCTGCAAAGGCGGGATGAATCTCGCGGTACCGCGCAAGGTGGGTTAGTAGCCGCGCGAGCCGGGTTCCTTGGAAGGAGACCACTGCGACCACTTGTCGGTGGAGGGATGAACAGTGATGCCGTAGATGTCGCTGCCGCCCTGCCACCAGGTGGAGTAGATGTTCGGGTCGCCGTCGCGGGTGGAGGTGAAGGACACATCCGTGCCGCCGCAGTTCCAGGTGGGCGCCGAGTCCACGCCGCCGAAATCGGTCAGTTGGTATTCGGTGTTGGTGACCAGGTCGTAGGTGAAGATATCGGTGTTGCCGCCAACCGTCAGCTGGTAGGCGAGGCGGTTCCCTTCCGGCGACCAGGTCGCGTTGCCGGCGTCGCCGCCGACGGAAATCCGGCTGAAGGATTCGCCCTTCAGGTCGGAGACGTACAGGTCCCATGTGCCGGTCATGTTGATGAAGAACGCCAACTGTTTGCCGTTCGGCGACCAGCTCGGAAAGAGCACGTCGGTCGAGAAGGAGGTCACCTGGTATTCCGTGCCGGTGGAGATGTCGAAGATGAATACGTTCCACGAGCCGGTGCGGTTGGACTGGAAGGTGATCCAGTTGTTATCGGGCGAGAAGAACGGGTTGACATCGTCTGCGGTGTCCGAGGTCAACTGCAGGTCTTCGCCGGTGTCTTTGTTGAGCAGGAAGATATCCCAGTTGCCGTTGCGGTCGCTCTGATAGACCACGTTCCGGCTGTTGGGAGCGAACATCGCATTGATGTTGTTGGAGTTGGTCTTTGTCAGGCGGCTCTGGGATTTGCCCATGCTGTCTGCCAGGTACAACTCGACGTTGCCGTCGCGGTCGCTTTGGAACACGACCCATTCATCGTTGAGCGAGCGGCTGGGACGTGAATCCGTCGTACTGCCGCTGCTCAGGTTGATGGCTTCGAGACCCTCCGTCCCTTCGATTCCATCGAGGCGGAAGACATCCAGGTTGCCGGAGCGGAAGGAGTGGAACAAAATCCAGTTCGGGCAGGCAGGCACGCCGTTCGCATCGCGCTCGACCTCGGGCGCGGGCTCCACTTCCGTGATGGGAGGAGGAGGAAGAACGGGAGGCTCGATTGTCGGGGGCTCCTTGGGCGGATCGTTTGGCGGATTGCCCGGAGTTTCAGGGGTTGGGTTTGAAGGAGGATTATCGGGAGGAGGAGGAAGGATATCCTCAGGCTTGCAAACCGGGTCCACTTCACCCTGCGCGGCGCGGCAGTTGGCATGCAGACTGCCGTTTACAGGATTGCCCTTGCCGTGATCGCCCTGACCGCAGGGGAGTTGTCCCTGATCGAGGCATGGATCGGACGGATCTTTCTTGGAACCGCGTACGTCCACGTTATTCGGATTTTGGGTGTTCGGGTCGCCGGTTCCCGGCTGGCTCGATCCGCCGCCGGAGTTACCGCCTCCACCGCCGCCGGAGTTACCGCCTCCACCGCCGCCGGAGTTACCGCCGCCACCGCTACCGCCGGAGTTGCCGCCGCCACCACTACCGCCTCCGCCGTCCCCATTACCACCCCCGCCGCCGTTGCCGCCATCGTTTCCGCCGCCGGAGTTGCCGCCGCCATTACCGCCGCCGTTGCCGCCACCGCCGCCATTGCCGCCCCCATTACCGCCGCCGTTGCCGCCATCGTTTCCGCCGCCCCCACCGCCGCCTCCACCACCCCCTCCTTGTCCACCGCCCTGACCGCCGCCTTGACCATTATTGCCGCCTGCGCCGCCTTCCAGCCCTTGCGAAGGCGCGCATGCTGAAAACAGCATTGATAAGATGGTCAATAATGCGATCAGCACGAACAGGTTTTTCCCCCAGTTTCTTTTGGGAAACTTGTTCATTTTTTCTCTCCTTTTCTAAATGGTTTCTATTTCAAGTGATAACCGCACCGAGGTCGTTCTCACTTCCGGCGCGAAAACCAATAAACGATAAGCAGAATTCCCAGCAGGCTGAGCGCAACCCACAGACCGCTGTTGGATGACGCCGCACCGGGCAGGGATGAGCCTCCAGACTGAAGCGCGGGAACTCCGAGGACGAGCAAAACCACCACAACCACCGCCGCAAGGATCATGCCCACCTGCGGGTTTGCATGAAAATCGAACAGGCGCTTCCAAAAGGACGGTTGGACGGTCTTTTCTTCGCGGCGCAAACGCGCCTTGAAGCGCACCAGCATCCGCTTGGCATCGGCTTCGGTCAGCGGGTTGGGAGGGAAGGCGTCGCTCAAACGGAGGACCGTTTTTTCGAGGCTGAGCAGCTCTTCGTCCGCGCCGGATGCGGTTTGCCGGGTTCTGCCATCCAGCACCTGGTTGGTGAAATCCGCCAAGCGGTCGTCTTTCTTGGGGTCGGTATGTTCGTTATGTTGACTCATGTCATTTATCCAAATGAGTGCGAAGCGCGGCAATGGCTCGGCGAAACAGGGATTTGGTGGCTTCCAGGTTCTGGCTGGTAAGCTCGGCAATTTCGTTGAACTGGAGATCCTCGGCAAAACGGAGCAGGATGATCTCGCGGTAGTTTTCGGGCAGGCGCTGGAGCGCGCGTTGTATGAAAACCCTTTCCTCCAACGCCCTGGGAGTGCTGCCCGTCTCACGGGTGGAGGCTTCGGAGAGCGGGGCGAGCAGGGGCTCCTGCTTGCGCGTGCGTTTGCGGTAAAACTCGGCGACCTTGTGATTGGTCAAGGTACGCAGCCAGGTCCCGAATTTGGATTCTCCGCGGAATGACGGCAGGGACCGCAGCGCCGCAATGAAAATTTCCTGCGTCACGTCCTCCACATCGCTCTCCGGCACCACGTATCTCACCCGCTTGTACACATTGGGGAGGTGGCGCTGGTAGAGAATGTCGAACGCATCGGGGTTGCCGGACCTGAACTGCTGGATGAGCACTTCATCGGCAGGTTCCTGAAAGGGCGGGCTGGGGATGTCACTCATAAATTTGGTTGTCATTTTGGGGGGAAATGGGTTGGTTGGTTAATTGCAGGATTGAAAGGTTGAAAATTTCTCTTACGATGCGGGCGGCTGCGGATGACGGCGGACGACACGCACGATAATATAACATAGAAAAAAAGGGAATTGACTTTCAGGTTAGTTAGGCTATAATCCCGATGAGACGACAACAGATCGCAGGTATCTCATTTGGAGCAAAATCACATGCCGAAAATCATATCAATTCACTCGTTCCGCGGCGGGACGGGAAAATCGAACACAACCGCCAACATCGCTGCGCTTCTGGCGATGGACGGCGCGCGGGTCTGCGTGGTGGATACGGATATCAACTCGCCTGGCATTCACGTCCTCTTCAACCTCGATGAAACGGATATGGCGCACTCCCTGAACGACTATCTGTGGGGCAAGTGTTCCATCGAAGAGGCGGCGCAGGATGTCACCGGGCATGTCGGCGCGGAAATCAAAGGGCAGATTTTCCTCATCCCTTCCAGCATCAAACCGGGCGAGATCGCCCGCATTTTGCGCGAGGGATATGATGTCGGCTTGCTGAACGACGGCTTCCGCGACGTGATCGAAAAGATGAAGCTCGATTACCTCCTGATTGATACGCATCCCGGCTTGAACGAGGAGACGTTGCTCTCCATCGCCATTTCCAACGCGCTGATCATCATCCTCCGCCCCGATTCGCAGGACTATCAAGGCACGGCGGTGACGGTGGATGTCGCCAAAAAACTGGACGTGCCGAAGATGTTGATGCTGGTCAACAAGACGCCCAGCACCTTCGATTTCGACGACGTACGCACCCGTGTGGAGCAGACCTACGGCGCGCCGGTGGGCGCGGTGCTGCCCCACTCGGACGAAATGATGACCCTTGCCAGCTCGGGTATTTTCTCGGTGCACTACCCCGATCATCCGGTAACCAAGGGGCTGCGCAGCCTTGTAGACCAGCTCAAAAGTTGAAAGGACCGCGGCGACGAAGCAGGGCGTCATGAGCAAATCGCTCTTTGAACTCGCGATCAAGGAATTGGAAGAACGCAAGGATGACATCCGCCCGTCCGATGTCGTCATGTTTTCCGAGCCGCTTCGCTCCGCCCTGAATACGGTCATCCGCCTGAGGCGCTTCAGCCTGACGGAATTTTCGGAAAACCTGCCATTCTCGCGCGAAGAGACCAGGCAGATTGCCGATTTGCTGGTGAAGCGCAACCTCTTTGAACTCTCGCGCTTCGCCACCGAGGCGGAGCCGTATTACGAGGCGCGGCTCTCGGCAATGACCCGTCCGCTCAAGCGCCCGCCTTCGGATATCTGGAAAAAAATTGACGATTGACCCATCCCCCGCCCGAATCAACGGGCGGGGTTTCATTTATAATCAAAATCATGGCAGATAAACTCCTCTCCCGATATGAAGAACTCAAGGCGCAGATCAACTTCCACAATTACCGGTATCATGTGTTGGATGCGCCCGTCATCAGTGACCTGGAATACGACCGCCTGCTCAACGAATTGAAAAAAATCGAAGCGGATCACCCGGAATGGATCACACCCGACTCCCCCACCCAGCGCACCGGCGCGAAACCTTCGGAAAAATTCGAGAAGGTGCGTCACCCGGCTCCCATCCTTTCGCTTGCCAACGCCTTCGGCGCGGACGATGCGCGCGCCTGGTACGAGCGCATCCGCAAATTGGACGACCGCGTTGAAAAGGCGAAGTTCGTGGTCGAGCCGAAAATTGACGGCTTGTCGGTCGTCCTGCATTATCGGGACGGTCAATTCGTGCAGGGAGCCACGCGCGGCGACGGGGAAGTGGGAGAGGACATTACGAGCAACCTGAGGACAGTGCGAGCCATCCCGCTGAGAATACCGGTGGAAAGTGGAAAGTCGAAAGCGGCAGATATCCCGAAACATCTTGTAGTTCGGGGAGAGGCGTTTATCCCCATCAAAGAATTTGAAGAATTGAATCGCAAACTGGAAGAAGCGGGCGAGAAGACCTACCTCAATCCACGCAATACGGCGGCGGGGTCGCTGCGTCAATTGGACCCGTCGCTGACCGCCTCACGCCCGATCACCCTGCTGGTCTATCAGATCGTCCATGCCGAGGGCGGTAAAGTCCCGGCTTCGCAGTGGGAGATTCTTCAATATCTCAAGTCATTGGGTTTCCCGGTGACGGATCTTGCCAAACGCTTCAATGATCTTGAATCCGCGATTGCCTACACCGAGACTTTCAACGAAGGGCGCGATGCGCTTCCTTACGAAGCCGACGGCATGGTCATTAAAATTGACGATTTGACCCTCGCCGCAGATTTGGGCTTTGTGGGCAAGGACCCGCGCGGGGCGATTGCCTTCAAATTCCCGGCGCGCGAAGTGACCACCACCCTCAACGACATCGGCGTCGCGGTTGGGCGCACGGGCGTGCTGACTCCCTATGCCATGCTCGAACCCGTGGAAATCGGCGGCGTGATCGTGGAACGCGCCACCCTGCACAACTTCGATTACATCGCGGAGAAGGACATCCGCGTGGGGGACCGGGTGCTGGTCAAACGCGCGGGTGAGGTCATTCCGTACGTCATCGGTCCCGTTGTGGATGCGCGCACGGGGAAGGAGAAAAAATACAAGCCGCCGCAGACCTGCCCCGCCTGTGGGCAGCCGGTGGAACATTTCGAGGGCGAGGTGGCGTGGTATTGCGTCAATGCCGCCTGCCCGGCGCAGTTGGTGCGCAACGTGGAGCATTTCGTCTCGCGCGGCGCGATGGACATCGTGGGGATGGGTATCAAGATCGTCGAAAAACTGATCGAGACCGGCAAGGTCAGGGACGTTGCGGATATTTACACGCTGACCCGCGCCGACATTCTCGAAGCGGTCACGAAGAAGGATCGAAAGACAGACAAGGAACCACCCGGCAAGATCGCCGATAATCTGCTTGCCTCCATCGAAGCGTCGAAGTCGCGTCCCCTGGCGCGCTTGATCGCCGCGCTCGGAATCCGGGGCGTGGGTGAGGTCAGCGCGGGCGATTTGGCGGGTCACTTTGGGAATTTGGATGCCCTCTCGAAAGCCGGCACGGATGATCTCCAGCAGATCGAAGGAATTGGTCCCAACATCGCGGAGGGAATCGTGGATTGGTTTTCGCGTCCGTTCAACAAGCAGGTCTTGAAGAAACTCAAGGCGGCGGGGGTTTGGCCCCAGGCGGAGGAACGCGGAAGGAAGAAAGAGGGCAAATTGAGCGGTTTGACGTTCGTCGTCACCGGCACGCTCCCGACCCTTTCGCGCGACGGCGTAAAGGAATTCATCGAAAACAATGGCGGCAAGGTCACCGACAGCGTGAGCAAAAAGACCGATTATCTCGTCCTCGGCGAGAACCCCGGTTCGAAACTAGACAAGGCGAAGTCATTGGGTGTGAAAATTCTCGACGAAGCCGGATTAAGAAAACTGGCGACAAAATCGTGATTTCGTCTTTTTGGACCCAGGGAGCCTGCTCCCGTTGTTTGCAGGAGTAACTTTGGACCCAGGGAGCTTGCTCCCGTTGTTTGCAGGAACGTCCACAAAACACCTAGCAAGCTGGCTGACTCCAAACTTTGGACCCAGGGAGCTTGCTCCCGTTGTTTGCAGGAACGTCCACAAAACACCTAGCGCGTTGGCTGACTCCAAACTTTATTTCGCCATCGTAGAGGCGGGGATGCCCATTCTGTTGACCGCTCACTGGACAATCCCCCCTCCCTCGGCTAAACTTACGCAATCCCTTTTGGAGGCACTTTCATGGATTTCCACAGCATAGATAACAACACTACGCGGCGCATTGCTGCGCTCAAACAGCGCGTGACGTACATCAAGGAACACGACTACTATTTTTACAACCAGCCTGTGGAAGAGATGCTGGGAGGGGCGAAGGTGCGCGTGAACGGGCGCATCATGGGAATGTATGCCTCATACTCGTACCTGGGGCTGGTCGGACACCCGCGCATCAACGAAGCCGCCAAAAAAGCGATAGACAAATTCGGCACCGGCACCAACGGCGTGCGAACGCTGGCGGGGACGTTGACCATTCACAACGAACTGGAAGAGACGATTGCAAACTTCAAACACGCCGAAGCCGCCATCACCTACAGTTCGGGATACGTCACCAACCTGACCGTCATCTCCACCCTGATGGGACGCGGCGATTACGTTTTCTCGGACAAGATCAATCACGCCTCCATCGTGGACGGCTGTCTGATGTCCGGCGCGGAGTTCCGCCGCTTCCGCCACAATGACATGGACCATCTCGAAGGCTTGCTCAAAAACGCGCCGTCGGATGTCGCCAAACTCGTCATCGCCGATTCGGTCTTCAGCATGGATGGCGACATCATCAACCTGCCCAGGATCGTGGAATTGAGCCGGAAATACAACGCCTGGCTGATGATTGACGAAGCGCACTCGGTGGGCGTGCTCGGCAAGACCGGGCGCGGCATCGAAGAGCACTTCGGCGTGGAAGATGTCATTGACATCAAGATGGGCACGCTCAGCAAGACCATCCCTTCGGTGGGCGGGTATGTGGCGGGCAAAAAGGAACTGATTGATTTTCTGCGTCACGGCAGCCGTGCCTATATCTTCTCCGCGGCGCTGCCCCCGGCGCAAGCCGCCGCTGCAAACGAAGCCTTCAAAGTCATTCTCGACGAACCGGAGCGCATCGAACGTCTAAACCAGAACACAAAGCAATTCATCGGCGGGCTGAAGGGCATGGGCTTCGATACCCTGCTGACCGAGACCGCCATCGTGCCGGTGCTGTGCGGCACGGACGATAAAGCCTTCGAACTGACCAGACGCTGCCAGGAAAACGACGTGTTCGTCCTGCCGGTGGTCTCCCCTGCCGTGCAGGAGGGCATGTCCCGCCTGCGGGCAACGGTCACGGCGGCGCATGAGCCGTCGGACATCGAGCAAGCCATGGAAGTGATCTATCAGGCAGGCAAGGCGATGGGGATGGTGAAGTAGTCGGTTAGTCGAGTAGTCGAGTGGTCGGTTAGTCGGATGGTCGAATAGTCGAGTGGTCGGATGGTCAAGTAGTCGAGTGGTCGGTTAGTTGG
>QMIW01000110.1 GCA_024434165.1 Chloroflexota bacterium | reverse complement strand
AGTTTTCTGATGCGTGCCGGGATTTTTTTGGGCATGCAAATATTTTACCCTTGTTTCAAAGCGGGAACTACACCTTCTCCCCTCTGAACTGCGTTTCATACAATTGACTGTATAACCCTCCCAGCGCGAGCAGCTCTTCGTGCGTGCCGCGTTCGACGATTTGTCCCCGATCCATCACCAGAATCAAATCGGCGGCGAGGATGGTGGAAAGGCGATGGGCAATGACGATGCTCGTCCTGCCAGCCATGACGCGCTTCAAGGCTTCCTGAATCAGCGCCTCGGATTCGCTGTCGAGGTGGCTGGTGGCTTCGTCCAAAACCAGGATGCGCGGGTCTTTGAGAATCACACGTGCCAGTGCGATGCGCTGTTTTTCACCGCCGCTCAGGCGGTATCCGCGCTCGCCGACGATGGTGTCGTAGCCGTCGGGCAGGTCCATGATGAAGTTGTGGATGTTCGCGGCGCGCGCGGCGGCTTCGATCTCTGCCTGCGTTGCGTCGAGTTTGGCGTAGATCAGGTTGGTGCGGATGGTATCGTGGAAAAGATACGTCTCCTGCGTCACCATTCCGATTGCGGAGGAAAGCGACTCGAGCGTCACATCGCGCAGGTTGTGTCCGTCAATGCGGATGATTCCGTCGGTTGGGTCGTAGAGGCGCGGGATGAGATAGGTCACGGTGGTCTTGCCTGCGCCGGAGGGACCGACAAGGGCAATCAACTGTCCGGGGCGGGCGATAAAGGAGATTCCCTCCAGGGCGATTTCTCTGGCTTGAGAGGTCGAATCAGCCTCGGCGGAGTCTGAAGCGGTTCTTTCCTCCCGATTCCTGTTCCCCGACGACGAACCTTTCCCACCCGATAGAACCGCCTTCACATTGTCCATGCTTCCGTAGCGTTTGACGTCCTTCAACAGAATGGACTCATCCACTTTGTAGTTGAAAGTGACGTTGTCGAATTCGAGCTCGCCTTTCACATCCTTCAATTCGACGGCGTTTTCCTTTTCGACGATGTCCTGCGGGAGGTCTATGACTTCGAAGACACGCTCGAAGGAAACCATGCTGGTGGAAAATTCGACCGGCGCGCCCGCGAGACCCTGCAAGGATCCGTAGAGTTGACCGAGGTACGAGCCGAACGCGACGATGGTGCCGACGGTGAAAACATCGGTGATGACGAAGTAGCCGCCCAGACCGTACACGAGCGCCGTGCCCACCGCCGTGACCAAACCGAAGATGACGAAGAACGACGAGCCGATGACCGCGCGCTTGACGCCGATATCGCGCACGTTTGCGGCGCGCTCGCGGAAGCGTTTTTCCTCTTCGCGCGTGCGCCCAAAGAGTTTGACCAGCAGCGCTCCGCCGATGTTAAGTGTTTCGTTCATGTGCGCGTTCATTTGGGCGTTGATGTCCATGGCTTGACGGGCGATGTCGCGCAGGACGGTTCCGAGCCGCTGGGCGGTGACGATGAACAGCGGGAGGATGAGAATGCTCACGAGGGTCAGGCGCCATTCGAGCGTGAGCATGACGGCAAGCAGGGCGGCGGTCTCGACCAGGTCGGTGACGATGTTGACGATGGTGTTGCTGATGGCGTTCTGTGCGCCGACCACGTCGCTGTTGAGGCGGGACATCAGCTCGCCGGTTTTGGTGTTTGTGAAAAAGCGCAGGGACATCCGCTGCAGGCGCGAGAAGAGCGCGGAGCGCAGGTCGTAGATCACGCCTTCGCCGACGGCGGCGTTGAGCCTGCGTTGAAAGACGCTGATGACCCCGTTGAGGGCAGGGATGAAGAGCAGCGCCAGCCCCAGCCAGATGAGCCGCTGTGTGTCTTTGGCGGGCAGGACCACGTCAATCATGTTGCGGAAGATGAGCGGGGTGAGCAGGGAAATGCCCGTGCCGAGAAGGATCGTCACGAGCATGCCTGCGATGTGTCCCCAGTAGGGTTGAGCGTACTTGAGGACGCGCAATAGAAGTTCGCGCGTTACTTTGGGCTTGTCGTCGCCCGACCACATGGATATGAACCAAGAACCGCCATAAAACATGTTTGCTCCTGAGGAATTGGATAGTGGGTAATTGGAGACTGGAGATTGGAGAATTGTCTCAATTTTGCCCGCGCCTGCGGGTTTGGTCAACTGGACGAAGGGGGAGGCGGCGTTTTGTGATTTGCCAATTCGTCAAAGGCGGATCGAAAATCCCCAAAGTCCAACGACTCTGGGGATTCTCGTCATTTCAAAACCTTGACCACATTCCGTCCCGCCGCGCCGCTGACTCCCCCTCCGCCGTGGACGCCGCTGCCGCAGAGATATAAATTATCAATTGGCGTCTTGTGGTTCGACCAGCCCGGTATCGGACGCATGAACAGGAATTGGTCGAGCATGAGTTGACCGTGGTTGAGGTCGCCTTCGGTGAGACCGTAGGTTTGTTCGAGGTCAAGAGGGGTAATGACATAAGAATTGGAGATTAGAGATTGGAGATTGGGGAAATATTCTGCCAGCGTGTCAATTGCAAGTTTTTCGACTTTCTTACCATCCAGCCTCCAGTCTCCAGTCTTTAATTTATAGGGAGCAAACTGAAAATGAATTGAAATTACATTGCCTAAACTTGTCACTTCCAAATACGGCTTTTCGGAAATCTCTCCGTATTTCGCCGCGTCGTAGGCGCGCTCGAGGTATTTGATGGACGGGGCGAGGACGATTGTGGGTTGGGGCGATCCTTGCGGTCGCCCTTGGGTGGCGCCCTGGACAGGGGCAAGCCCTGTCCCTACATTATCCAATAACAAATGAATCTTCGCCGCCGATCCGCGCATTTTGATGGACTGGGTGTGCCAGACGAATTCGGGCGGCAACTCGCGTGGACCAACCAGTTTGAGCAGGGTGTGCTTCGGGTCGGCGGAGGAGAGAATGACATTGGCAGAAATCTCCTCGCCGTTTGCCAACACCACGCCTTTGGCAATTTGATTTTCAATTTTGATGCTGGCTACTTCTGCCTCGGTGCGAATTTCACCGCCGAAGGCTTTGACTGCCTTTGCCAGGGCTTGAGTAATCTGCCCAACGCCCCTCACCCCTAGCCCCTCTCCCTGAGGGAGAGGGAGATGCGCCAGCCCGCCGCGATTCATCCAGTTGTGGATGAGGGTGTAGCCTGTGCCTGCGGACATCGGTCCAAGCGTGGAGCCGTGGATGGCAACGGCGCAGATGGCGGCTTTGACGATTTCAGATTCGAAATATTCTTCCACGAGTTCCTGCGCAGTCATTGGCAAGGCGCGGATGAAGTTGAGCATGTCTTTGCGGCCGGCTAGACGTAATTCCAAGCCGAGTTCGAGCAAACCGTAACCTTCGCGGATGCCGAAGTTCATCGGCAGGCGCGGCATGATGGTGGCGTAGGTCGTGTCGAGGATCTGCGCTGCCTTGTTCATGAAGCGGACGAATTCAGGGAAGCGTGCCGCGTCTTTTTCAGAGAATTTCCTAATGGATTCCGCGGCTTTAGTAAGGTCAGGGTCGAGAATTAGAGAATTGGAATCGGGTAAAAGAGAGATGAAAGGCGGTTTTGTGAGGGAAGGCGACCAACCATGCTGTGCAAGTTTCAAATCCTTGATAATGTCAGGGCGGAGGCTGCCGCCTGTGAAAACCGAATCGACGGTGAAGCCTTCTCCAAAGGTCTCAGTCACCACCGAGCCGCCGACAATAGGACGGCGTTCGAGAACCAGAACCTTTTTGCCTTGTTTGGCGAGATATGCGGCAGCAACCAGTCCATTGTGCCCCGCACCGATGATGATGGTGTCGTAAGAGTTTGTCATAAATAATTCCTTTGTGCTATTTGTGCTACAATTTGCTAATGAAAGTACGTGACGTCATCAAACTCATTGAAGCCGATGGTTGGTATTTGGTCGTCACCAAAGGCAGCCACAGACAATACAAACATCCGAAGAAACCCGGTCGCGTGACCATTGCTGGACATCCCAACGATGACCTTGCTCCCGGAACCCAGAACAGTATTTTCAAACAGGCTCAAGTCGAAAAACCGAAAGGCAAAAAGTAACCATGTATCGCTTTCTTATCGTTATCGAGAAAACAGACAATAACTATTCAGCCTACTCGCCAGACCTACCCGGCTGCGTGGCAACCGGCAAAACTCGCGAAGAAGTGGAACGTAACATGCATGAAGCCGTGGAAATGCATGTTCAGGGATTGCTCGAAGACAAGTTGCCAATTCCCGAAAGCACTGCTTACGCGGAATATATCGCCGTTCCAGCGTAATCAATGACTACCAGCCTCTGCGAAAGCGGAGGCTTTTTATTTCCGGTGTAGACCAAATTTCATTTTGCAGAATCAACTTACAGTTAAGAAAGAAGCGAGTTTTTCATTTTGCTGGTTTCGATACGCCCCAAAGAACATTCGGGGCTGCTCAACCAGCGGGCAATTCTCCAATCTCTAATTCTCCAATAACCAATTACCACTTACCACTTACAAATTGCCGTCTTTCAGAATCTCCTTCGCCGCCAACATGCCGGGCGCGCCCATTACACCGCCGCCGGGGTGCGCGCCGCTTGCGCCGAAGTAATAGCCTTTGAGCGGGGTGCGGAAGTCTGCCCATTGCGGGGTGGGACGCAGGAAGAAAATTTGATGCAGCAGCAGTTCGCCGTGGAAGATGTTGCCGCCGGTGATGCCCGCGATGCGTTCGATGTCTTTCGGCGAGATGACCTGCATGCCCACAATGCACTCGCGGATGTTCGGCGCGTATTCTTCGATGGTCGCGATGACCGCTTCGCCGAGTTCGTCGCGGCGTCCGTCGTTCCAGCCGCCTTCGAGATCGTAGGGCGCATATTGCACAAAGCAAGACATGACGTGCTGTCCGGGCGGCGCCATGTCGGGGTCGATCATCGAGGGGAAGATCATATCGAGATAGGGGCGCTTCGAGATCTGCCCGTACTTCGCGTCGTCGTAGGCGCGCTCGATGTAATCAATGCTCGGGCTGATGGAAACCGCGCCACGATGCAGAACCGAATTCGCGCCGTTGCCCGTGTATGGCAACGCAGTGAAGTTCGGCAATTTGCTCAACGCCACATTGACCTTGCCCGACGAGCCGCGTGTGCGGAAGTTCTGGATCGACGTGACAAAATCATCGGGCAGATGTTTCTGCTCGACAAATTGCAGGAACGTCCGCTTCGGGTCAGCGGCGGACATCACGACTTTGGATGTGAGTTCATCGCCGTTTTCGAGGATGACGCCTACGGCGCGTCCACCCTTGACCTTGACCTGCTGCACGCTCGCGTTGACTCTGACCTCCACCCCAAGCGCTTGCGCCGCGTTATAGATCGAACCGCTGACTCCGCCTGAGCCGTTCTTGGCAAAACCCCAGGCACGGAACGCGCCGTCAATTTCGCCCATGTAGTGATGGAGCAACACATACGCCGTCCCCGGCGAGCGCGGTCCGAGATAGGTGCCGATGATGCCACTGGCGGCTTTGGTGCCTTTGAGCGCATCGGTCTCGAACCACTCTTCGAGCAGATCCGCGGAGGATTGCGTGGCAAGTTTAGCGATGGTATACAGTTCTTTTTCTTTGAGACTTGCCGCGTATCGACCGACCTTTAGCAAGCCCATCAAATCGCGGATGCTCATCGAAGACGGGTCAGGCGGAATCAAGTTGATGATCGGCTTGATGGCTTTCGCGGCGCGCGCCATGACGCGGGCATATTCGTCATACGCTTCGGCGTCTTTGGGCGAGTGACGATACAGCTCGCGGCGGGTCAGGTCGTGGTCATCCCACGCGGCGAGATAGTCGCCATTTTCCATGGGGGTGAAGGTCGAAGGCAGGGGGAGGATTTTCAGTCCGTGCTTGGGCAATTCCAAGTCGCGGATGATCTCCGGGCGCAAGAGACTCACCACGTAAGAGAACTCGGTGAACTTGTACCCAGGGAAGATCTCCTCGGTCACTGCCGCGCCGCCCACGATGGGTCGGCGTTCGAGCACGACCACTTTCTTACCAGCACGGGCAAGGTACGCGCCAGCCACAAGTCCATTGTGACCGCCGCCGATAATGATTGCGTCGTATGTGTTGGATGATGTCATGTGTTTTCTCTGTTTGAAGGTTAACAAGTTTGAATGTTTGAACGTTTTAGGTAGGCAGGTTTAACTTTCCAACCTTTCAACTTTTAAACTTGTCAACGTTTCTTCCACTCGGGTTCGTAGAACGGCAACTTGACCACTTTCGCGGGCGCGTGTTGACGGTGATGCTCGACCGTGATCTCCATGCGGACGTCAGTGCCGATTTCGTAATACGGGTTTTCGAGGTGAGCGAGAGCGATGTAGGTCTTTAGAAGCGGTGACCATGAGGAAGTGGAGGCATAGCCCACCTGAACATTTCCCACCATCACGGGCAGACTGGCTCGCACCGCCGAGCCGGGGATCTGTGGGGGCAGACCGACCTTGCCAAATAATTTTTCCATGCCGACCCAATCCACTGCCAAGCCGACCATTTTCCACGCGGAGCCTTCGCGCTTCTCACGCTCCAGCGCCCTGCGCCCCACAAAATAACCTGGCTTATCGAGCGCGACGGTCCAATCGAGGCCCAATTCAAAGGGAGAGGATTTCTGTGATTCGATCCAGGCGTGCGTCGTGGAGGTGTAATCCACATCAAGCATGAAAAGTCCCGCTTCCACACGCGCCATGTCCATTGCCAGAATGCCGACCGGGGTGATGCCGTAGTCTGAACCGGCTTCCATGAGCGTATCCCATACCTTGAGCGCGTCTTTGGCATCCATCCAAATCTCATAGCCGAGGTCGCCGGTGTAGCCCGTTCGTGAAATCGTGACCTCAACTCCGTTTATTTTGTTCGTCATCAGACGAAAATATTTCAACTCGTCAACTTGTTTCTCGGTGACTTTGTTTAGAATCTTCCTCGTATTTGGTCCCTGGAAACTGAGTGCCGCCACCTCATCGGTCACTTCGGTGATGGAGACGTCCATGCCGACGGCGTTCATCGTCAGCCAGCGCAAGTTCGGTTCAGCGGCAGTCAAGCGAAAGGTCTGCTCTTCGAGGCGTGAGACGGTGCCATCGTCAATCATCTTGCCTTCTTCGTCGCACCAGCCCGTGTAGGCGACCTGTCCCACTTTCATCTTGTGGATGTCGCGTGTGGTGACGCGGTGCAGCAGCGCCGCCGCATCCTTGCCCTTGATGATGTATTTGATCAGCGGCGAGACGTCAATCAACGCTGCCGAATTGCGGATCGCCCAATACTCGCGGTCAAGCGTGTGCTCATACGAACCGACGACAAAATAACCCGCCCACTTGCGCCAGTTCTGTGGCTGGCACAACGCGGACGTCCGTTCGTGGAAGGGGGTGGTTTTGAGATTGAGATTTAGCATGGGGGATGATTCCTTGAATTGGCGCGGATTGTACATTATATATAATCTACTGGCAACCAATTTTGGATGATTTTTGTAATACTTTCTCCCCTGCTCCGTATAATTTTCTGATGATGTCCAAACTCCGACTGACAACCCTTTTTGGGGCGCCTGCTTCTGAAGCAGATTTCAAAGAAGTCTACCAACAGGAACTTCCGCGCATCTACAACTTTTTTCGCTATCAAGTTGGCAACGATGCGATTGCCGAAGACCTGACCGCAGACACCTTTGAAAAAGCCTGGCGCAATCGCGAACGATACCAGCGCGATCTCTCTGCCCTTTCCACCTGGCTGTTTACGATTGCGCGCCGGGTCGCTGTTGACCATTATCGCAAGCAACGCCCCGCTGCACCCCTGGAAGAAATCGCCGAACTTCCATCCGAAGACCATACAGAGGATGCCGCACAACAACGGGAAGATATTGCCCGTTTGTCCATCCTGCTTTCCCGGCTTGCAGAACGCGAACGAGAGTTGGTGGCTCTCAAATACGGCGCCGGTCTCACCAACCGTGCCATCGCCAGTCTCATCGGGATGACCGAATCCAATGTCGGCGTAACCCTTCATCGTGTAGTTCAATTCCTCCGTTCTGAGTGGGAGGCTCATCCATGAATGACAACTTTCTAAACAAACTTCAAAAAACACCGCGCAAACAATTTGCGGCTGACCTCTATCAAAGGATCTCACAACCCATGTTCACCAAACCCAAAACATCCATCCGCAGCCGTTTGGCATATGGCTTCATCGCCTTGCTCGCTGCGCTAACCGCCGCCTTATCCTTCTCTCCCGCCGTGCGCGTCATGGCAAGAGACTTTCTGCAACAGATTGGCATCCTCAACTTAAGCGACCGTCCCGCCGGAGACCCAGTCCTTGTCGCACCGCCTTCAACGGAACAGATCACAGCGGCACAAGCGACGTCAACCCCGCTTCCTCCCCAGCCGGATGCTGGTTCGCCTCTCGAGATCGCCATTACCCGTGCAGGGATTCTCCCCTACCTGCCCGCCGAACTTCCAACCGGCTACGAGATGAAAGACATCGTCGCCGCAGAATACATCGACGACTTTGGAACGGAATACGGCAAAGGCATCTTCGCCAAGTATGAAACAGAAACTGGCGACTGGTTTGAAATTCAAACCTCCATTTTTGATGGTCGTGAGATCGACATGCCCGTCGGCGGACAGCGCGTCACCGAAGTGGAAGTCAACGGTCAGCCCGGTGTGTGGATTGAAGATTTTCCATCCGTCAACGAACCCATCGACATGCTGATCTGGGAAGAGAATGGTTTCTATCTCTCCATCCAGTCCACCACATTGCCCCTTGAAGAAATACTCGAACTGGCGGCATCGCTAAGCCAGTAGACAATACAAAACAGGTCAGAGAAACTCTGACCTGTTTTTGATTCTAACTTTCAAACTTCCCACAATCCCCTATTCCAGCATCTGGCAGACCTCCATACGATTCCCATCCGGGTCGAAGAAACCAAATGAAAGCACACCTCCACCCTCTTGAACATCTTCCACATGGATGAGCATGGCTTTCATCTGCTCATACATGGACCAGACATCCTCTGCAAGGAAAATGGGGAAGGTTCCAGAAGCTCCACCGATGACAAGTTGTCCCGATGGTTTAATCTGCCAAAGGGTCAAACTTGCAGTTCCGCCAAGGTCAAAGACCACCAGTTTTTCTTCATCACTAAAATAAGATGCCATAAAGCCAAGTTTTTCTTCGTACCATGGTTTGGAGATTTGAATATCTCTTACTCAAAGAAGTACCGTGTCGAAACGTTTAAAGATACCGGCGCTGTCCATGTATTCTCCTTGGATGAAATATAAATAGATAAAATGTCTGATTGACTTACACATTGGAGTTTGAAGGTTGTAGAATGATAACGGGCTTGAGACGCAAATTAGACAAAGCAGCCTGAAAAGCAGGCAGGAGATGGA
>QMIW01000109.1 GCA_024434165.1 Chloroflexota bacterium | reverse complement strand
CTTCTGGGATGACTTCCCCCTCTCCCGATGGGAGAGGGCAGGGTGAGGGCTTTGGGCGGGGAACCTGGAAAATCTATTGGAAGGTGGCAACTTGAGTTATCTTAGACTTCTTGTATAAACGCTCGCGCCGCAGTCCTCGGCGGCGGGGACGCCGCTTTGAGCAGGAAATAAATCCCTGCAGCCCTTGTCATCCATACATCTTATACTATACTACCGTCTGACAAATCCGATTTTCGGGAGAAAAACCAGAAAAGATGACCATTTCTCACGCCGACCCTCCTCCCCAACACCGGCTGAAACGCTACTGGAAGGTGGCTGTCCTCGCAAACATCAAGGATGACAACCAGCCCAAACCAGAGGGGATTCCGCCAGACGCCTTTGCAGACTTCGACCACATCGAGACGGTGGACGCGCTTCGTGCCGCGATTGAAACGGACGGCCACGCCACAGTGTTCATCCACGCGGATAGAGACCTGCCCTACGCTCTCAAAGAGGAAAAACCCGATATCTGCTTCAACATCGCCGAAGGTCTCGGCGGCGATGCGCGCGAGGCGCAGGTGCCCGCCCTGCTGGAAATGCTCGGCATCCCCTACACCGGCTCGCGCGTTCTCACCAACGGCATCTCGCTCGATAAAACCCTCACCAAACGCATCTGGCGCGACCGGCGGCTGCCCGTGGCGCCGTTTCAGGAATTTCAATTCGGCGACGAACCTCTGCGCCCGGAATTGAAGTTTCCGCTTTTCGTCAAGCCGGCGCGCGAAGGCACCGGCATGGGCGTGGACCCCAACGCCATCGTCAACAACGAAAAGGAACTGCGTGAGCGCGCGCAATACATTATCAACACCTACCAGCAGCCCGCGCTCGTGGAAACCTTCCTGCCGGGCCGGGAATTCACCGTCGGCATTTTGGGGCGCGCGGATTCAAAACTTTACTCCCGTCACCCCGAATGGTACGAGAAAGACGGCTTCCATCGCTTCCCCGTGCTGGAACTGGATACGAGTCGTTCCGTGACCCCCTGGGTGTACAGCAACGAAGCCAAGTCCAAGGAAGTCGGCGCAGACGGAGTGCCCGGCTTTTTCTGCCCCGCCGAGATTGACCCGGAGATGGAAAAGAAACTCAAGCACCTGGCTCTGCGCGCGCATCAGATCCTGAACGCGCTGGATGTCTCCCGCACCGACATCCGTCTCGACGAGGAAGGCAACCCGCGCCTGATCGAGATCAACACCCTGCCCGGTCTCACCCCCGGCTACAGCGACCTGTGTCTGCAAGCCGAAGCGGAGGGAATCAGCCACACCGACCTGGTGCTGGAAATTCTCTACCTCGGCGCGAGCCGCTGGGGAATGGTCGAACCGCGCGAGTTCATACCGGAAGCGAAAAAGAAATAGACACGGCTCGCAATCTTGCAGGACAGGCGGCGGGTTGTGAGAAAATCCCTGCGCCGGAGACGGCGCAGGGAGCAGCCTTGCGCTGTAATACTAATCATCGTCGTCATCTCCGCCGTGCTCGCCTTCACCGCCTTCGTCCTCGAAGTTATTCCCTTCATGACAGGCGGTACACGTGGATTCATACACTGTTGAAGGGTGGCACTGCCGGCACGATGCGCCGCCGTGGAAGATGCCGCTGCCTTCTTCGTCAACACGCGGCTCAGGGTGGGAAAGATTGAATTGGGCAGGCGACCAAGCCGCGCTGGAGTGACAGGCTTCGCAGTTCGCGCCAAACGCCCCGGCGTGAAACGAAGGGTCGCCGTGACAACCAGCGCAGCCGGTGGAAAGCCCCTCGAACGTCCCCAAACCATGACATTGCTCACATGCCGCGCCGGAGTGACCGCCCGTGAGCGGGAAGTTCGTGCGGTTGTGGTCGAAACTTGCGTTTTCCCAATCCGAAGGGTTGTGGCAGGCTTCGCATTGGGTTCCAAACCGCCCGCCGTGTTCGTCGTCTTCGCGGTGGCAGGAATAACAATCGGCGGGCGTACCCTTGTAAACGTTGTTCACATGGCATTCTTCACAGGCGGCTTCGGTGTGTTCCCCCTCCAGTTTAAAGGCAGAAAGATTATGGTCAAAGTCGGCAGGCTCCCATGCCTGCGGCGAGTGACAGGCGGCGCAATCCGTCCCGTATGCGCCTGCGTGGGGGTCGTCTCCCTGGTGGCAGGAAAAACAATCCTGCGGGGCGGACTGCAGATCCGCAATGGCGCGCGCATTCAGGTGGCAGCTCGAGCAGGGCGCTACGGCATGAGCCCCGGCTAGTTGAAACGCAAAGGCGTTGTGATTGAAGTCTTCACCGTAGCGATCCACGCCGTCATGACAGGCGAGGCAATCCGCGCCGAACGTGAGGAGATGCAATTGGGCGTAGGCAATGTCCATTTCGCGGTGACAGCTCTGGCACGAGTCCGAAGCGAACGTGGTCACATCCGTGCCGTGACAATCCGCGCAGTCAAACGGCTCGCGCGTGACTTTGAGCCGGTGCCCGTTCAGCGAGAATCCCAACGCCTCGTGCGGGAAGTCGTGTTCGCCCAAATCGGTGAGCGGCGCCGCCGAACCACGATGATCCTTGTGGCAATCGCGGCAGGCAAGCGATGGACTTTTCTGAACGATTGCGCCATGCAGTTCGGCAACGCTCAGCATCTGTTTGGCGATGTTCGTATGGCACGCCAGGCAGCGGTCTGCCATGGTCTCGCGTTCCCACGGCGCAGTGTGACAGGCTTTACACTCGCTGATTTGCGCGTGCGAATTGACCCCGCCGATGGATTCGCCGGGCTGGTCGTTCAACGCGCCCGAACTGAACATCTGTCCGCCGCTGGCAAATGCCACCCCCGCAAGGACAACAGCCGTGACGAAGGCGGCGAAGAATCCTGTGCCGGTGAGGCAGCCAAGACGATTCGTGTGGTTCATGACCGCCTCCTATTTCAGGAACGTGGCGTAATACAGCGCGCCGCCCACATGCGCAAAAGCGGAAATGAACAGCGCAATGCCGATTGGGATGTGAATGGTATGCCACAGCGCCAGCAGCTGCCGGGCGCGTTTGAGCGCCTCCTGCGAAAGCGCGCCTTCGAGTTCAAGCCCATCCAGCGTGCGCGGGATGCGGGTGAAGATGTACCGCCCGATAAACCCGCTGACGACGATGATGACCGTGAGCAGGGTGGCGGCGCCCGCCAGCCCGTTGAACTTCCACGAGGTGTGCAGGAGCACCATGAAGGGTCCCACCAAGCCCATGTAGATGTGGAATTTCAACCACGTGGACATGCGCCCCCACGCCGCGCCGCGACTCCTTTTGCGCAGGCTGTAAAGCGTTTCGGTCAGCAGCATCAGCACGAAACCGGCGATGCCAAGCGTGTGACCGAAGAATGCGCTTGCGGCGGGGATCGCCTGCGTCCAAACGACCACGAAGCCGTATCCCGCCCCGATCAACACACACGTGCCAAATGCCAGCCATAGTTCGATGTTTCCACGAAGCATCTTTCTGCCCTCCCAAGGCATGTAAAAATGAATTCCGCGTTACGCGGTAAGTAGTTCACGCAGCCGCCAAATGGCGAGACCAGAAATCCACGATCACATCCGCGATGCGGCTGTCCTTTGCAAGCAGTTTTTCGCGGATGGAGGAAATATCCATTTTCAGGGCGACGATTTTTTGCAGCGGCATGGAAAGTTTCTGGTCGCCCATCACCACCGCGCCGATGAGATGATTCTCGCCGATCAGCAAACGGACGCGGTTCACATCGAATCCGCCCTGCGCTGCGATGGCATCCGGCAGTTGACGCCAGGTTTCGCTGTCGCCGCGCGCAATGCCCACAATGTCATCGTCGCGCCCGCTGCCCACCGCGCCGATGATGGTGGTGGTCAACCCGGCAAGGCGCGTCACATTGAACGGCACGGTCTTGATATACGGCGTGAGCCGTCCCGCCATGTTCAAGCCAGCCGCATAACCTTGTTCCCGCGCCGGATTCCAAAGGCTGTCCAACACCGAACGACCGGTGAGCGGGTCGTACACCTGCGCCACATCGCCCGCCGCAAAAATCTGGGGGTCGCTCGTTTGCAAATATTCGTTGACGAGGATTCCGCGATCCAGCGCAAGGTCGGCGGAACGCGCCAAATCGAGCCGCGGCTTGATGCCGATGGCGTATGCCAGCAAATCGCATTTCAGCGTGCGCCCGTCCAGCAGGCGGACTCCCGCCACCCTGCCGGACCTGCCAAGTATCTCGACCACCTCGGAATGGAAGTGAAGCGTCACGCCTTCCTCTTGCAGGCGCGCTTCCACAATGCGCGACTCCCGCTCGTCCAGCACATTGCCCCAATACCGGGAGCCGCGCAAAAGATAGTGAACCCTCATTCCGCGCGCCAGAAGCCCCTCGGTCAGTTCGAGCGCGGTAATCCCGCCGCCCACCACGATTGCAGTGCGCCCGCGCCTGACCTGTTTCAAAATCCCGCGCGCATCTTCGAGGTGGTCGAGTTTCACCACGCCGGGCAGGTTCGCGCCGGGAACCGTCAGCGGGATGGCGGAGGCTCCGGTTGCAATGAGCAGCTTATCGTAAGAAAGAAGCGGCTTGTCCTCCAACTGCAGGGTCCGGCTGGGGCGATTGATCCCAACGACGCGCGCCTTGTGATATCGAAAGTTCAGGCGGGCGTAGTCATCCCGTTTTTTCGGGAAGAGCATTTTGTCGCGCAGTTCGCCGGTGAGAAAGTACGCCAGCCCCGGGCGGGAATAATAACCGTGCGGGTCATCGCCGAGCAGGATGACCTCCCCGCTTCGATCCACGCCGCGAATTGCTTCGACCGCCGAGAGCCCCGCCACCCCGGTGCCAATGATGACGTACCTCATGCGCCGCTCCCCGCGAACAGATTCGTGCGTTCGAAATACAGCGCCCCGCGCGGACAGCGCGCCACGCATTCGCCGCACGTCAGACATTCGCTGTGTTTGATCGCTTCGCCCCGCCAGGCGTGCGCGCGGACGTCAATGCCGATGGGACAGTTGTACGTGCAAATACCGCACTGCACACAACGCGCAGGGTCGGGAACGACATGTCCCGCCGAGAGCGCCGTGCGCCGTGCGGCGTCACTTTTGAAAATATTCATAACCGGAAATCGCATTCCTCCGCACATATCGTCGTTCTTCCCGCCGAAAAGTTACGGGGTCGGGTGATTCCATTCTAAATCCGCCCGATGGTCCCCGGATAGTGACAAAGGTCATTCCGAGAGCGCTCTTCGCCCGCCAAAATAAAACAGGGCTGTCTCACGACAGCCCTGCCCGGTATGCAATTGTTGATGTTGTCTTACGAAAGGGGCACTACGTTCGCAGCTTGCAAGCCTTTGGGACCTTCCTCTATTGAAAACTCCACTTTCTGTTCGGCTTCCAACTTGCGGTAGCCATCGGTCTGAATGGCGCTGAAATGCACGAACACATCCTCGCCACCATCGCGCCCAATGAAGCCGTAGCCCTTGGTCGCATTGAACCACTTGACGGTTCCAACAATACGTTCAGACATCTTTTATTTCTCCTGCTGAAAAAAATTTGCGCCCGTCCATGGCGCCGTCGCGCCACGGGTCGGGCACGCGGGTCAAGATTATCACGCCTGATAATGCGTGTCAAGATTCCGGGGCTCCCCCGTAGTTAAAGGGAAAAAGCCTAATCACAAAGGGCACCAAGTACACAAAGGAAAGGAGGGGAAAGGCATCAACTTTATAGGCGTTTTTTCTTCGTGACTGTTGTGCCCTAAGCCCTCAGCATGAGGGTCGTATTTAAAATGATTTTCCCGTTAAAAACGGTAGAGCCGATTTTGGCATGGGAGAGCGGCGAAAAAGGATGGATTGAATCTTTGCCGCGCAGGGCACAGGTTCATTTTTTGCCGAACGTCAAACCGGGGATCAACATCGGCGTATTGCGCTTGTATTCCGCGTACGCCTCCCCAAAGTCCCGCAGGAGTTTGCGCTCCTCGAAATTCGCGCCGATGAGCAGGTAGAACGTTGCGCCGGCATACAAGGCGAGGGAATTCTGCGACACGACCGGCGTCAGCCAGATGAAGAGCAGGCTGAATGTGTACAGCGGATGCCGCACCAGGCGGTACAGTCCGCGCGTCACAAGCGGACCCGGCTGCCCTTCCTCAACAAATAGCTGGCTCAACCCGGCGAAGGAGAGCAGGTCTGTTTGCAGGAGCGCGGCTAACAAAAGCACCGCCGAAGCCAACTGCCCGCCCAGCATCAAATACTGCCACGGCGCGGGCACGGCGTACAGCGGCTGGTCGGGCAGCGCTGCCGCGAGGTAGAGGATGGGCGCAAAACTGACCACCGAAAAGGCGTTATAGCCGAGGCGGTAAAAGCGCATCCCTGCCCTCCCGACCATACCGCGAACCATGTCCTTGAAGAAATGTGAAGCCGTAATGGAATGCGCCGCGCCCCACAGCGCTATTGCCAGCAAAATGATGAAAACGCTCATGGAATTTTTCCTTTACAGAGAAGGACAACGCGGGGATGGGTTTCGTTACGAGGCAGCGGCATAAAATGGCATCCTGTGCCGCGTCCGCCGAAAGATTGTACGCCGCAGAAATTAACACAAAAGCCCCCGAAGGTTTCAAAAGTTCGGGGGCTATGTAAGACAAGTCTCAGACTTGTCTTACTACAGCCAGCCAATCGAGGCGAGCGGCATTCTCCAAATTCAATCTGTGCCAAACGCCGGCAGTTCGAACGTCTCGCCGCCTGCCTGCACGATGTAGTACGGCTTCCACGCCACGCCGAAGAGGTTGACGTACACGTCGGTCTTTTTGGGATTGATGGTGACTTCGGAGGTTTCGCTCACCGTGCGTCCCCAGCGGTCGCTGATCTCGGAGACCAATTGTTCGCGCTCGCGCTGGAGGTCGGCGATTTGCTGTTTGTATTGATTGATCGCCTCGACGGATTCCTCCACGTCGGCTTTGGCATTTTCGGTCATGCGGCGCTTCGAGAGGGACGAGGAGAGTTTGCGCGTGCCGCGGGAGCCGGTGAACAAGCCGAGGACGTTTTCGGCATGCGTGCCGTATTCCTCCATCTTGCGGCTTTGCAGTTCGGCTTCGTCCTCGCGCAGTTCGCGTTCCTCGCGAATCAGTTTGTCTTCGAGCGCCTTGATCTTTTTATCAATTGCGGCAGCCTTCTTTTCGATTTCGGCATCGCGCGCCTCGCGGGCGGTGTCGGCGCAGGCTTTCATAAAGTCCGCCTGGCTGACATCGGGTCCCGCAAACACTTTGAGCGCCAGATTGGCGCGCGCCGTCACCGCCGAATTGCGGAAGACCCAGTCGGTGAAATCCTTTTGCAGGGCGGTCATCAGTCTGGAGTCGTTCAGGGGCGGCTCGATGGAGCCGTATTTCGACGAGGGCGCAGGCGCGCTTTCCAATTTATCGAGCGGGGTCCCGGCGTAGGGGAAATCCTCCCAGCGGACGATGCCGCGGCGGTCCAGTTCCTCCACGAGGACGGTCCTGGTCACTTCGGTATCCACGCCGTATTTGCGGTCGAGGATGCGCACCTGGGCGGAGGCGAGCAAAACGGGGTGATATACCACGCCTTGAATCGCCGCGCCGTAGGCTGGCGGTCTTCCGGCGGCGTTGAAGGCTTCGGGCAGGCTGTAGTTTTGCGGCAGGTAATACTCGCGGATTCCGGCAGGCAGCGGCGGTTTGGTCATGCTCCCGTTGGAGGCGGATGCGGAACTGCGGGTGGGCGTTTGAATCTTCGGCTGAACAGGCGCGGAGACGGGCACAGCGACCGGCTGGACGTGGTCAACGGGCGGCGGGGTGGATTCGGCTCGAAGTGTTGGAGCAGGCTCGGGCGGAGTCGGATGCGTTCTCATCGGGGAGGCGGCTTCCTTCGCGCCGACAAGAGCGTTGAGGCTGCGAATCTGGTCGCGGGTCATGGGTCCTGCAAGGAAATTCATCACCCAGCGGGTTTGGAAGAGGACAGGCATCTTATTGTGGACATTGTTCATCACGAAGACACGCTTGCCAAGCGAGGAGATGAGTTTGTCCATTTGCGCGCGCGGGATGCCGCCCGCGAGGCTTTCGAGACCGTCGAGCAGGCGGTTTTTATCGCGCTCGGTTTGCAGTTTGCCGATGAACCATGTGCCGGTGTTCGAGAGGGCTTTGTAATCGAGGTCAACAGGGTTTTGGGTGGCAAGCAAAATTCCAAGCCCGAAGGCGCGCGCCTGTTTCAACATGCGAAGAAGCGGCTGTTTGGAAGGCGGGTTGGCGGTGGGCGGAAGGTAGCCGTAGATCTCATCCATGTAAAGCAGCGCGCGCAGCGAGGTGGAGCCTTTCTGCGTGCGCATCCAGGTTTCGACAGCGGAGAGCAGCAGCGTGGTGAAGAACATGCGCTCGCCGTCGGAGAGGTGCGCGAGATAGAAGATGCTGTGGCGCGGCTGACCCTCCGGCGTGAAGAGCAGGGATTGAATATCGAGCGATTGCCCTTCGCGCCAGGCTTCGAACGCGGGCGCGGCGAGGATGTTGTTCAGGATCATCGCCAGTTCCATGCGGTCTTTGGGCGGGAAGAAGGTATCCACAGGGAATGCGCCGAGTTTATCGAAGGGCGGGTTTTGGGTTTGTAGGATGAGTTCGGTCAGGTCAATGCCCTGCCCCTTGCTCCAATGTTCTTCAAAGATGTTCGAGAGCAGGATGTGCTCGCGCGAGCGGATGGGATCGAGGTCGTTCATGCCGACCAGCCCAAGCAGGGCGGTGACGGTGCTGGTAATGCGTTCACGCAGGACCTCGCGGTTGGTCTCCCAATCGAGAGCTGGGGCGTCGAGCGAAGAAAGCACGCTGACGGGAATTCCTGCATCGGAGCCGGGCGTGAAAATGGCGAAATTGACGGCGTTCTTGAGGTCGAGGATGCGCGCCTGATCCATGCCCCATTCCTGGATGCCGCTGCGCCAGGCGGCGGCGGCTTCCGCGGCGGCTTGCTCGGGGGTTTTGTTGGCGCGGCGGACAACTTCCGGGTCAATCCATGGCTGGAAGTCCTGCGGAAGCAGATCGGGAAAATGCAAAAGCAGATTCGTCAGGTCGCCTTTGGGGTCAATGATGATGGCGGGCACGCCGTTGAGGGCGGCTTCTTCGAGCAGGGCGATGCACAAGCCGGTCTTGCCGGAGCCGGTCATGCCGGTAACGACGGCATGTGTGGTCAAATCAGCGGGGTCGTAGTTCAGCGCTTCGCTGGCGACCTTTCCGGTCTTTTCGTTGAAGAACCGTCCGAGGTAGAAGTTTGATTCGGTCATGCCCGTCTCTCCTGAAGTCTCTACAGACCCAAAGGTTTCGAAACCTCAGGGTCTTCCTTGAAATAGAACGCACGTGCTAGGGTTAATTTACTCGATTTTATGCCAAAAGGCAAATGATTAACTCATGTTACGCGGCAGGGGCGACCCATCCATGTTTTGCAAAATGTCTGGTGCAGGGCGGCCCATCCTTGCAGATTGGCTGCCCGCTTTGCCCAAACGGGTCCCCCTGCCATCCCACTGTTGCTGCCGCAGACGTTGGCGCTATCCAGATACACCCTGCCGGTAATATTGTTATTCGCTCGTACTCCTCCCCCAAAGGCAGCAGCCGCAGTTATCCCGGCATACACCTTTGTTTTCGTTATTACCGCAGCCGGTCACAATAAACTCTGCCGGAAAGTAGTTAACTCAAGTTGCCGCCTTCCAATAGATTTTCTAGGTTCCCCGCCAAAGCCCTCACCCTGCCCTCTCCCATCGGGAGAGGGGGAAGTCATCCCAGAAGATATAACCTTGTTTGGGGTGAGGGAAGTCTCTTGAAACCAAGGC
>QMIW01000108.1 GCA_024434165.1 Chloroflexota bacterium | reverse complement strand
GCGGCGTCCCCGCCGCCGGGGATTGCGGCGGGAGCGCTTATGCAAGAGGTCTATTGAACTCAAAGGATGCGCATGAACATTGGAATATTCATCTACAACGAAGTGGAAGTGCTCGATTTTGCAGGACCGTACGAAGTCTTCACCACCGCCGCGCGTGTGAAAGGGAGGACGAATCCCGATGCGTCTAAATTTTTCGATGTGTTCCTCATCGCGGAGAACGAAGGGATGGTCTCGGCGCGGGCGAACTTCAACGTCCAGCCGCATTACACGATTCAGAATCATCCAAACGTGGATGTATTGATCGTCCCCGGCGGCGTGCATAACCGCGAAATGGAAAAGCCGAATGTGATCGAATGGATCGCAAAGATTTCGCCGAATACAACGCTCACTGCGTCGGTCTGCACGGGCGCATTTTTGCTGGCGCAGGCGGGCGTCTTGCAAGATAAATCTTGCACTACCCATTGGGAGGACATTCCCGACCTGCGCGCCATGTTCCCGACCCTCGACGTAAAAGAAGATGTCCCCTGGGTGGATAACGGGCGCATCGTCACCTCGGCAGGGATTTCGGCGGGAATCGAAACGGCGCTGCATCTCATCACAAAACTGGCGGGCAAGGAACTTGCCGTCCGCACCGCGCGCCAGATGCAATACACGTGGAATAATGAACGATTATCATATTGATCCATGTCATTGCGAGGCAGCGATCTCCTGCCAAAGCAATCCCTGTGACTTGGGATTGCTTCGTGACGCTGGTTCTCGGTATGCGCTCTCCGCTACTCGACTGCCAGCGTCACTCGCAATGACATTCACCAAAGGAGAATGAATGAAATTTGAAACGCTCGCCATTCACGCAGGGCAGGAAGCCGACCCGAACAACGGCGCGGTGATGACGCCCGTCTATCTCACGTCCACGTACAAGCAGGACGGCATCGGCAAACCGCGGCAGGGATATGAATATTCCCGCACGTTGAACCCGACCCGAAAAGCATTGCAGGACTGCCTGGCAGAACTGGAAAGCGGGCAGTGGGGTTTGGCGTTCGCTTCAGGCATGGCGGCGACGGATACAGTTTTGAGATTGCTCGCCAGCGGCGATCACGTAGTAGCGGGCAATGACGTGTACGGCGGCACGTTTCGCTTGTTCGATAAAATCCTGCGCCGCTTCGGTCTGGACTTTACGTTTGCTGACACAACCGACCCCGAAAACCTCGCCGAAGCCATCAAGCCGTCCACGCGCATCGTGTGGCTGGAGACTCCCACCAACCCGTATCTGGCAGTCACCGATATTCGCGCGGTGGCGGAGATGGTGAAAAGCCATCCGAGCAAGCCTTTATTGGTGGTGGACAACACCTTCGCCACGCCGTACCTCCAGCGCCCGCTGGAGTTGGGCGCGGATCTGGTCGTCCACTCGATGACGAAATATCTCGGCGGGCATTCGGATGTCGTTGGCGGGGCGATTGTCGGTAAAGACAAGGAACTGGGCGAAAGACTTGCCTATCTGCAAAATGCCATCGGCGGCGTGTTGGGACCGATGGACTCCTTCCTCGTCCTGCGCGGAATCAAGACCCTGCCTGTGCGTATGGATCGTCACGCCGAAAACGCGAAGAGAATCGTCGCGTTTTTGGAAAAGCAGAAAAAGGTCAAACGGCTGATCTACCCATTTCACGAGAGCCATCCCCAGGTCCAGATTGCGAAGCGGCAGATGAGGAACGGCGGCGGAATGATCTCGTTCATCATGAAGGATGGGCGCGAGGCGGCGGTCAAGGTCGCGGAATCCACAAAGTTATTTACGCTGGCTGAATCGCTGGGCGGCGTGGAGTCGCTCATCGAGGTCCCCGCTGCGATGACGCATCTTTCCACACAAGGCTCACCGCTCGAAGTTGATCCCGGCTTGGTGCGACTTTCGGTGGGAATCGAAAACGTGGATGATCTGCTCGAAGATTTGGAACAGGCGTTGAGATAAAAACAAGCAGCGCGAGATGATATCTCGCGCTGCTCTTTCTTGAGCAGGATAATGTGAGATAAATCTCGCGTTACTTTTTCTTGAACGGAACTGTGGATGGATTGCTGGCGGCAGTGACTGCCACCAGCGTGACATCGTCGTCCTGCTTGGAGCCGTCCCGGAATTGGTTCAACGCTTCCAACATCCGGTCGCAAACCTGCTGGGCGTTGACGCTGCCAAGCCCGCTCAGGGTGGTTTTGATGCGCTCCAGTCCAAACGATTCACCCTGAGGACCGCGGCAATCGGTGAGCCCGTCGGTGTATAAAAACAGGGTGTCGCCGGGAAGCAATTGAACGGAACGTTCATCGAGCGTGATCTCATCCCACAGTCCGAGCGCCATGCCTGGGCTGTGAGGGACGCGCTCCACGCTTCCGTCAATGTGCAGGAGCAGGGGCGGTTCGTGCCCGGCGCGGGCGTAGGAAAAGGTCCGGGTCGCCAGGTCGAGAATCCCATACAAGGCTGTGACGAACTGGGTGGATTTTTGCAGACGTGTGATGTGGCTGTTGACCATTCTCAGCACTTCGCCCGCCGTGAGTCCGATATCCGCCTCTGCCATGACGAGTGCATGGGCGCGCGCCATGAACAGCGCGGACGGGACGCCTTTATCCGCCACATCGCCGATCAACACGCCCACACAGTTATCCTTGAGCGGGAAGACATCGTAGAGGTCGCCTCCCACCTGACGGGCAGGCAGGATGCGCGCGCCGAAGCTGAACTCCTTGAAATCCGGCAGGACGTCCGGCAGGATGCTCATTTGAATGTCGGCGGCGACTTGCAGTTCGCGTTCGAGGCGTTCCTTTTCGATCAATTGCGCCTGCGCGGCTTTCAATTCGTCGTAGGCTTGCTGCAGGGCGTGGTTTTTCGCAACCAGGTCGTGAAAGGCGGCTTCGTTGGAGGAGTCCAGCCGCTCGCTCATGATCTCGATCATCGAATACGCCAGGTGGGGCCAGCGCCGGATGCAGTCGTTGAATTTGTCGCGGGTCATCATCCACAACTGGCTGTCTTCGACCGTGCGAACCGAGGCAGTGCGTTTGCCCTGTTTGAGGATCAGACTCATCTCGCCGACGTATTCGCCGGGACCGCAGAAGCGCAGGTGCATTTCGTCGCTCGTGCCGCCCGCCAACACCACTTCGATCCTTCCCTTTCGCACCACGTACAGGCTGTTTCCCGGCTCGCCTTCATGGAAGAGATAATCGCCCGCCTTGTAACTTTCGACGGGCAATTCATTCACCAACTCATATAGGTCCTGTTTGGGAAGTTCTTTGAACAGCGGAATTTTCAGGAAGACGGAGCTATCCATCTTCTCGTCGGTGTTCTCGTTGGTCATGGTTTCGAATCTCCGCGCAGGTCCATCATCTCCCTGCCTGCGAGTTTATCCTGGATGCGCCGGGTCACCAGGTCGAGGTGACTCGGTCGGTTGGCGTAATCCAGGTCGTCCGTCTGGATGGTCAGCACCGGGCACAGGTCGAATGCGCCAAGCCATTCATCGTAAAAGGATTCCAGCAGGGCAAGATACTCGGCTGTGATTCCCGTCTCCATGTTCCGTGCGCGGCGGCGGATGCGCTCCATCAGGACGTGCACCGGCGCTTTGAGATAGATCAGCAGGTCCGGGCGGGGCAGTCCGTTCACGACCAGGTCGAACAACTTGCGATAGGCAAGATAATCGCGCTCGTTCAAATTGCCCATGTGGTGCAGCGCGCGCGCAAAGATGTGGGCGTCTTCGTAGATGCTGCGATCCAGGATCGAGGAACGCGCGTCGCGCGCGGCTTCGAGGTATTGATCGGCGCGATGACCCAAAAAGAAGATCTGCAGATGGAACGACCAGGCGTGCATATCCCCGTAAAAATCGGAGAGGTAGGGGTTATCCGCCACGGATTCGTAACCCGTCCACCAGCCGAGGCGCGCACCGATGCGTTCCGTGAGCGTGGTCTTTCCCGCGCCAATGTTCCCAGCCACCAACACAAGATGCTTCGCCATAGTGGGTTATTTTATCACGCCGTTTGGTTGAGGGTATAATCGGAAACCATGAAACCGACATCCCTGAAAATCCGCAACGCATCCGGCTGGACGATCTTCATCTTCGGCGTCCTGGCATTCCTGCTTGGGCTGGTCGGCTTGATCCGCCCCGAGGTTTTGCTTTCCATACTTGGCTTCGAGGTCGTGGAGCGTTCCGCCCGCGCTTCCTCCGATTACACCATCGTCTTCATGACCGCATCCTCGATGGCATCGTTCAACATCGGCATTTATTACATGCTCGCCGCGCTGAACGATGTGAAGGTCTTCTACCGCTGGACCGTCCCCTTCCGAACGGTCACGTTCATCGTTTTCACCGCCATCGTTGCTTTGGGAATCGCGCCCCTCAAATTCCTGGGCGTGGGCATTTGGGAGTTCGTTGGCGCAGTCTCCACCGGCATAGCGCTTTATCTCGAAGACCGCCAGCCCGCGAGAAAGGAAAGCCTGGCATGAAGTCGAAGTGGATCGAATACAACGGCAGGAGAATCTTCCACCAGGATTTTTCCAACAACTTCTTCAACGAACAGGCTGTCATCGAGGAGTTGAAACAGGTTCAGGAGATCGTCCTGAACCAGCCGGAAAATTCCGTGCTGGTGCTGTCGGATTTCTCCAACACCGAAATCACCACCACCCTGATGCCCATCCTCAACGAAGCCTCGACCAAAACCAAATCGCACGTCCGCAGGACAGCCGTGCTGGGCGTATCCGGCATCAAACGCGCGCTCGGCGACCTGCTCTCCCGCATCACCGGGCAGGAACTGATGTACTTCTCCAACGAGGCTGACGCGAAAGAATGGCTGACAAAGGAGTAGCCTTCCACCTCAAATGAAAAATCGAATCCTTTATTTTGCCCTTCTCTTGATTTTGGGGACCCTGCTTTTTTCCTGCGCAACCAACCGGGCGGAACAAGTTGACGCAGTGGACACAAACGCTATCCGCACCGAAGCGGTTGCCACCTTCGCCTCATCCCTGACCGAGACCCTGACTGCCGGACCCCAGCCTTCTCCAACCCCGAAGCCCAACGCGACAGACACCCCCCTGATCGTGACCGTGACTGTCCAACCCTCCCCCACTCCCAACCCGTGTTACAACCTGCTGTACCTCGAAGATGTCACCATCGAGGATGGGACGCAAATGAAAGCGGGCGAAGTCTTCACCAAGACCTGGCTTGTGCAAAACATCGGCGGGTGCGCCTGGAGACCCGGCTTTACCTTCCAGCACGTGGGCGGCGACCCGATGCGCGGCAGCACGATCACGCTGACCGAAGCCGTCCCCACCGGCGCGAAGCGCGAAATTTCGGTGCAACTGGTCGTGCCCAGCGGAATCAACGGCGTGATCGAAAGCGCCTGGCGCATGGCAGACGAGACCGGCAACTTCTTCGGCGATACGCTCACGGTGAAAATCATCGTCGGCAACATTACCACCCCGGCTGTCACCAACACTCCGTAAGACCGCCCGCCGCTCCAGCCTTTGCCGGTTATCTCAATATTTCCTCATCTGCCCGTTCGATCTCGGCGAGGATATTCCTGACCTCCTCTTTCATTTCGGCAGTGGCGCTGGGCGTCATGGAAATGAACTTGACCATGTCCCGCGCCTGCCTGAGCAGGTCTTTGACGTTCGCAACGTAGGACAGGTCGCTCTTTCCGAGTCCACCCTGGGGGATGGGATACTCCCGCGCTTGTTGAATCAACTTCCGTGCGCGGACGATGCGCTCCGCGGCTGGGATGAGACGAGCCATACCTTCCTCCTCCAATCATCGAAAAAGGACGCAGCCATGCCGCGTCCTTTTTATTGTAGTTCAAAATCAACCTTCACTGACCGGCTGCATTCATGCCGGGATACGAAAGCGATTCGATGGCAACCCTGGTCTTATCGTTCGGGTCATACTTCACCATCAACGACGCGCCGGGGACGAACATGCCCACCTGAAAGCGTCCCACGAATGCGGTTGTCTCCGCTTCGAAAGGCTCGCCGCCCACCGGCATCACGCGCAGGCGGATGCGCGCCTGCGGGTTGTCGTTCATCGTCACGCCGGTATCCTGCACGTTGAGAATGACCGCCGGCGCGGAAACGCCCGTTCGGAGGATGCTGCTGTTGCCAGCCATGTTCTTGAACGTACCGCCGAATGCCTTGTAGACGAGAAAGCCGGCGCCGGCAAGCGTCACGAGCGTGATGAGACAGCCGCAGACCAGGGAAAGAATCGTGATCAACGTAGAGCCGAGGATTACAGGTTCCATGAAATAACTCCTTCGATAAAACAGGCTTTATCGGAAATAAATTTTCCCGCGAAGAAGCACGAAATTCCTCTACTTTTTCGTGAGCATGCGCGGTCTTCGGGGATGATCTTCTTACTTCCGATATTTAATATTGTTGGCATTCTATCAGCCGGTCCATAAAACCCCTCTCCCCCGTTCGGGGGAAATACCTGTAAAATCCAACCCATGCCCGTCTCTTCCGTCTACTCCAAAACCATCACCATCCCTTCCTCCGCTATTGACGAGAACGGGCACGTCAACAACGTCATGTACGTGCAATGGATGCAGGACATCGCCGTCGAACATTATGCCGCCATCGGCGGAATCGAAGCGCAGGGACCGGACGCCACGTGGGTTGTCCGAGAGCACCATGTCGCGTACCTGCTCCCCGCGTTCGAGGGCGAGGAAATCGAAATCCGCACCTGGGTGGAGAATATCCGCAAGGTGCGGTCGTTACGGAAGTATGAATTTGCAAGAAAGAGCGATGGGAAGATGCTCGTGAAAGGCGAGACGGATTGGGTGTTTGTGGATGTAAATACGGGAAGTCCGAAGGCGATTCCGGTCGAGGTGGAAAGAATTTTTGAAGCGCCAAACAGCGATGGGTAACTGGGAATTGGCAACTGGTAAATAACCCGAGTTGCTGCCTTGGTTTCAAGAGGCTTCCCTCACCCCAAACAAGGTTATATCCTCTGGGATGACTTCCCCCTCTCCCGATGGGTGGGATGACTTCCCCCTCTCCCGATGGGAGAGGGCAGGGTGAGGGCTTTGGGCGGGGAACCTAGAAAATCTATTGGAAGGTGGCAACTTGAGTTAAATATTTTACTGACTATGTTACGCAGTTTACTCGCACCACAACATTTATGTTGTCTTGTCTGAGCAAGATAAATCTTGCGGTACTGCATAAGGTGAGTTATTTACCAGGTACCAATCTCTCATATACCTTCCCCAGTTTCTTCTGCGACTCGTGCCAGGTAAATTTCTCTCTCACATGCGCCGCTGCAGACTCCGCCAGCCGCTTCGATAATTCAAGGTCGCGCAGCAGCAGGTTTGCCTGCCGCGCCAGGTCGTCCGGGTCGTTTGGGGAGAACAACAAGCCGTCCACATCCTCGCGGACGAGTTCGCGGATGATGGGCATGTTCGAAGCCAACAGCGGACGTCCTGCCGCCATGTATTCGAGCACCTTAATCGGGCAGGCGCCCTGCGTGACGTTGCGGTCGTTCAAACCAAGCGGAGCAAGGCAGATATCCGCCTGTGCGATCAGGTCGGGAATTTCGTGGTGCGGCACCGCAGGCTGGACGGTTACAAAATCATCCAAGCCGAGTTTGCGAATCTGCTTCGCCAGCATCTTTCTCTGGCGCGAACGTCCGCGCCCGACAATATGGAGTCGAACCGCCTGCTGTTCAAGGATGCCCGGCAGGGCTTTGATGACGATATCCAGACCCTGCCAGTCTGCCAGCGTGCCGATATAAAGCAGGACAGGCGCCCGTCCATCATGGAGGGGCAGCGGGGTGAGGGAAAAGTCCGAGGGGCTGACCCCGTTTGGGATGACAGTGACCCGCTTCCGGTCCAGACCGAGCGAGGCGATGTAATCGCGGGTCACGTTCGAAGGGCAGATGATCGCGTCCGCCAGGTGCAGAGTCGCAATCTCCTGCTCTTTGATCTTGGCAAGCAGGGTCGAATCCATGCCGGGGTAGTGATATTTGAGTTCAATCGAGGGAAGCCCGTTCACCTCGAACAAAGTTCGATAACCGAATTTCCGTTTGTTCTGCGTGATGTGAAACCCGTCCCAGATGCTGCGGAAATGGACTGCGTCGTATCCGGGGTGAAGCGCGAGATGCGCCAGCACGGATTTTCCGAAATGCACCGCGCGCGCAAGGAAGTGCTGCGAAAGGTCCTGCGAAATGCGCGTGACACGCGCGCCCTCGATAGTATCTTCGGGGGGGAGCAGACCGTTGTTCGGCGTGATAAGATGGACGTTGAAATTCCCATTGACCAACCCGCGCAAATTGTGGAGAATATGGGTGCTCGCCCCTTTCGGACTTGGAACGATATCGAAGGCTGTATAGAGGATGTTTGGCATTTTGGCAACCTTGGGGTGCGCCGCACCAAACCCGAAGATGAGCCAGGGGAATGGGGCTCGCCTGCGCCGGGAGCAAGTCCGGTAAAGTCTGGTGCGGCGCACTTTTATTTGAAGATTATAACTCGGAGGAATGGATGGAGGTCTTTCTTTGCGGCGCCGCGATTGCGGGCATCATCGTCATCTCGCTTTTCTTTTACCTGCTGAACACCGCACGGAAAAAGGGAAATGTGGATAAAAACCAATTCGGCAAAAAGAACTACGCGCCGGTCTATGTTTCGATTGCCGACAAGCCGGATTCCATCATCCGCGGCATGAACGAATTCGTCGCCAAAGTGCAAAAGACCGAAACCAGCGGCGACAAGTGGCGCTGGATTCCCATGCTCATCTTCTTCGCAGGCATCGGGCTGATGCTCATTGACGTCCTGTTCCTCCTGTTGGGCTATACGTCCTTTATTTTCGCATTTGGCGGATTCCTGCTTTGGATCGCCGCCGTTGTGATGGCGCGCAGCCTGCGCAGGAGCGACCTCCTGGATTTTTCCCCGCGCTACCACGGTACGAAGGAAATCCTTTACACGCTTCGCGACGACCTGAAGCCGGGCGCCACCTTCCTCGGTCATCTCGACCTGACGGGTTCCATGCTGCCGACCAAAGTGGCGCGCGAAACGCAGGACGCGCAAAACCGCACCACGCAGCTGTTCAGCGACCCCTGGCTTTCGCTCAAAGCCAAACTCTACGACGGCAACGTGCTGCGCGTGACCGCCATGCAGAAGACGAAGAAGCGCAAATCCTACTGGAAGCGCAGCCGCATCAGCGGCAAAAACAAACTCAAGCCGGAGAAATTCAAAGGCTCGCAGCAGGAATTGAAGGTGCGCATCGTGGTCAACCCCGAAGCGTATGTCATCAAACCGAACAGCCAGTTCTCGCCCGGCAAGGACGTGGGCAAGTACCGCATCGAGCAGTTAAGCGCCGAAGGCGGCATGATCAACATTCTCGCCGTTTCCCCCTTCGAGGAGGTGGAGCACGAACACATCCTCGGTTTCCTCAAATCTGCATATTCACTTTTGGAACGAAAGGCTGCATAAATGAGTCGCAAAATCATTCCCTTTATCGTCGCATTTGTTTTGATCTGTCTCGTCATGGGGGTTTCCGGCGTCTTCGCGTTCAGCGGCGCGGTCACCGCCGAAAAATTCAACAGCGACGTGATCTGGTCGCAGCCCTATTCCGCCGCCGAAAGCATGAAGGTCATTGACCTGACCGGCGACGGACAGGATGAACTCTTCATCCAAAACACGAGCAGCGTCAGCGTGCTCGATGGCTCCGGCGGTTCCCTGTGGAGCTTCGGCTACGACAACTCCAAAACCACGCTCGGCGATGTGAACGGCGACGGCGTGGAGGATATCGTGGTCTATTACGTCGGCACGGGCATGTCGGTGGATGTGATCTCGAAAGGGAATGTGACTCCGCTGGCGCAGACTCTCAGCATCGGTTTCCCTTCGCGCGTGGCGGTGCTGCGCTTCGCCTCTGGACCTCAAATTGTGCTCGCCGATAACGGGGGCGGGGTGCTCGCCCTGAGCGCGGACGGCGCTCCGCTGTGGACGGGTCAGGTCGGCGCGGCGGAGATCCGCGGCATGGACGACGCCCGCATCGGCGGTCAGATTCACGTTGCCATCGCGTCAAACGATGGAACGGTCACCGTGTACGATTCGCAGGGCAGCCCGGTCTGGCAGGTTTCGCAGGAGCAGCTGCGCCGCATGAGAGCCTTCGACCTGAACGCAGACGGGAACAGCGAAATCATCACCGGCGGCGAATACGGCGCATTCAAAATCTACAACGCCGCCGACGGGAGCATCCTCTTCGAGAAGTCGTTGGGGCAAGCCATCAGCGAAGTCCGCGAGGTGGAGTTGAACGGCGACCCCTCCTCGCGTGAGATTGTGGCGGGCGGAAAAGACGGCGGGGTGTGGGCGTTTTCCTTCGACGGGACAACTGCCAGTCAGATGTGGAGCGGTTCGTTATCCGACAAAGTGACCGAGATCGCCGGTCTCGACATCAACGAAGACGGCAAACAGGAAGCGGTCATCGGCGACGACGCGGGCAACGTCGCCATCTTCACCGAGAACGGCACACGCAACAACCTGCCCAAACATTCGACCGGCATCACCCGCATTGACATCGGCAAACTCGGCGGGGAACGTTACGTGGTGATCGCAGACGGAAGCGAAGTGCAGACCAACAAGGTGGAGTTCAGTTCCATTCCCGGCTTCCAGTTTACGCCGCTGATCGTGGGCGTGATCGTCTCGGCGGTGATTCTGGTCATCGCCGCCATCCTGGCATCCATCCCGCCCAAGCCGGAGATGAAACTATCGCTGCAAGACAAGAGCCGCGAAAGCCTCGAAGCCGAGCGCCGCATGTTGAAGGAGCACATCGCGGACGTGGAACGCCTGCGTAAAGCCGGCGAGATGTCTGGCGAGGCATACCTCGCGCGCCTCAAACGCCTGCGCGGAGACCTGGCTGAAAACGAAGCCGCCTTCAAAGCGGCGGGATTCCCCATCAAAACCGAAACGTTCAGCTGCCCCAACTGCGGCGGCACGCTCGAACTCGGCATGGATAAGTGCGAGTATTGCGGGCAGGTGATTTTGGCGTGATGAAGTTCCACAGGGAGGCTTCGCGCTGAAAAGGGAATGGTGTACAGGGAATAGTAAAACTCCCGTCCGTGTGGGCGGGAGTGATTTATTTCTTCTTCTCGGCTATCCCCTGCTTTCCAACCTTCAACCTCAATACACCGGCAAACTCGTATCCACTTCCCGCGCCCAGGCGTTGATGCCGCCCTTGAGGTTCTTGATCTTCTTGAACCCGGCGCTGGTGAGCAGTTCGAGCGCGCGCGCGGAGCGGGTGCCGCCTTTGCAGAAGACCACCATCTCATCGGCAGAGTTCAACTCGGAGAGGCGGGACGCCAGCTGCCCAAGCGGGATGTTGACCGCGCCCGGCAGGGCGGAGATTTCCAACTCGTGCGGTTCGCGCACATCCAACAGTTTGAGGTGGTTGTTCTTCACGCGCTCGGCGAGTTCGGGGGCGGTGATGTCCCAGCCCGCGCCTGCGGAGCCTTCCTCGCCGTGGTCGTGACCCGGCACGCCGCAGAATTCTTCGTAGTCAATCAATTCCTTGATGTCGGCATTCGGTCCGCACACGCGGCATTTGGGATTCTTCTTCAACTGCACGAAGTCGAACGACATATCGAGCGCGTTGTAAAGCAGGAGTTTGCCGATCAGCGGTGTGCCGATGCCGAGCAGAACCTTCAACGCTTCGGTGGCTTGCAGGGTGCCGATTGTGCCGGGCAAAATTCCCAACACGCCGCCTTCCGCACAGGAAGGGACCAGTCCCGGCGGGGGCGGTTCGGGGAAGAGACAGCGGTAGCACGGTCCCTCTTTGGCGTAGAACACGCTCACCTGCCCGTCGAAGCGGAAGATGGAGGCGTACACGTTCGGCTTGCCGAGGAAGACCGCCACGTCGTTGGTCAGGTAACGGGTGGGGAAATTATCCGTGCCGTCGAGGATGATGTCGTAGTCCCGTGCGATGCGCATGGCGTTTTCAGAGGTGTACGGTTCGTTGTACACATCCACCTGGATATCGGGGTTCAAATCCAGCAGTTTCGCCCGCGCACTCTCCACTTTCAGTTTGCCGATCGTGGACGTGCCGTGGATGATCTGCCGCTGCAAATTGGACGAGTCCACCACATCGTAGTCCACGAGACCAATGCGCCCCACACCCGCCGCGGCGAGATAGAGTGAGACGGGCGAGCCAAGTCCGCCGGTGCCGACCACCAGCGCAGACGAAGCCTTGAGTTTGCGCTGCCCTTCCAAGCCCACTTCGGGAATGAGCAGGTGGCGCGAGTAGCGCAGGATTTCTTCGTGATTGAGTTCAGGTAACATAAAACCTCTTTTATCCATGTCATTGCGAGCCCGACAGGGCAAAGCAATCTCCAAGAAATAGGGGGATTGCTTCGTCGCTGCGCTCCGCGCAATGACATGCTCCCCCCGCAATGGACGGGATGAGCATCACTTTATCGCCATCCTTGATAGGCGTGTTCACGCCCTGCAAGTCCTTGATATTGTGCTCGCCGACAAATAGATTGACGAACGGACGCAGGTCGCCGGTCTCGTTGAACAGGTGCGGCTTGATGGCGGGATATTGCCGGGTCAGGTCGGTGAGCGCCTCGGCGATGCTCGCGCCGCTCACGTTGACTTCGGATTGTCCGCTGGTGTAGGCACGCAGCGGAGTTGGGATTCTCAAAACGGGCATTGGAAATGGGTCTCCTAAGGTTTGGATTCGATTTTGATGCGATGGATTCGATGATCGCCGATTGACCATCGGCGATGGACCATGGACCGCTGACGATGGAGGTCGTCTATGGTCCACCGTCCTATAACGTCTTCACCTGTTCCATCAACTTCTCCAGCCGCGCCACGCCGTTGTTGACGTATTTTGCGATGCCTTTTTCATCCAGCAGGAACGTGGTCGGGACGCTCATCACGCCCCAGGTTTTTGCGACTTCGGGATGTTGGGTCGCATCAATCTCGAGCACGTGGAGTTTTTCACCGAACAAGTCGGTCAATTTCTGCAGCGCAGGTTTCTGGACGGTTCTGCATGGGGCGCAGTCTGGCGTGGTGAAGTAGACGATGGTCGGTTTTTTCGGCAGCGGAACGGGGAGCGTATTCACGCCTCCGCGCGCCCGCGCAAGCAGGCGCTGGTTCAAGAGCCAGGATACGCCCAGCCCAAAGAATATGATACCGACTGCAAAGCCAAAACGCAACAGGATATCCGAGTTCATGCAGCCGCTCCTGCCTTCGGCTTCATGCCGGGGAAGGTATTGGCGGGCGGGCGTTTGGAAAAGCCGGGCACGTTCAGGCGCGCCAGCCAATAGTACATGGCACAGCCTGCGCAGAATCCGCCAAAAGCGTTGAGTGCGGCTAAGGCAACGACGACCCACACCAGGGTCCAGCCGGGAAGCGCCGAGCCGAGAAAAAGCGCCATCGAGCCAGCCGTCATGAATAGAAATCCGACGAATTGGGCAAAGCGGTGCGGTTCGGGGTTGTCATCCAACACGTCGGGCTTCATCCATCCGCGCGGCTTGAGCAGGGATGTGTATACAAAGCCGAAGCCGGGTTTGCCGGTGAGCGAACCGATCCCCATCGCCAGCGCAACGACGGCTGCAAGGATGGCTTGGTCGAACACGAACGCCAGGATGCCCAGCGTGATGATGACGAGTTGGTTGGTCTTAAGTGCGGAGTGATCCACTTTTTGCAAGGTTTGGATTGTCATATTAAGTCCTGTTCTTTATTTCACTGCGAGGAACGAAGCAGTCTCTCAATAAATGGAGATTGCTTCGGGCAAACTGCACGAGCGCCCTCGCAATGACATCACGAAATCCTCAATTCCTCCTCTTCATACTTCGAGCGGTCTTCGGCAAGACGCCACGAACGGTGGCTGACCGCCTTGCCGTTATCCACGCGCGAGATGATGTACGAGAAATAGGGCTGCGCCCATTCGCGGTCGAATTCGGAGGGCACGTTCGGGCAATCGGGATGCGAATGGAACACGCCGATCAAGCTCAAGCCGAGCGCATCCGCTTTCAATTCAGCCTTGATATAGTCTTCCGGGGTGATCAAATAGCGGTTGCGGCGCGCCTCATCCTCCCGCGCGTTGGGCAGGGGCAAAATTTCGCGCACCTCCCCTTCCACGCCGAGCAGAAAGCCTGCGCCTTCTTCAGGGTATGCCGCCTCGATGTGCATGTTGATTTCATCCAAAATTTTGTTCGTTACCTTCAAACTCATGATTCACCTTTGTTGGACGGTGGACGGTTGACCGTACCGTCTGCGGTCTATGGACTATGGTCTTTCCCATAGGGATTTGTCGCTCAAATACTTGTAGCCTGCATCGGGGAAGATGGTCACAACCACGCCTTCGTCCAATTCACGCGCGATTTGAAGCGCAGCGACAGCCGCCGCCCCGGATGAAATGCCCACGAACAGACCTTCCTCCCGCGCCAGGCGAATCACCATCTCATGCGCCGCCTCGGTCTGGACTTCGAGCGGGGTGCCCGCCAGGGACTCATCGTAGATCCCGGGCTTGATCGCGGTGGGCATGTGTTTAAGCCCTTCCAAACCATGAAAGGATGCGTCCGGCTGGAAGGCGATGGTTTTGACGCCCGGCAGCCATTCGAGCAGATAGCGGCTCGTCCCGGTGAACGTACCGGAGGTTCCCAGCCCCACGACGAAATGCGTGATTTGCCCGTTCGTCTGGCTGACGATCTCAGGACCGGTGCTCAGATAATGCGCCTGCCAGTTGGCGGGATTGTCGTACTGGTTGGCGTACCAATATCGCTCCGGGTGTTCCGCCGCCATTTCGCGCGCCTTGAGGATGGCGCCGTCCGAGCCTTCGAGCGGGTCGGTCAGCACCAGTTCCGCGCCGAGCGCTTTGAGGATGGAAATCCGCTCCGCGCTTGCGCTGGCTGGCACCGCCAACGTGACCGGGATTCCCAGCGCGGCGCCGAACGTGGCGTATGAAATGCCCATATTGCCGGAGGTCGAATCGAGCAGGCGTTTGCCGCCCGCCAAATCGCCGTTGAGAATGGCGTTTTGAATAATGTTCAGCGCAGGGCGGTCTTTGACCGAACCGCCGGGGTTGAACCACTCCGCCTTGGCAAAAACCTTCACCCGCGGAGACAGGCCGCGGGTCACGCGGTGAAGCGGAAGCAGGGGCGTATTGCCCACATGATAGGCAAGGCTGTCCAGTGGGATGGCATGGGATTCAGTTAGTCGAAAATCAAGCAGGGTCATGTTTTCTCTCTTCGTACCGCGAAACTCATTTCGCGTCTCGATCGCAAGATGAATCTTGCGGCACTTTAAATCAAAAGCAGTCAACGGACAAACAAAAAGACGGCGAACAAACGCCACTCACGCTGCAAAACCAATGCACGCGGGGGTCGCTCTACCGTCTGGGAAGTCCGTTGACTGCGGAAACTATTCGCTCAGGCGGCGGCTACGAGCCCCGCCCAAGACACAAGCAATAATCAAATGTTTTCATAGGCAATTTCTTAGATTGCGCCTATTGTATGAATCTTACCGATTTTGTCAATATAAATATCCACCAAAAATCAACCGCCCGCCGCGGAAGCCATGAGGATGACCCTGTCGTCCGCCCTCAGGCGGGTCTCCATCCCGTCCAACTCCCGTACATGCACCCCGTTGACGAAGATGTTGAAATGGCGGTGCAGGCTGCCCTTCGAGTCGAACAGGTGCGGTTTGAGCGCCGGGTAACGCTCGAGGATGTTGGCGAGCAGCTCGCCAACCGTGGAGCCGCGCACTTCGAACTCAGACTGGTTCTCCACGTAGTATTTCATCATGGCGGGGAATTTAACCGTAGGCATGGCGGATATTCTATCGCAAGTTGATTGCATTCGAGCGAAAAAACCCTATAATGGATTCATCGTTTGGCGCTCGCTGAGGAGGCGCAGCATGGCACAATACAAAATCATCGCAGGCACGTTCCACATCAAAGGTTTTCAACCCGATGGCGACTCGATCCGGTTTCAGGCGAACAAACCGGAGCACTGGGATTTCTTCACCTGGGCATCCGAGGCGGATAAACTCTCCAAAAAGAAACAACTGCGCGTGGAAGCCATTGACGCGATGGAGACCCACTACGAGGGCTACCACCAGCCGCGTCCCTTTGCGCTCGCCGCGTTGGAATCGCTGCTCGAACTGATCAACATCACCTCGGTGACCTACAGCCTGAGCCTGACTCAGATCGTGGATGCAGACGACGGCAAGGCAGGCTTCATCGCCTCGGCAAGCGTGGACCGCTTCGGACGACCCGTGAGTTACGTCTTCCCCAAATCAGCCAAACTCACCGACGGCGCAATCGTGGATTCCGCCGACCTGCCGGTGGAGAAAACCGTCAACTTCCAACTCGCGCGCGAGGGGCTGGTGTATCCCACCTTTTACACCACCACCGACCGCACGATTGCCGAAAAAATCCGCGCCGTGGTTGCCCGCGCCCGCCAAACCAAACGCGGACTGTGGTCCATTGACCGTACCGCCGATTTCACCCTTTGGGACATCCGCACGCTGGAGGAGGACATCCTGCTCATGCCCAAACTCTTCCGCCGCCTCGTCGGCTTCTTCGATAACTACGCCGATTTCGGAAAACTGGAGGAATACATGCGCAAACAGCGGGACAACCTCGTCCTGTGGGACGGCACAAGGAAGAAATCGCTCGCCGACCTGATGAAATTCTCCGGCAGGCGCATTCAGATGAAAACGCCGATTGAAGACATCCTTTTCTCGCCGAAGTGATGGGGGTATGCAGGTAAACAAGGTACACAGGCAAATAGGTAAATAAGTAAGTAGTCGGTCGAAATAAATTTTACAAAAATACGCTCCCGGCGGCGTCCCCGCCGCCGAGGACGGCGGCATGAGCAGGAATTTGTTTTCTAAAAAC
>QMIW01000107.1 GCA_024434165.1 Chloroflexota bacterium | reverse complement strand
CAATAGATTTTCTAGGTTCCCCGCCCAAAGCCCTCACCCTGCCCTCTCCCATCGGGAGAGGGGGAAGTCATCCCAGAAGATATAACCTTGTTTGGGGTGGGGGAAGCCTCTTGAAACCAAGGCAGCAACTCGGGTTAACTACTGACAATTGGTCACTGACCCTCACTTTTGTTATACTTCCCCCATCTTTGAAAACAGGAATTCTAATGAACAACCTCGAATCCATTGCAAGGAAAATTACCGGTATTCTCTTTGCCCAGCAATCCCTCGCTTCCGCCGGGTTCATTGCGGCGGCGACGCTCAACGCCATCGTCGGCAAGGAGCTCAGCCAGAACTCCAGTTGGGCGGGCGTGCCGACGGCAGTGTATCTGCTCGCGGGCGCATTTTCGGCGTTTCTGTGGGGTTACGTCTTCGACGCGATCGGACGGCGCGGCGGTTTGACCAGCGGACTCGTTACAGGGACGATCGGCGCGGGCGTGACGTTTTATGCGATTGCGATTCATTCCTTCCCGTTCTTCCTGCTCGGCATGGTGCTGATGGGCGTCGCCAACGCGGCGGTGCAGCTGGGCCGCTTTGCGGCGGCGGAAGTGAACAAGCCCGAACATCGCGGGCGCGCCATCTCCAACGTGGTCATCGGCGGGACGGTCGGCTCGGTCGTCGGTCCGTTCGTGGCGGGACCCGCAGGCGCGGTTGTCGGCTCCTGGGGCGTGGACGAACTGGCTGGCGCGTATCTTGTGGCGGCGGTCTTGTTTGCGGTGGGGGCGGCGGTGGTGTTCTTCGGTCTGCGCCCCGACCCCAGAGAGATCGGCAAACAGGTGGCGGAACAATTCCCGGAAACAAGAACAACCAACGGCGAAATGCGAAGCGTGCTTCAGATCTTGCGTCAGCCCGCGGCGCTGGTGGCGGTCATCAGCATGGTGCTTGGTCAGATGGTGATGGTGCTTGTCATGGTCATCACCTCGCTGCACATGCGCGGGCACAACCACGACCTGACCGATATTTCCACGGTGATTTCATCGCACACGTTCGGCATGTTTGCGTTTTCGATTGTGTCGGGGCGCCTCGCAGACCGCTTCGGGCGGGGGCGCGTGATTCTGGCTGGCTCTGCCACACTGGTGGCTGCCTGCCTGGCGGCGACGATCTCCCCGGATGTCCTGCCGCTCGGCGTGGCGTTGTTTTTGCTCGGCTTGGGCTGGAACTTCTGTTACGTGGGCGGTTCGACCCTGCTTGCCGACCAACTCTCGCCGCTGGAACGCGCGCGCACGCAGGGCTTCAACGATTTGCTGGTGGGGCTTGCCTCGGCGCTCGGCAGCCTGGAAAGCGGTTTCATTTTTGCGTCGCTCGGCTATAACATGATGGCGTACGTCAGCGCGGCGGTGGCGTTGATTCCACTGACGGTTGTTTTTGTGTGGATGAGCAGGAAAGCCGCGTCTTTGAAAACGGCTTGATGAAAAAAATTCTCGGACCGCATTTCCGGTTGTTCCTTTTGTTCTTTGCCGTTGGCGCGGGGTTGACCTTTGCGATTGGCAATTCCATTCAATTTCACGCGCTGAGCAACGACTATTGGAACATCCTCTATTACGGCAGGCGCATGACGCTGGCTCAGCCCGAGTCGCTCTACAACGGGTTTTATCCGTTTGGATATGCCTTCCTGATCGGGCAGATGCCGTTCACGTACGTGCTTCCGCTTTCGTATTTGTTGAATGCGCTTCTTGCCGGACTTTTAGTTGCCTCTGTTTCGACGCTGGTTTCCTGCGCCCGATCTGTTCCCGCCACGCTCGTTGCGTTCTATTCCTCCATTGCCGCGCCTTTCGTCTTTCAAAACGCCAACACCCTCAGCCCCGACATCGGCGCGGCGGCATTCACGGCGTTTGCGGTTTTCCTTTTGTGCAGGGATTGGTTTGATCCGGTACCGCAAGATGTATCTCGCAGCGGCGGCACACATCCTCTGCAAGGACAAGTTGCTGCCGTCCATGACCTTCAGGCTTTGGATGCCCGTTTCATCCTTGCCGGTATCTCGCTCGGTCTTTCCTTCCTCTGGCGCACGCACGCTGCCGTCTCCATCGTTGCCGTTGCGGTCGGTTACATCCTGCTGAAAGGACTGCATCCCACCCGTCCGCGTTTGTGGATGGCGGCTTCGCTCGCGGCGGTGGCGGGTTTGCAGGCGGTCGTAAACCTCATCTCCGGTCACGGCGCATTCGAGACCGGGCAGGCGTTCAATTTATATAAATTCTTTTACGGGATGGATATGACCAACCCGCTCACGCCCGCCGACCTTGAAGGCTTCTCGTTGTTCCAGACGATTGCCGAAGACCCCGCCCGCGCGTTTGGTTTATACAAACCTTTCTTTCTCTACTTTATTTCTCATATCTGGGCGGCGGCGCTGGCTTTTCTCCTCTCGCCGAAGGGACGGTACGCGCGCTTTTCCCTTTTCTCGCTGGTTTTCATCGTGTTGTACGCCATTCCCATCTCCCTGAGCGACAGCGCACGTTCGCCGGTTATCCTGATGAGCGTGTACCTGCCTTCGGCGGCGGTTTTGCTCGCCACGCTGACCGATCTGGGAAAAAAACACGTCCGTTTTTCGAGCCGCTGGGTGGAGTGGGGCATTGCGGTTTTGTTCATTGCAGCGGGCTTTCGGGTGTTTTATCGCTGGGCAGAGTACGACATCGGCTTGATCCGCGCCGCATACGCCGAGCGCAAAGTGCTTTCGGTCATCGAACAGACCTTGCGCAGCAACGGCATGACCTCCCCGACCGAGATTTTTGCAGACCGTTACGATTTCTACACCCCAACCACCATGCCGTACCGTTCGCGCCAGATCGGCAACTGGTCGGCGGGCTGGGTATGGGGTTATGCCGAGGAATTTCCCGCCATCCCCAACGACTCGTGGGAAGCCTTTGCCTCCGCCTGCCGCGAGCAGGGGATTCGCTTTCTCGTCCTCTCGCAGAACAGCCATTATCGCGGCGAAATCTTCCCGCCCCTCTACAACGACGAGGTGGACCTCGAAGCGCTCGGTCTGCGCTTCATCGGTCAGCGCGGGAAGATGCGCCTGTATGCCTTCCAATGAATTGCTCTTAAAAAATAAACGCGACGGGTCTCGTCGCGCCTGGGGTGTTTGCCGGGTTTAGTCCGACTTTTCGGAAGAGGGTTTGCTCTCGGCATCGCCCTTCTTCGATGAACTCGCATCGCCCGACGGCGATCTATGGTCGGTGGCATAGAACCCCGACCCCTTGAAGATGACCTTGGTGGGGGTGATGACCTTCTTGAGCGCCTTCCTGCGGCACTCGGGGCAGGTCTTCAGTGGGGCATCGGTGAAGGATTGCTGGCGCTCGAACTGGATTCCGCAATTCTCACAGCGATAGGTATAGACGGGCATACGAACTTCTCCTTGCTCTTGCAATAACTTTCCTCGAATACGACTGCGGCATTATAGTCCCCTTATCATGGCGTGGCAAGCCCTTTGAGGCGGCATGTTATAATTTTCTTATAAACTCACAGACCCGGGAGGTCTTCTGGAAAACCTCATGCTCAAAATCGAAATCGTCTACTGCGCGGTCTGACATTACATGGGCCGGGCCGTGAGCCTGGCGGAGGAACTGCTGAAGGAGTACGAGCACGTCATCGAAACGCTGACCCTCGTTCCTTCGGACGGCGGCAAGTTCGAGGTCAGCGTGAACGGGAGGCTGCTCTACTCCAAATTGCAGACCAAACGTCACGCCGAAGCCGGTGAGATACTGGGGCTGATTTCGAAGATGGTTGATTGAAAAAAATCCAAACACAAAGGTCACACGTGCGCCTGCGCAGCGAACGGCAGTGCAGGCAAAGTACACAAAGGAATTCTTCCTAATCCCTTCGTGCTCTCCGTGTCCTTCGTGGTAAAACAAGGACTAACAAATGGCAAAAAAAGGACGAGTATTTTCAGGCGCGCGCCCCACAGGACGACAGCATTTGGGGAACTATCTCGGCGCGATTCAAAACTACGTGGCGCTTCAGGCGGACTATGACTGCGTGTACTGCATCGTGGACGTCCACGCGCTGACGACGGTGGAGACCACCGAAAACCTGAAACAGAATACGTTCGAAATGGCGCTGGACTGGCTCGCCGCGGGCATCCGCCCGGAGGAGGCGATCCTGTTCGTTCAATCGCACGTTCCCGAAGTGATGGAACTGCACACCTATCTTTCGATGGTCACGCCGTTCGGCAAACTGACCGACCTGCCGACCTTCAAGGAAAAAGTGCGCCAACAGCCGGATAACGTCAACTACGGCTTGCTCGGATATCCCGTCCTGATGACGGCGGACATCGTCCTCTACAAAACGGACATCGTTCCCGTCGGCATTGACCAGGCTCCGCACCTTGAATTCGCCCGCGAGACCGTGCGTTCGTTCAATTACCGCTTCAATACCCAGGTGTTGATCGAGCCGCAGGTAAAGCACACCGAAGTTTTGAAGGTGGTCGGCATTGACGGCAAAGACAAGATGAGCAAGAGCCTGAACAACCACATCGAACTTGCCTCCACCGCCGAAGAAACCACCCGGCGCGTGCGTGAAATGGTCACCGACCCGGCGCGCCAGCGCAGGACCGACCCCGGCAACCCCGATGTCTGCAACGTGTTCACCATGCACAAGATTTTCTCCCCGCAGGAGGAGGTGGACATGATCAACACCGAGTGCCGCCGCGCGGGCATCGGCTGCGTGGATTGCAAACTGCGCTTTGCCGGCAACCTCAACAAACATCTCGAGCCCTTCCGCGCCAAACGCGCCGAACTGGAGGCAAAGCCCGGCTACGTGCAGGATGTCCTCGATGACGGCGGAAAACGCGCCCGCGCCATCGCGCAGAAGACGATGATGGAAGTCCGCGAAGCGATGAAACTGCCGTGAGAATGTAAACAGGTAAACAAGTAAACAGGTTGTGCATATCTGTCTGCTTGTGTACCTATCTACTTGTCTACTTTGTGTACGTAACACTCCCCCATGCGCGCTCTCATTCAACGAGTCTCCAAAGCCGGCGTCACCGTCAACGGACAGACCATTTCCAGCATTGGGAAGGGTCTGTTGATTTTATTGGGCATCGGTCACGGCGATGGGGAGGAGCAGGCGAAGTTCCTCGCAGAGAAGATCGCCAACCTGCGCATCTTCGAGGACGAACAAGGCAAGAGTAACCTGTCTGTGCTCGAGGTCCGGGGAGAGGCGATTGTAGTTTCCCAGTTCACACTCTATGCCGATGCCCGCAAGGGACGCCGTCCTTCCTTTATTGACGCCGCCCTGCCCGAAGCCGCCGAACCGCTCGTCAATCGCTTTGCCGAGTTGCTGCGCAGCCACGGCGTGCCGACTCAAACCGGTCAATTCGGCGCGCACATGCAGGTGGAAATCCACAATGACGGACCCGTCACGATCTGGCTGGAAAAGTGAATGAAAAAACCCAACTTCATTCAAAGACTGCTTCACCGCTTTTTCATGCTCAAACCCGTCACGGCGTTCTTTGCCGCGCGCACGCACATCATGGATGGGTTCATTCTCCGGTTGACCAAAGGCAGGCACAGCCTCTCCGAAATCCTCGGCTGGAACATCGTCCAGGTCGTCACCACCGGCGCCAGGACCGGCGCGAAGCACACGTCAATTCTCGTCGCCGTAATGGATGGGGAAAAGATCGCGTTGATCGGTTCCAATTTCGGGCGCCAACACAACCCGGGCTGGTATTACAACCTCAAGAAACATCCCAGGTGTGAAGTTTGGCTGAACGGCGTGCCGCGCAGTTATTGCGCACGGGAGACCGAAGGCGGGGAGCGCGAAGTCTACTGGCGCAAAGCGGTTGCCCTCTATGCAGGCTACCAGAAATACGAACAAAGAGCCGCCCACCGCCGTATCCCGGTCATGCTGCTGGAGCCGGCAAATAATTGCCAAGATTAGAAATTCATGATAAAGTTGGGCTTGAAGGATGCAAGAGGTTTTCGTTGTGGAACGGCAGAAGACGACGGCTCAAAGCAAGACCTGAGCCGTATTTTTTTACCACCCGATGAATACAACTGCGTCACCCGAATTTTTCTTTTGCTCAGGAGGCAAATATGGCTGAACGTATCATCGGCACGGTAAAGTGGTTCAATGGGACCAAGGGATATGGTTTCATCGAACGTGAAGGCGGTCCCGACGTCTTCGTTCACTTTTCCGCCATTCGCGGTGAAGGCTTCAAGAACCTGCAGGAAGGCCAGAAAGTGGAATTCAGTATCGAAAAAGGCCCCAAAGGTTTGCAAGCCGCGGATGTTGTGGTTCTCTAACCGAACCTTGATGAAAGAGCCTCGTCGTGAGACGGGGCTCTTTTTTTACCGCGGCATCCCCTCTCAGGTGTCCGCCTCTTTCGGGACCCAAAGCCGGGCATCTGTTTCGACAGCCATTGCCCCCGCCCTGAGCATGGACTCCGCATCCGCCTGCGACCACACCCCGCCCGACCCGATGACCGGCAGCCCGATCATCGCCGCCGAGCGGACCACCTCCAGTGCGCGCGGAAATAATGCCTGCCCGTACAACCTTCCCGTCACCAGGTTTCCCGCTTCATCATAAACAGCCCCGCGCGGCGAAGCGAGGCTGATCGCGCTTGCGCCGCCTTCCATTAATTTTGGACCCAGCGGCAGCACCTGTTCGTGAGGGAGGGCGAAGATCAGCGGCAGTTCCCCCAAACACATTTCCAGCGTCAGCAGAATGATGTCATCGGTCAGCAGCGGCGCAAACCCCAATTGGGCAGCCATCACATTCTCCACGCTTTCAAGTTCGCGCACCATGCGCTGGGTCTCTTCGGGGCGGTCCGCCATGAGGTGAACGATGATGGGCAGGCTGGCGCGGCTCCATTTTGCGGAATACTTTTTCAATGCCGCATAAAAGCCGGGATTTGGCAGCCCTGTGTGCAATAAAAAACCGCCGGGAAATTCCACCACCGCCGGGTGAGCTGCCGGCAGGCGCGGACGGAGGGAGATGGGGTTTGTTACGAACGCGCCAAATTCCAGCCCGCCAGGGGTTTCCAGTCCCCGCATGTCTGGAAAGAATCCCAGCGACCCCGCCGCGTTGATAAGAGGTTTGCTAAAATACAAGTCGCGTTTCATATCATATTTTTACATCGTTGCGAGGAGGGCTCTTTTTCCGACGAAGCAGCCTCCGCCGCGTTCGTGCGATTGCTTACCCCTGCGGGCACACGTCGCGGCGCGCCACTCGCAATGACATCAGGAGTTCCATGCAGCCCTTGCAGAACATTCGCGTGCTCGACCTCAGCCGCGTGCTGGCTGGACCTTATTGTACGATGGTTCTCGGCGACCTGGGAGCGGAAGTCGTCAAAGTGGAGCCGCCCGAAGGCGACGAGACACGCGGCTGGGGTCCGCCGTTTGCGGGCGGGGAGAGCGCCTACTACCTGTGCGTCAACCGCAACAAACGCGGCATCGTGGTCAACTTGAAAACGGAGGAAGGCAAAGCCATCCTGCGCGACCTTGCCCTGCACAGCGACGTGCTGGTCGAAAACTTCCGCCCGGGCACGTTGAAAAAATTCGGCTTGGACTTTGAAACCTTATCGAAACAGAACCCGCAATTGGTGTATTGCTCCATTTCCGGCTTCGGGCAGACGGGTCCCCTGCGCGACAAACCCGGCTACGATTTCATGATCCAGGCAATGGGCGGGATTATGAGCATCACCGGCGAACCGGAGGGCGAGCCGATGAAGGTCGGCGTGGCGGCGGCGGATTTGTTCGCCGGGCAGAATGCGGTCATTGCCATCCTCGCGGCATTACAAGCGCGGACCGTGACCGGGAAAGGTCAATACCTCGATATTGCGTTGTTCGATTCCCAACTTGGCTGGCTGGCAAACACGGCGAGCAACTTTTTGATTTCGGGCAAACTACCCGGGCGCTACGGCAACGCTCATGCGAACATCGTCCCGTATCAGAGTTTTCAGGCGAAGGACGACTGGTTCGTCATCGCCGTGGGGAACGACCGGCACTTCGAGGTCTTGTGCAGGTTGATCGGCAAGCCCGAATGGTCTGCGGATGTCCGCTTTGCGACCAATGCGGCGCGTGTGGAAAACCGCGAAGCGTTGATCTCCCTGCTCAAGCCGGTCTTTGCGTCAAAAACGGCGGCTGAATGGCTGAGCCTGATCGGCGACCAATTCCCCTGCGGACCCATCAACAACTTCGAGCAGGTCTTCGCCATGCCGCACGTGCGCGAGCGCGAAATGCTGATCACGATGGAACATCCCACCATCGGGTCGCTGCCCCTCGTCGGTTCGCCGCTTAAGATGGAAGGTACGCCCATCTCATACCGCCTCCCGCCGCCGCTGATGGGGGAGCACACGAAGGAAGTTTTGAAGGAAATGCTCGGTTTTTCAGATGAAAAGGTGGCGGCGTTGACAAGAGACGGATGCGTCAAATAACGTTATGGAGTTCGAACATGGACATCATCTATTCCGCCTCGACGTTGGGGGCTTTTTCCGGTAGTTTATTCCTGATCGGATTTTTATTCGCCCTTGGGCTGGGAAATGCGCTGCCGCTTTTGCTCGCGCCGAAGCGGCGCAGAAAGCGACAGATAGGCGGCTGTGTTCAAATCGGAATCGGCGTATTGCTGCTCCTGTTTGGCGCGGCATCCGCCGTTGTGACCCTCGATACTTATCGAAATGGAGAAAAGGTCGTTCAAGTGAAGGTGGTGGAGAAGCGGGAAACCACCGTCAAATGCGGGAAATACTATTGTACGGAATATGGCGTCGAAACGACGGACGGGGAGAAATCATTCGTCTTCAGCCTGGAAAAGGATGTTTGGGAGAACATCCAAACGGAAGCCTGTTATCAATTCGCGTATTACCCCCTTCAGCCCTTGCTGGCGGACTATTTGCAGCAGGGGAATCAGCGCCCCAATTTTTACGAGACGACTGGCTATATCACTTCGATAGGAAAGATCGGTTGTTCATAGGCGCAGGCGGCACATTGCCAATGGCGGTGTCCTCTGCCTGACTGGGTTGGCAGCCTGCGCCGGGTTGGATGCGGTTACTTCAACGCCGTTCCACAGTAGGGACAGTTTTGCCAGTCGGCTTGTGTGCCCCTGCCGCAGTTGGGGCAGGGATTTTGGGGAGCGGGGGGCGTGGGGGCGCCGGTATTCCGCATCAGCGAAGCGATGCCAAACACGATGAGCGCGATGACGCCGATGGGCAGCAGCCATATTAAAAGCATTCCGAGCCCCATTCCGAACCATCCGAAGGGTGAGAAGCCCCAGTTTCCCATCATGCCGGGACCCATCATTCCGCGCCCCATCATGCCATATCCGCGATAGCCCCACCCGCCGATCATCGTGCCAAGCCAGAACAGCAACAGGAGAACGATGATCGAGATGAAGCCGACTGCCCACCAGTTTGTTTTTTTCATGTTTTTATATCCTTTCTACGTAGTCAATAGATCACGAAAAAACTGCGTAGTGTGCGCTCTCTAGGGGTATAGCGCAAAAGTATCGGTAATTTTCTTAGAAACTATCTCAAAAGTCGAATTTTGAGCCTCAAACATGCTTGGATGGGGCGTTTTGCAGGGTTTTGAGATAATTTCTTAGTGCTCCCTGCGCCGGCGTCTTCGCGCAGCGAACGGCGGCGGCTTTGAGCATAGGTCACCGCCAATTACGCGCTTTCGACGATCAAAGGATAACAACCGCGATTAAAGATTTTGTAAAGATGGGACAAAGACTGGGTGAAGTTGCGCGAAGGGAAAAATAAAGGCTTGTCCATTTTCTGAACAAGCCTCCATCGAAAGAAACGATTAGTGTTGATGTTCGCCCGCTTTGCCGAGGTATTTCTCAGGGTCCTCGTCGAAGGCTTTCTTGCAGCCGAGCGAGCAGAAGTAGTAGGTCTGCCCCTTGTACTCGGACTTGCCGGCGGCGGTGGCGGGGTCAATGTCCATGTGACAGACGGGGTCGTGCACGGTGGTTGTCATACGCTGGTCTCCTTTTGCGAAATTCTTATTTAACCCGAGTTGCTGCCTTGGTTTCAAGAGGCTTCCCTCACCCCAAACAAGGTTATATCTTCTGGGATGACTTCCCCCTCTCCCGATGGGAGAGGGCA